>WFPM01000041.1 GCA_015487635.1 Rhodothermus sp.
CTCCTGGACTTCCTGATTGGCCCGGAAGATGCCGCTCTGCCAGAGCATGGCGTCGACCAGCGTCGTTTTGCCGTGGTCGACGTGCGCCACAATGGCGATATTGCGCAGGGGATAGCTCATTGCACGTTCTGCGTCTGAAAAGAAACGCCCGCTCTGCTGCAGGGCCGCAGTCTTTCGCGCGGCCCGGAGAAAGGTTCCGGCTTTTTCGCGTTTTGAGAAAGGAAAACGCCGTAGCTGTTCGGGCAAATGCGGGAGCGAGGCGGTTGGCGCGTGCCGCAATCAGAAGGGATGGGTACGAGAGGGACACACCACGTGTGCGCCCGATCAGGACGCGTGGATTGCCCCGATTCAGTGATTTCCTTCCGGGGTCGGCGGCAGGGTCTGAAGAAACGCCCAGAGCGCCCGGATTTCGACGTCGGTCATCTTCGAGGTAAACCGAATGGGCATGTACCGAGCATCGATGGCCGAGCCGTCGGGCCGCCGGCCTTCGCGGAGTGCGCGCATGAAGTCGGCTTCGGTCCAGGTGCCCAGGCCAGTTTCCGGGTCGGGCGTCAGGTTGGAGGCCGGGGGCCATTCGGGCGGGGCGCCGGGGATGGGGCCGCCGCTGAAGCCCGGTCCGTGGCATCCGGCGCATGAGGAGGACAGGTAGGTCCCATATTCGACCGTGGGGCCGTAGGGTGGTGCCGATCGGTGGGGCGCGTCATGGTCGATCAGGCGGGCCGGGACCAGTTGCGGCAGATTGCCCGTCATGAACAGGATGCGGGCCAGGGGACCGATCCGGATCGGCACGGTGGGTCGATCCACGGAGGGCAGGTGTTGTACGTAGGCGATCAGCGCCGTCAGGTCTTCATCGCTGAGCTGGTTGTACTCGAGGGCCGGCATGAAGCGCAGGGGACGGTCGTCGCTCCGGATGCCGTGGCGTACGGCACGCTCCCAGTCGGCCACGGACAGTGCGGTGCCCCGGCCGCCGCGCGTCAGGTTGGGACCGGCAAAGCGGCCCAGCAGCGGGTCGTCGATGAAGATCTGGCCGCCGAAGTCCGTGCCGTGGCAGTCCATGCAGCCTCGGATTGTCGCCACGTGACGGCCGCGGGCCAGCAGGGCGGAGTCTTCGGCTACCGTCAGGTTGACGGCGTGCAGGGTATACTTTTGTTGCAGATAACGACCGGAGAGCAGGTAGACAATCCCTGCCAGAAGTACGCCCAGTCCCAGCAGCAGTCCGATGCCGATACCCAGCATACGAAAAGTTCGCGTCATGTCCGTCTCCGACAGGTGTGTAGCAATTGTTCAAACGGAAAGGCAGCATATGCACAACCTGACAAACGGTCGTGCGTGTTTCCTAAGGAAGGATAGACTATATTCGGCTTCTAAACTCCTGTAAAAATGCGCTTATGATTTGCGCCTGCTGCCTCGCGCTTTCAATCCGGCGTTGTTTTTGCCGATACCCGGCAGGGGAATCGTTACAGAGCCCATGACGGACGTAACGCTCGGACTGCTGCTGTTGCTGGCCCGCCAGGGCGCCATCGGCGTGCTCGACGACGCCGAGCTGGCCCGGCGCATTCGGGAAGGCGACCGACAGGCGTTTCGTATTTTTTTTGAGCGCTACCACGCCTTTCTGCTCCATTACCTGGAGCGGATGGGTGTGGCGCCGGAGGTGGCCGAGGACTTAGTGCAGCAGGCCTTTCTGGCCATCTGGGAACGCCGGGCGCAGATCGATCCGAAGCGCTCGCTCCGCGCCTTTCTGTTCCGTATCGGACACAACCGAGCGCTGAACCACTTTCGGGATACCCGTCGGTTGAATGCCGACGACGCGTTGCCGGAACTGTCCGATCCATCGCCCGGAGCGGATCGCCAGACCGATGCTGCCCTGCTGCGGGTCCGGCTTGAAGAGGCCATCGCCCGCCTGCCCGAGCGCCGCCGCGCCGTCTTCGAACTGTGCTTTCTGCAGGATCTGACCTATCGGGAGGCAGCCGAAGTGCTGGGCATCAGTCCGAAGACCGTGGAAAATCAGATGGCCCAGGCGCTCCGGCAGCTCCGGGTCGCTCTGGCCGACTTCCGGTAAGCCATTTTTTCCCGATTCGGATGGGGGAAGCGGCCGGTTGATGTGTACAGGAAGTAGCCGGTCGATAAGCGACCGGCCTGTTGTACCATCCGAATCACCAAACCAAAGGAGGTGTGCGATGAAGCGGTTCTATCACGGCGGACTGACGCTGTTGCTGGCGCTTTCGCTGGCAGCCTGCGATGCGCTGCAGAGCGGCAATGAGACGGCGCTCAGCGAGGAGGATGCGCAGGCCGTGGCCGAGATCGTGGCCCAGTCGCTGGCCGATCAGAGCGACGGTATGATGACCGACCTGTACGACGCCACGGCCACGTTCGACCAGAACGGCATGTACTACCTGACGGGCAGCGTTGCCTCGAAAGACGGCGACGCGGTCCAGAATCCGCGCTACTGGCGCGGCATGCGGCGGGGCTTCCGCGTCGATTACGACTCGACGACGGGGACCTTTACCATTCATTTCATCCATGAAGTAAGCCGTCCCAATTTCCAGAAGTCCATCGAAGCGCTGCTGAAGTACGTCTTCAAGGATAGTGAGGGACAGTTTATCGCGCGCCCGCGGGCCGAACGCGAACGGATTGCTTCGATCGAATTCGAAGGATTCCGCAAGGGATCGGTGGCCCATCGGACGCCTTCGGGCAACGAACGGAGTGCTTCGTTTGAGCGGCGTGCTGCCTGGCACGTCGAAGGCCTGGAGGCCGAAAGCGACACGATTACCTTTGAGGGCGAGCAGGAAATGGAGGGCGCCCGGCACTTTGTGAACGACAAGGGACAGGAGGTCGAACAGGAGTTCCGGGCGCGTCTGGTGACCGACGGACCGATCTACATCCTCAAGCCGTCGGCGACCGATTCGCTGGAGCACCTGACCTACGGCACGCTGGCCTACGAGGTGCGGATGGTCAAGCGCACGGGCGACAAGGAGGTGGTGCATGAGGTCGAGGGTACCATCGAAATGAACGGTGATGGCTCGGCGCTCGTGCGCTTCTACGGAATTCCGCAGACCTACCGCATCTTCCTGGGCACCGGCGAGGTGAAGCGGGATTCGTAAATGGAACCTTCGGGTCGGGAGGTTGAAAGACAACCCGACCTTATCTTTGCCGATGATGAAGCGACCGTCCCATAGCGACCGTGACGAAGCGCTGGCCCGGCGGATCGGGCAGCTCCGGGAGGAAGGGCGTCCGCTGGACGCCGATCCGGAGCTGACGGCCGATCCGCTGGGTCGGGCGCTGCTGGCCCTGGCCGAGGAGGCGGTGCCGCATCCACAGCCGGCGCGCAGCGAGCGGATCTGGCAGCGGATTGCGGCGCAGATGCACCGGCAGGCGGCCGACCGGGCGCCACACCGCCGGCCGCAGGTTCGCCGTCTGCACTGGCGCCGGGCGCTGGCCGTGACGGTCGTGCTGCTGGCGGCTGGTCTGGGCTGGTGGCTGTATGCGGGGAAAGAAAGCACGCCCGTGCTAGTGGCGGCAGCCGAGGCCGCATCCGAGGTCTACACGGCGCCGGACGGCTCTCAGATCACGCTACGGCCCCATTCGCAGCTCTATCAGGTGGTCGCTTCAGAGACCGTCCTGCGCTATCGCTTGGAAGGCGAGGCGTTTTTCGACGTGGTGCATCGGCCAACACGGCAGTTTCAGGTGGAAGCCGGGCCGGTGCGCGTCACAGTGTTGGGCACACGTTTCGATGTGCGCACCTGGGGCGGTGTGGAAGTTTTTCTGGAAACAGGACGGCTGCAATTGGAAGGGCCACGCGGCCAGCGTCAGGTGCTCACCGACGGCCAGCGTAGCCGCCTGACGGCCGACGGACACCTGACGCCGCCGGAGCCGGCGCCGGCCGCAACCTATCTGGACTGGCTACAGGGACAGCTGACCTTCGTGCAGGAGCCGGCCGCGCAGGTTGCCGCCGAGCTGGCGCACCACTTCGGCGTACGGCTCACGCTGCCGGAACCCTACGCGTCGCAGACGCTCAGCGGCACGCTGACGCTCGACAGTCTGCCGCAGGTGCTGCAGGATCTGGGACGGGTGCTGGGCGGTCGCTTCGTCGAGGTCGCGCCGAAGCATTATCGGTTCGAAGCCGATGCAAAGCGGTAGGATCGCGTGCCGGGTGCTCATCATTTTTGGCCTGCTGGGGCTGGTGGAGATGGGCCGGGCCCAGCCGGTCGTCTATCAGGAGGCGCCGCTGCGCCAGGTGCTCGACGATGTGGCTCGGCGCAGCGGCTATCAGGTGCTCTATCGCGACGTGCTCGTCGAAGGGCGTACCGTCACGCTGCAGACAACCGAAGCCCATCTTATCGAAGCGCTCACGCGTGAACTGGCCCGGCAAGGCCTCGTGCTGGAGGCCGACACGGCACGGCGCCAGCTTCTGCTGCTGGAAGCGCCCACGCGAAAGGTCTCGATCGAAGGCCAGGTGCGCGACGTGGCGACCGGTCTGCCTTTGCCTTATGCGACGGTTGCCTGGCGGGTGGGCGACCAACTCCAGGGCACCATGGCCGATGCCGAAGGGCGGTTCGCCGCGACGGTAGACCTGCCGGCCGGGCTCGACTCGCTGACACTCACCGCTTCGTACGTGGGCTACGAGTCGCAAACCGTTTCGCTGGCCGTGCGCGAAACGGCACGGCCGCTGAGGCTCGCGCTTGTGCCCCAGACCGAAGCGCTCCCCGCCGTGCTCATCGTGGGCAATGCTGCCTGGCTCGACGGAATCGACACCACCTGGCAACGGTTGGTGCAACCCGCGCGGTTTGCGCCGTTCGGCGAGCGCAGCGTGCTCCGGGCACTGCAGGCTCTGCCGGCCGTCGGGTTGGCCATCGGGCTTGATGGCCTGACCGTGCGGGGCAGTCATACCGACGGCTTTCAGGTGCTACTCGACGGCGTGCCCGTCTACCATCCGTCCCATCTGTTCGGTCTGTTCGATGCCTTCAACCCGGATGCCCTCCAGGCCGTCGGTTTCTTCTACGACGTGGCGCCGGCTACCTACGCCGCACCGCCCGGAGGTACGCTTGCCTTCGTGACCCGCAGCGGTAGCTACCAGCGCCCCCGAGGTGTGGCCGGCATGAGCAACGTGGCCGGGCGTCTGCTGGTGGAAGGACCGCTGGGCCGCTCTGGAAGCTGGATTCTGGCTGGACGTCGGTCGTTGCTGGATGTGCTCGCCTGGCCCGGCAACGACCGACTCGTGGCATTCGGGCTCGACGTGGCACGCCCCACCGGACCGCTTCCTCCGAACGTGGCCGATCTGGAAGCCCGTCTGCTGGAGCTGGGGCCGTCGGCTGCCGTGTTTTACGACCTGCATGGCAAACTCCGGCTCGAAGGCGGTCCGCTGCGCCTGACGTTGAGCGGCTACCTGGGCGGCGACGATGCCCGCCAGCAGGCCCAGCGCCTGATGCCCTACTGGAACATCCGCGGTGAGGTGACGGGCTTCGACTGGCGGCCGGTCACCACCCAGCAACGCTGGGCCAACCGCGCGGCCAGCGCCCGGCTTGCCTATCGGCTGAGCGCGGCGTTGCGTCTGGAAACCCTACTGGCAACCACCGCCTACGAGAGCCGCTACACGAAGGACGATTTCCTGTATGCGTTCACCGGCGGCGGCCTCCAGAAGCTGTTTCGGCGGTTGGCTCCGTTTGCCTATACGAACGCACTGCGCGAATGGCGCTGGGAGCAGATGCTGCAAGTGGCGCAGGAGACGGGCTACTGGACGCTGGGTTATACCCTGCAACACCTGGACCTTTCGTACGAAGAACACTCGGCCGTTCGGTCCCGGCCTTTTGCGGAAAAGCAGCGGGCGGTGCAGACAGACGCCTTTCTCCAGTACGAGGGACACCCGGACGTGCAGGTGAAAGTACTGGCCGGGCTTCGGCTTCATGCCTTTTCGACAGGCCCGTACGTCCGCCTTTCGCCCCGACTTCAGCTGACGCTACACCCCGAAGGCCGGTGGTCGGCCGGAGTTGGCTTCAGCCGGAACTATCAGTTCCTGCACCACCTGGCCTTCGAAAACATGAACAGCACGGGCATCTGGCTGCTGACCGGACAAAACCAGCCGCCGACCGTGGTGGACAACGTGAGCGCCGGGGTGCAGCTTCGCCCCGGACGCACACGCCTGCAGCTTGACGTTTACGCCCGGCACTTCGCCAACGTGTGGCAGCACGAGATCGTGGCGCCCTTCTTCCTGATTACACGCGATCACGAGACAACGACACCCTGGCTCACCGGTGCCCGGAGCCGGGCCTATGGGCTGGAAGCGTTGTTGGATCAGCCGCTCGGGCCGTTTCGGGCCACGCTGGCCTATGCGCTGAGCCGGATCGATCTGGCCCACGATGCGCTGAACGGTGGGGCCTGGTATCCGGCCCCCTGGGACCGGCGCCATCAATTGCGGGCCTACCTGGACGTGCCGCTCTGGCCGGGCGGAATGCTCACGGTGGCGTGGTTCTCGGCATCTGGCCCGCCCAACACCGCGCGCTACACAGACCTGAACCAGCCGAAACGGCTGGGACCCTATCACCGGATGGACCTGACGCTGACAGGCCGCTACCGGATGGCCGTCGCCACGGCCGAGCTACGGCTGGGCCTGTTCAACCTGTTCGATCGCGCCAATCCCTGGTACCGCGCGCCCGTGCTGGTGCTGGTCGGGAAACGCCAGCCCCGACGCTTCGCCTTCGCGCCCGTCGATGTGTACGATCTGGGGCGGCAGGCCTCGTTTGAACTGGTGCTGCATTTCTGAAAGGAGGGGAGGTTACCAGTTGCGGTCCGGTGAAAACGGTCGGTGTGCAAAACCGCCCGATAAATAATGGCATCTTCTCATTTCAATGCTGCATTTTCTGGAGGGACGGATCGTTGGGTTCGCCCAGACGCCTTCCTGTTCGGCAAGGCAACAGGATCGTTACCTGGCTCTCCATAAATTTCGGGCAGAGTTTTTTTCGGGGAGTTTAACCGTAAGCCTTTCCGACCGATATCCCGTACAAGAGCCTGTTTAAACAACACGCCTGCCTGAGCTATGCGCCTTCAAGTAGGGGGGCGTCTGCTTTGCTTCTGGGAGTTGATTTTAGGTCCGGGATTTACGGGGACTGGACTGGATCAGATAACATCTGTGGAGTTGGCGCGGGCCTATCGTATCAAAGCCGCGTTTGACCCGGTTGAAAAATCGGCCGGCGCTAACGGTCGGGGAAAGGGAGGATTTCCTGAGGCAGGGCGGCATTGTGCGGCTGGTGGAAGAGGAAAACCGAATTCAGTTTGAAATCAACATCACGGCGGCTCGCCGGGCAGGTCTGCAACTGAGTGCGCGCCTGCTCCGGCTGGCCCGAATCTACGAGGAAGCAGGATGAAGCTCGTAGATCGTTGCTCGCTCAGGGCGAAGCTGGTCCTGATCGTACTCTTGACCTGCACGGTAGTCCTGTTGCTCAACGGTGTGCTGTTTGCCTTCTACGATCTGGCTCAGTTCCGGCGCGAGAAGGCGCGGGAGCTGGAGGTGTTGGGACGGGTGCTGGCCGGGCACAGTGTCGATCTGATGGTCTTTCAGGACGAACAAGCAGCTACCGAACTGCTGGAGGGCGTGCGCAGCTTTCCTGCCGTACAAATTGCTGCACTGTACACGGCCGACGGGCGATTGTTTGCCTGGTATCTCAGCGGCGTTTCCCCGACGGAATTGCCCGCACAGCTCCCGACATCCGGGGACAGTTGGGAAACGGTGCACCATGTGGAGCCGATGCGCTGGGAGGGCCAGACGCAGGGCTACGTGTACCTGCAGGCAAGCCTATTGGGATGGCGCACGCGGATGAAGCGCTATGCATCCGTGGTGGGTAGCGTAATGCTTTTATCGCTGGGCATCAGCATGATCCTGGTGGCGTTGCTGCAGCGTCGCATCACACGCCCGCTGGAACGACTGCAGCGGGCGGCCCGCTCGGTAGCCGAAACGCACGACTACTCGGTGCGGGTGCCGGTCGAAGGTCCCGTGGAACTCCGGGAGTTGGCCGCCACCTTCAACGAAATGCTGACGCGGGTGCAGGAGCATCAGGCCGTGCTGGTGGCCGCCAAGGAAGCCGCCGAAGAAATGGCTCGTCTGAAGAGCACCTTTCTGGCCAACATGAACCACGAGATCCGCACGCCGCTGGCCGGGATTCTGGGCTATGCGCAGATTCTGGAGGAGGAGCTGGACGATCCGATGTACCGCGAAATGGCCCAGACTATCAAACAGAGCGGGCAGCGCTTACTTGATACACTGGACGCGCTTCTTTATATGGCATGCCTGGAAGCCGGTACCGTGCACGTGCGGCATCAGGACCTGGACGTGGTGGCTGCTACACGGGCGGTGGTCGACGAGCTGGCGCCGCTGGCCCGTGATAAAAAACTGAAACTCACGGTGCAGAGCAGCGAGCCCACATTGATCGCCTGCGTGGATGAAGGGCTCTGGGAGCGATTGGTCAAAAACCTGGTGCACAATGCGATCAAGTTCACCGAAGAAGGCGGGGTGACCGTGTTGCTCGAAGGCGATGCAGAAACCGTCCAGTTACAGGTGGCCGATACAGGCATCGGCATTCCGGAAGAATTGCAGTCGGTCATCTTCGAGGAGTTCAAACAGGCCTCCAGCGGGCTTTCACGCGACTACGAAGGCAGCGGCCTAGGGCTGACCATCGTGCAGCGCATCGTGCGTCTGCTGAACGGGCAGATCTACGTGGAAAGCCAGCCCGGCATCGGCAGCATCTTTACCGTGATCATCCCACGTCACCGGTCCGATGCGGCCGCCCCCCATGCTACAACGAACGGCATGTCGCAGCACCAGCAGGTTTAGCCGCTGTGCTCGCGCAGGGCCAGGCGGATGAGTTCTTCGGCCGACTGAATGCCCGGATGCTCACGGAGCACTTTGCGCAGGCTGCGTTCGGCGGCCGCACGGGGCAGGCCCAGCGCTTCCAGCGCCGCCAGCGCATCGGCACGGGCCTGCGCACGTACATCGTCCACGCCCGCAGGCGTCAGTTCGGCCAGATCCAGCAGCGCCAGCCGGTTGCGTAGTTCCACAATCAGCCGCTCGGCCAGCCGCTGTCCCACGCCGGGAATGCGCTTCAGCGTCTGTACGTCGCCCGTGGTGACCGCTTCGTGAAGCTGGGTCGGCGACAACGCCGACAGGGCTGCCAGCGCCAGCCGGGGTCCGACGCCCGACACGCCCAGCAGCACCTCGAAGAGCGTCCGCTCGGCCTCGGTCGCAAATCCGAACAGCAGCGCGGCATCTTCCCGCACGTAATAGTGCGTTAGCAGGTGCACCGGCGCGCCGACTTCCGGCAGCACTTCGTAGGTGGACGTGGGGATCAGGAGCCGATAGCCCAGGCCGTGGACGTCCACCACCACCTCGGTCAGTTTCTTGGACGCCAGCTTGCCCGACACGTAGGCGATCATGACGTGCGCTCCGACTGGGTTTGCAGAGCCGCCGTGTGGTTGCGGCGTACCTCTTCAAGCACGGCGCGATTCCAGCGCATCACGATGGGCAGGCGGCGCCCGATGCCAAACGCCTTGCCCGTTACGCGCAGGCCCGGTGGCGTCTGGCGTCGCTTGTACTCGTTACGGTCTACGCGACGCAGGATGTCGGCCACCAGCGCCCGGTCGAATCCGGTGGCCGCCACGATCTCATCCACTTCCTCCCGGTATTCGATGTAGCGCTGCAGGATCACATCGAGCACTTCGTAGGGCGGAAGCGAGTCGGTGTCTTTCTGGCCCGGACGCAGCTCGGCCGAGGGCGGCTTGGTCAGAATGCGTTCGGGGATGACGTAGCGACCTGCGCGTGCGTTGATGTACCGGGCCAGGCGGTAGACCTGGGTTTTGTACACGTCGGCCAGCACGGCCAGCCCGCCATTCGTATCCCCGTAGAGCGTCACGTAGCCGACGGCCATTTCGCTTTTGTTACCTGTCGAGAGCAGCAAGTAGCGGAATTTGTTCGACAGGGCCATGAGCGTCACGCCGCGCACGCGCGCCTGAATGTTTTCTTCGGTCACGTCTTCCGGCAGGTCGTCGAAGACCGGGTGCAGCATTTCCCGAAAGGCTGTGACGGCCGGCATGATCGGGATGGTGTAAAATGTGATGCCCAGATTCTCGGCAAGCTGGAGGGCGTCTTCTACCGATTCTGGCGAAGAATACTTCGAAGGCATAGCCACGCCGACGACGCGCTCCGGTCCCAGCGCGGCAACGGCCAGGGCGCAGGTGACGGCCGAGTCGATCCCGCCGGAAAGCCCGAGCACCACCTTTTCGAAGGCGCCGGTCTTGTAGAAATAGTCCCGAATGCCCAGCACCAGTGCATCGTGCAGGTCTTCGATTTCGGTGCGCCGATGCACGTAGGGCGCGTAGCCGGCCTCGGTGTCCCAGATCAGCAGGGCTTCCTGAAACGACGGCGCACACAGCAGGATAGAGCCGTCCGGGGCATGGACGCGGCTGTCGCCGTCGAAGATCAGCTCAGTGTTGGCGCCCACCTGGTTCACGTAAACGAACGGGACCCCGTGCTCGCGACAGATGCCTTCAATGATCCGGCTGCGCTCGTCGTGCTTGCCCAGCGAGAAGGGAGACGCACTGATGTTGACGAACAGATCGATCCCCTGAGCCGCCAGCTCGTCGATCGGGTTTTCATCGTAGAGATGGTAGGGTGCCCAGTCCTCATTGTTCCACATGTCCTCGCAGATGTGTAGCCCGATGCGCAGACCGCGCCACACAACGACCGGCTGGGGAGGACCGGGCTCGAAATAGCGGTATTCGTCGAATACGTCGTAGGTGGGTAGCAGCCGCTTTGGAACGCGGGCTACGATCCGCCCGCCTTCCAGCAACAGCGCCACGTTGAAGAGCCGCTTGCCCACCGGGCTTTCGTTACGGATCGGTGCGCCCAGAATCACACCCAGGTCGCGGGGTACCTCGAGGGCGATCGTCTCGACCGTATGGGCTACGGCTTCGATGAAAGCGGGCATGTCAAGCAGATCCTGCGGGGGATAGCCCGCCACGCACATTTCGGGAAAGATGACCAGTTCGGCGCCCTGACGGTAAGCCTGATGGGCGAAGTCGATGATCTTGCGGCGATTGCCCTGCAGGTCCCCGACGATCGGATTGATCTGGGCCAGTGCGATTTTCATGGGCCCCTGCGCATTGGATCACGGCTACGACGCCGCTGGACACGCCGCACGCGCTCGGTGCGTTCCCGGCGTCAGGAAGCGCGACGCACGGAAGTCGCTTCCAGTTCGGCCAGCAGCTCGGGCAGCTCGTCGGTGCGGTTCAGCAGATAGCGGGCGCCGCGCTCGCGCAGCAGGGCCCCGTGCGCTTCGGCGTCCAGATAGGGCGGAATGACGCCGATGGGCAGGACGCCGGCCGCCTGGGCAGCCACCATGTCGTCGACCGAGTCGCCGATGTAGACGGCTTCGGAGGGCGTGATCGGCATGCCCACGGCCTCCAGCATGGCCAGCGCTCGCCGAATCGGGTACGGATCGGGCTTGCCCCGGCCGTCCTGGTGTTCCATGGCCACCAGCAGCGGAAAGTAGGGCTGCCAGCCGAAGCGCTCGATCGTCCAGCGTGCTTCGGCCTCGGGGCGGCCCGTGACGATGCCCATCAGGTAACCCTGGTGGCGCAGGTGCTGGAGCGTCTGCGTCTGCACCAGCGGTGGTTCCTGGGCGATGAAGCCATCCCAGTGCTCACCCCGGTAGCGCCGCTGGAACTCCTGCACCACCCGGCTGAAGGGCACCTGCATCCCGATGTCCAGGATGATCGTGTGCGTCAGCTTCCAGTCATCGTTGAAGCCACCGGCGTTCTTGTAGCGCTGAATCGTGGCCGGGGTGATCTTGCGTCCCGTAAAATGCTCGACTGTCTCTTCGATGGCGCGCCGGTAGGAGCGCGACACATCCACCAGCACGCCGTCCATATCGAACAGGATGAGTTTAATTCGCGAAGGCATGATTTATTTGCGGTTTTAGTGGGTTTCCTGGGTGGCCTGGGCGTCGATACGGGCCAGCAGCGCTTCGACGGCCGCCCGGAGCTGGGGATCTTCGCCCCGCGCTTTGCTGTCAGGCGCTTCTTCGACGATGAGGTCGGGTACGGCCGGACCGTTTTCCATGTTCGTGTCGTCGGCGTAGACGAACCAGCCGCGGAATGGCAGGCGGACGAACGAACCGTCGAGGAGTCTCACGCCCCCGGTCGAGATGACCGCACCGAAAGTGGGTACACCTACCAGCGGCCCCAACCCCAGGTTCTTGAAGGCGTGGGAAAAGATCTCGGCGTTGGAGAAACTGTTCTGGTTGCAGAGGGCGGCTAC
>WFPM01000042.1 GCA_015487635.1 Rhodothermus sp.
CAGCACAGCCTTCCGAGCTCGAAGCGCAGCACGGCATCGTGCTGTTCGACGGGGTGTGCAATCTCTGCAACGGGTTTGTCAACTTCGTGATCGATCGGGATCCGGCCGGTTATTTCAAGTTCGGGGCGCTGCAGTCCGAAGCGGCGCGGCCGTACTTGGAGCGTTTCGGGCTCCGGCCGGACTACATGGACAGCATCGTGCTCATCGAAAATGGCCGGCTCTATCGGGATTCCACGGCGGCGCTTCGCATTCTGCGGCGCCTGAGGGGGGGCTGGCCGCTGCTCTATGGAATGATCGTGATTCCGCGGCCGTTGCGCGACGTGGTGTATCGCTGGATTGCCCGGCATCGTTACCGCTGGTTCGGCCGTCGGGCGCAGTGCCGGGTGCCCACGCCCGAGTTGCTGGCCCGTTTTCTGGAATCACCACTGAACACTTCAGCGGAAGCCGAGCAAAAAAGCCCGGCTCCCTGAAGTGACCGGGCTGCCTGTCGGCGAAGTTGTGCTCATATATAACGTTGATTTTCCGGTGCAGGAGGACGCACCGCCCCGGGGCCGGACCTACCCCGGCCGATGCGACCGGGCAGACCCGGCGGTCCGCCCCCGCGGGGTGAGAAGGGCGCCGTCTGGCCGCGCAGGACGCGCTCCGGTTGCGCCCCTGCTTTCCGCCCAGAATAAGCGAGGCCAACGCCCATACCCCGAACCTCGGCGCAGAAAGCACCAGATTCGACCCTCCACCCCCTCCCTGGCAGAGAGGGGGAAGAATCATCGGAAAGCCTCGGCGCTGGAATACACGCAGGCGCCTGCTTCCACCGCCGGCCGCCGTCCGGAGACATTGCTCCCCCTTTCAGGGGGAGCTGCCGCGCAGCGGCTGAGGGGGTTCACAAAAATACCCCTGCGGGCCCGAAGGGCCGGAGGGGTGCCCCGGGCTACGGCCCCCCCTGAAGCCCTGCGGCCTGTCCCCGAAGCTACAGGGTGGGGCATGGGATGCCGTGCACATGCCCCATGATCCCCGGAAAATCATATCAGTACCGGGGGATGCTGGGATCGATTTCCTGACTCCAGGCCAGGATGCCGCCTTTCAGGTTCTTGACGTCGCGGAAGCCCGCCTCGCGCAGCAGTTTTGTGGCGCGTTCCGAGCGCACACCCGAACGGCAGTACACAATGATTTCGCGATCGCGGTAGGGCTCCAGTTCCGCAAGCCGCTCGGGCAGCTCATCAACCGGAATGAGCAGGTCGTGGCCGATGCTGGCAATCTGCACCTCGTACGGCTTACGTACGTCCAGGATGACGGGCCGGTCGCCGCGCTCCAGGCGGGCTTTCAGTTCGTGCACCGTGATTTCAGGCACCGCGCTTTCGGCCGTCTGCTGCGCGGCCGTTTCGCCGTTGCGCCCGGGCAGGCCGCAGAACTGCTCGTAGTCGATCAGCTCATGGATCGTGCGGTGCTCGCCGCAGATCGGGCACTCGGGATTCTTCCGCACCTTGAGCGTGCGGAACTGCATGTGCAGCGCATCGATGAGCAGCAACCGGCCGATGAGCGGCGTCCCGATCCCGAGGATCATTTTGATGACCTCGGTGGCTTGGATGGTGCCCACCAGGCCCGGCAGCACGCCCAGCACGCCCCCTTCGGCGCAGGAGGGGACCAGGCCGGGCGGC
Organism: Rhodothermus sp.; assembly: GCA_015487635.1. Lineage (GTDB taxonomy): Bacteria > Bacteroidota > Rhodothermia > Rhodothermales > Rhodothermaceae > Rhodothermus. The sequence goes on from WFPM01000042.1 coordinate 1,653, forward strand.
GGCGGCTCCGGGTAGAGGCACCGGTAGCACGGCCCGTCGGGCGTGCCGAAGACCGACACCTGGCCCTCGAACCGGAAGATCGAAGCGTAGACGTTGGGCTTGCCGGCCAGAACGCAGGCATCGTTGACCAGATAGCGCGTCGGGAAGTTGTCGGTCCCGTCGGCCACCAGGTCGTATTCTTTGATAATGTCGAGCGCGTTCTCGCTGGTCAGACGCGTCTCGTAGAGGTCTACCTGCACGTAGGGGTTGATGTCGAGAATGCGGTCGCGTGCCGACTCCAGCTTGGGGCGGCCGACGTCCTTCGTGCCGTGCAGCACCTGGCGCTGCAGGTTTGTCTCGTCCACCACATCGAAGTCGACGAGTCCCAGACGACCTACGCCGGCAGCCGCCAGATAGAGCGCCAGGGGCGAGCCCAGGCCGCCGGCGCCGACCAGCAGCACCGAAGCGGCCTTCAGCTTCTTCTGGCCTTCCAGGCCGACTTCGGGCAGAATCAGGTGACGGCTGTAGCGTCGGAGTTCTTCCGGCGTCAGCGTAATATCGGCAGTGGTCACAGGCATGGCTGGCTCCAATGGTTTAAAGACCTCCACCGGCAACAGAGGGCACGATGGAAAGCTCGGCGCCCGGTTTCAGGGGGGTGGCCTCGCGTTGCAGGTAGCGGATGTCTTCGTCGCCCACGTAGATGTTCACGAATGAGCGAAGGCGCCCCTCGTCGTTGAACAGATGGGGCTTCAGTCGGGGAAACTGTTCCACCAGTTGCTGCAACGCTTCGCCTACCGTGGCGCCGCTCACCTCGACGGTTTCCTGGTTGTTCGTAAAGCCGCGAAGCGGTGTGGGGATCCGGATCGTCACGGTTGCGGTCGTCGTGCGCATGTTGCTTCCTCAGGTTTGGTCGACGGAGGCGGATTCGGGTTCTATCTCGATGGTTTCGGGTTCAAAGCGGGTGCGGTCGGGCGACAGGTGCCAGGCGGTCAGTTCGCCGGCCCGGCCCTGATGCACGGCCACGATCACGTAGGTGTAGCCAGGGAAGGTGGCCTCGGCCAGGTCGGTGGCCGAAGGGCGGGCGGGGTGGTCAGGGTGGGAATGGTAGAAACCCACCACGTCCAGCCCCTGCCGGCGGGCAGCCCGTTCGGCGGCCAGGTAGTCGGACGGAGCGATCGTGTAGCGCCGCTCACGCTGCTCGGCATGGCGGTTTTCCACGGGATAGAGGGCCAGCACCCGGTTGCCGTCCGGGCCGCTTTTGCCCAGCAGCAACCCGCAGCACTCCTCCGGATAGGTAGCCTCGCCGTGCTTCCGGATCTGATCGAGCAGCGTTGCTTTGATCTTCATGGCGTTTCTTCCCAGAACGGTTCGCTCAGGTAGCGGGCGCCGGTGTCGCACAGGACGGTGACCACGACGCCCCGGTCCAGCTGCTCGGCAATGCGCAGGGCTGCGGCGACATTTGCGCCGGACGAGGGCCCGACGAACAAGCCCTCTTCACGGGCCAGCCGACGGGTCATCGCGAAGGCCTCTTCGGTGGCGCAGGTCAGGTGCTCGTCTACCAGCGAGGGATCGTAGATGCCCGGCACGATGGCCGTTTCCAGGTGCTTGAGCCCTTCCAGGCCGTGCAGCGGCGAGTCGGGCTGGAGGGCATAGCAGCGGATGGCCGGGTTGTGGGCCTTGAGCCGCCGGC
>WFPM01000043.1 GCA_015487635.1 Rhodothermus sp.
CAGACCTTCTACGAAGGACTGGAGCAGATCGGTGAAGAGACGGTCGCGGCCCTGCTGGGCACGACCGACGCGGAAGGAAACCCCGTGCTGGCCGAGGCCACACCTGAAGGATGGACGGCCGACCAGATCCGCAAGGCGGTCTCGCAGGTGACCCGCGAGGTCATGCGCCAGATGATCCTGCGGGAAGGCCGCCGGATCGACGGCCGCGGCCTGGACGAGATCCGGCCGATCTGGATGGAAGTGGGCTATCTGCCCCGCGTGCACGGCTCGGCCATTTTCACACGCGGCGAAACGCAGGTGATGGCCTCCGTGACGCTGGGTACGTCGAAAGACGTGCAGATGATCGACCAGATCTTCGTTCAGGGCGACAAGCGATTCTTCCTGCACTACGAGTTTCCGCCCTTCTGCACGGGTGAGATTCGCTTTCTACGTGGACCGGGGCGGCGCGAGATCGGCCATGGCTATCTGGCCGAGCGGGCGCTGGCGGCCGTGCTGCCGGATGAGTCGTCGTTCCCCTACACAATTCGCGTGAACGCCGACGTGCTGGAGTCGAACGGCTCCTCGTCGATGGCCAGCGTGTGTGCCGGCTCACTGGCGCTTATGGACGCCGGCGTGCCTGTGAAGAAGCACGTGGCCGGCGTGGCCATGGGTCTGATCAAAGAAGGCGACCAGGTGGCCGTCCTGACCGACATCCTCGGCACCGAAGACCACCTGGGTGACATGGACTTCAAGGTGGCCGGCACGCGTGATGGCATCACGGCCTGCCAGATGGACATCAAGATCGGCGGGCTGACGCGGGAGATCATGCAGCGCGCGCTGGAGCAGGCCCGTCGCGCCCGGATGTACATTCTGGATCTGATGGAGCAAACCATCGAGGCGCCGCGTCCAGACCTGTCGCCGTACGCACCACGCCTGACACAGATCACGATCGATCCGGAGTTCATCGGCGCCGTAATCGGGCCAGGCGGCCGTGTGGTGCAGGGCATCCAGCGCGAAACGAACACCTCCATCGAAATCGAAGAGCGCGATGGCATGGGTGTGGTCACCGTGGCGGCCACAAACCAGGAAAACGCCCAGCGCGCCATCGAGATGATCAAGCAGATCGTGGCCGTGCCCGAGGTGGGCGCCGAGTACGAGGGTATCGTACGCAGCATCCAGAGCTTCGGCGCCATCGTGGAGATCATGCCCGGCAAAGAAGGGCTGCTCCACATCTCGGAACTGGACCACGGCTACGTGAAAGACATTCACGACTATTTGAAGGTCGGCGATAAGGTCCGCGTCAAGCTGATCGAAATCCGCGAGGACGGCAAGCTGCGCCTCAGCCGCAAGGCCTTCCTGCCGCCACCGGAACCCGAAGCGAAAAACGGGGAGCCGGCCCGCGAGCAGGCGGTCGAGCGGAGTGGGCCACCGCGCCGGCATACTTCCGGACGCCCGCATGGGCCCGGACACGGCCGCGGCGGTCGGGGCGGACGTGGCCGCGGACCAGATCGCGGGCGCGGTGGACGCCGTCGTTAAGCGCTGAAATAGATACGGGATGCAGCGGAAGGCGGGGGCTGTCGGCTCTCGCCTTTTTTGTGTAGGCGCAAGCAACCTGAAAGAAGCGATGTCGGTGAAAATCATAACAGATACCGTTACCTACCAGAAGACCGTATTGCCCTGTGGGTTGCGGATCGTGACCGAAACGATCCCCTCGGTGCGTTCGGTGGCCGTAGGCCTCTGGGTAGATGTGGGAAGCCGGGATGAAGCAGACGAGGAGGCCGGCATCACGCATTTCATCGAACACATGGTGTTCAAAGGCACCGAGCGACGCCGCACCCACCAGATCGCCCAGCGCATCGAGTACGTGGGGGGCTATTTGAACGCTTTTACCACAAAAGAGCACACCTGCTACTATGTGCGGGTGCTGGATGAATACCTGGATCGGGCACTGGACACGCTCATCGATCTGGCTTTCCGGCCGCGTTTCCCGGAACGGGAGATCGAAAAGGAAAAAGCGGTGATTCTCGAAGAGATGAAGATGTACGAGGACACCCCCGACGAGTACATCTTTGATCTCTTCGAGGCGCTCATCTACGACGGGCATCCGCTGGGGCGGCCGATTGTAGGGCGGGAAGAGACGGTGCGTTCGTTTACCCGGACCATGCTGCTGGATTTTATGGCGCGGCATTACACGCCGGACCGCATGGTGCTGGCGGCGGCCGGGCGGCTGGCGCATGAACGGGTGGTAACGCTCACGGAGCGGCTGCTGCGGGGGGTGACGCTGCGTCCGACCAACAACCGGCAGCGGCAACCGGTGCCGCCCTACCGACCCGGCGAGCGCCTGGAACGGCGCAGCGTGCAACAGGCCCATCTGGTGCTGGGGGGGCGCGGGTACGACCTCCACCATTCGCACCGTGCGGCCCTTACCGTACTCAACACGATGCTTGGCGGTGGCATGTCGAGCCGCCTGAATCAGAACATCCGGGAGCGGTACGGTTACTGCTACAACATCTACTCGTTCGTCAACCTGCATTCGGACGTGGGTGACTGGGGTGTCTATATGGGAACGGATCCCCGGCGGGTGGCGCGGGCCGAGCAGCTCATCCGACGCGAGCTGGAGCGGCTGGTGCAGGAACCGGTGGGGCGGCGCGTGCTGACCCACGCCAAAAACCAGGTCAAGGGGACGTTGATGCTGGGGCAGGAAAACATGAGTAGTCGGATGATGCGGCTGGGACGGCAGGAGCTGTATTTCGGCCGCTATTACAGTCTGGACGAAGCGCTTCAGGAAGTGGATCGGGTGACGGCTGAAGAGGTGCAGACGGTGGCGCGTGAACTGTTTGCCGCGCCGTCATATTCGAAGGTAGTGTTATTGCCGGAATGAAGTGGCCGTGAGGCCTTTTGCCGGGCGGGATTATTTCGTAGCTTTGAGCAAGATCTTGTCGACGAAATCCGTTATTGCAATGCAAAAAACACTGGTAACCGGAGGCGCTGGCTTTATTGGATCGCACGTAGCCGACGCCCTGCTCGAAAGAGGATACGAAGTGCACATTCTTGACGACTTCTCTTCAGGGCGTGAAGAAAACGTGCCGGCCGGGGCCGTTGTCCATCGGATGGATGTCCGGGATGAGGCCGTGGCCGGGTTGTTCGCGCGTGAGCGGTTTCCGATTCTGATTCATCATGCGGCCCAGATGGACGTGCGTCGCTCGGTGGCCGATCCCAAGTTCGACGCGGACGTCAACATCATGGGACTGCTGAACCTGATGGAAGCCGGGCGGCAGCACGGCCTGCAGAAGGTGATCTTTGCCTCGACGGGCGGGGCCATTTACGGCGAGCCGGATTACGTGCCCCAGGACGAAGACCACCCGGTGCGGCCGCTTTCGCCTTACGGCATTACGAAGCTGGCTTCGGAAAAGTATCTCTACTTCTACGAGCAGCAGTACGGCATTCCGTACGTTGCGCTGCGCTACGCGAACGTTTATGGCCCCCGACAGAATCCGCATGGAGAAGCCGGTGTGGTGGCCATTTTCACGCAGCGCATGCTCGAGGGCAAGCAGCCGATCATCTACGGCTCGGGCGAACAGACGCGCGACTTTGTGTATGTGGGCGACGTAGTGGAAGCGAACCTGGCCGCACTGGCCTATCCGGGCTCAGGCGTCTTCAACATCGGGACAGGCATTGAGACCAGCGTCAACCAGCTCTTCCGCATGCTCCGGGATCTGATCAATCCCCAGGTGCCGGAGGTGCACGGCGAGGCCAAACCGGGCGAACAGCAGCGCAGCGTGCTAGGCTACGAGCGGGCCCGTCGCGAGCTGGGCTGGGAGCCCCGAGTTTCGCTGCAGGAAGGACTCCGGCGTACGGTGGAGTGGTTTCGCGCGCGGGTGACCGTCGGCTGAGCCATGTATCGCGTTCGGCTTCCCGTCTTCGAAGGTCCCCTGGACCTGCTGCTCTACTTCATCCGGCGGGATGAGCTGGACATCTACGACATCCCGGTCGCGCGCATTGCCGACGAGTTTCTGGCCTATGTGCGCCTGATGGAGGAGTTGGACCTGGACGGGGTCGGGGATTTCCTGTACCTGGCTGCCGTTCTGCTTCACATCAAGGCACAGATGCTGCTGCCGCGTCCGCCGGCGCCATCTGACGACGAAATGGAGCCGGTCGATCCCCGACAGGAGCTGGTGGAGCGGCTTCTGAATTACCTGCGCTACAAGGAAGCCGCCGGGCGGCTGGAGGCGCAGGCCGAGGCGCGACAGCAGCTCTACACGCGAGGCGTGGCGGCCGGAGTGGGAGATGAAGGGGGCGAGCAGGGACCGCCGCCGCTGGCACCGGTATCCCTGTTTGAATTACTGGATGCACTGCGGAGAGTGCTGGAGCGTCGGGCCGAACCGCCAGCGCATACCGTCCGGCGAGAGATCTACAGCGTGGAGGCGCAGATGCACTATGTGGAGGCGCAACTGCAGGACGGCCGGGCGCGTCCGTTCGGGGTGCTGGTGAGCGGACGCTCGCGTGGATTCGTGATCGCCACGTTTCTGGCCGTGCTGGAACTGGCCCGACAGGGGAGGGTGTGGATCCGGCTACTGGATGGCCGGGAGGATTTTCTGGTGGAAGCATGCGAGGCAACCACGCTGGAGGAGGCCGATGTCGCAGCCTGAGCGCAATGGAACGGCGGCCACGCCGCTGATGCAGGGGATCGAGGCCCTGCTGTTTGTAGCCGATGCGCCGCTTTCGGACGAAGAACTGGCTACGCTGTGGGAACGGGCTTACGGCACGCGGCCGAGCCGGGAGGAGATTACCGGAGCGATCGAAGCACTGAACCGCGTCTATGAAGAGACCGGGCGGGTTTTCAGAATTCACCGTTGGGGTGGCGGCTACCGGTTGGCGACTGTGGCTTTTGTGAGTCCGTTATTGCAATACTACAAACAACAAGAAACAAAACTATCCCAGACGCTGCTCGAAACGCTGGCCATCATTGCCTATCGTCAGCCGATTACCAAACCGGAAATCGACCACATCCGCGGCGTCAACTCCGACTATGCACTCCGAAGGTTACAAGAACTGGAGCTCATCGAAGTAAAGGGACGCAGCGACACGATCGGGCGACCACTGCTGTACGGTACTACACCGCGTTTTCTGGAACACTTCGGCCTGAACAGCCTGGACGACCTGCCAGAACTGCCGGAACTACAACAACTGCTTGAGAGTCCGGAAATCCAGCACGAGCATCTGCGCCTGCTGTATTCCCTTGATTCCGAGCAGAACGAAGCTTCCGAATAGAGGACAGCTGTTATCTTCAGACAACCGGGCACTTCCAGCGCTGGCATTTCGTTTACTCCGACAACCCACACTACCGAAGGAAAACTTTGACTGGAGGGACGATGGCGGTGTCGGATAAGTCCTTGCTGATTCGCCTGAATCGCTATCTGGCTCGAGCAGGCGTCTGTCCGTCCCGTCGTAAGGCCGACGAATTGATCGCCAGCGGTCAGGTGCGCGTCAACGGCCAGGTAGCACGACTGGGCATGCGTGTTGGACCAGACGACATTGTCGAAGTCAACGGCGTCCGCGTCGTACCTCAGACACAGGCGCTTTACATCCTGATGAACAAGCCCCACGACACAATCACCACCTGTGACGACGAACGCGGACGCCGAACCGTCCTGGACCTGATCAACCTGCCTCCCGACCAGAAGCGCGGGCTGTTTCCGGTCGGCCGACTGGATCGAAACACTACCGGGGTGTTGCTGCTGACCAACGACGGCGAGCTGGCCAACCGTCTGATGCATCCGCGTTATCGCGTCGAAAAAATCTACGTGGCCCGGACGGCCCGACCGGTCAAGCCGGAGGAAGCCGAACAGCTTCGCCAGGGCGTACAGCTCGAAGACGGACCGGCCCGGGCCGTTCAGGTGGCCGTCAACCCGTCCGACCCACACGAAATCGCCCTAATGATCTACGAAGGCCGCAACCGACAGGTGCGACGCATGCTGGAAGCCATCGGCCACGAGGTGGTCCAGCTCAAGCGTACCCACTATGCCGGTCTGACAACCAAAGGCGTACGTCCTGGCAAATGGCGCCGTCTGACCGACGCCGAAGTGCGCCGCCTGTATCGCCTAGTCGGCCTCAAACCCCCGAAAACCTTCAAAACCCTGCCCATTGGCCATGGAGACGCAAACGCTGTCAAGCGCTGATATCCTCGAACGCATCGCCTGGAAATTCGTTGGCGAAGGGCTGACCTACGATGATGTGCTACTGGTGCCGGCCCGCTCGGCCGTCATGCCCCGCGAGGTCTCGACGAAAACCTGGCTGACCCGCAACATCCCGCTCAACATCCCGCTGGTGTCGGCCGCCATGGATACTGTCACCGAGGCAGAGATGGCCATCGCCATTGCCCGCGAAGGGGGCGTCGGCGTGCTGCACAAAAACATGACGATCGAACGCCAGGCGGCCGAAGTGCGGCGCGTCAAACGTTCCGAAAGCGGAATGATCATGGACCCCATTACGCTGCATCCCAACGACACTGTCGCCGACGCCCGCCGCCTGATGGCCCGCTACTCGATCGGGGGCATTCCGATTGTCGATCAGGAAGGCAAACTTGTCGGGATCGTCACCAACCGCGACCTGCGTTTCCAGACCGACAGCCAGCGCCCCCTGCACGAGGTCATGACCTCACAGGGACTGGTTACGGCTCCGGTCGGCACCACCCTTGACGAAGCCGAGCAAATTCTGGAAGAAAACAAAATTGAAAAGCTGCCGGTCGTTGATGAAAAAGGCTACCTGAAGGGCCTGATCACCTTCAAGGACATCGAAAAGAAGCGGAAGTACCCGAACGCCTGCAAGGATGAGCACGGCCGCCTGCGCGTTGGTGCGGCCGTTGGCGTGACGGCCGACGTGCTGGACCGCGTCGCCGCACTGGTCGAAGCAGGCGTCGACTTTGTCACGGTCGATACGGCCCACGGACATTCCGAGGGCGTCCTGCGTACCGTCGAGCTGATCAAAACGCACTTTGAACACCTGGACGTCGTGGCCGGCAATGTGGCCACGGCCGAAGGTACGCGCGATCTGATCGCCGCCGGCGCCGATGCCGTCAAGGTGGGCATCGGACCGGGTTCCATCTGCACGACCCGGGTGGTAGCCGGCGTTGGCGTCCCCCAGCTCACGGCCGTCATGATCTGCGCGGCAGAAGCGCGTCCGCGCGGTATTCCGATCATTGCCGACGGGGGCATCAAACATACCGGCGACATTCCCAAAGCGCTGGCAGCCGGCGCCTCCAGCGTGATGATCGGAAGCCTGTTTGCCGCCGTGGAAGAAAGCCCCGGCGAGACCATCATCTACGAAGGTCGTAAGTACAAGAGCTATCGGGGCATGGGCTCGGTAGGCGCCATGGCCGCCGGCAGTAAGGATCGTTACTTCCAGGATGCCGAGGACGACCTGGCCAAACTGGTCCCTGAAGGCATCGAAGGCCGCGTGCCCTACAGCGGTCGGCTCAGCGAAGTGGTCTATCAGATGATCGGTGGCCTGCGGGCAGCCATGGGCTACTGCGGCTGTGCCACAATCGATGAGCTCTACGAAAAGGCCCGCTTCGTACGTGTCACGCCGGCCGGCGTCCGCGAAAGCCATCCCCACGACGTGTACATCACGAAAGAAGCCCCCAATTACTGGCTGCGCTCCTTCTGACGGCCCACTTGCATGATCTCCGAGCGCATCGCACGCATCCAGGAACGCCTGGCTCAGGCCGACGCCGATGCCGCATTGATCTCGGCGCTTCCGGATATACGGTGGGCCTGTGGCTTTACTGGCTCGAACGCCCTGCTGCTGGTGCGACGTGACGGCGCACATTTTCTGACGGACGGTCGCTACACCACGCAGGCCGAGCAGGAGGTGCAGGGAATTCCCCGGCACACAGCCGGGCCCGACCTGATGCGCTATGCGGTAGCAGAAGGATTGCTGCAGGGCGTCCGACGCCTGCTCTACCAGGCCGACCATCTGACCTGTGCCCGCCTCCAGGCCTACCGGGAACTGCTTCCGGATGTCGAATGGATCGGCCTCGAGCACTGGCTGTGCGAGCTGACGGCGGTCAAAGACGAAACCGCCCTGCAGGCCATCCGCCAGGCTCAGGCCATCACGGAACAGGTCTTCGAAGAAATCCTGCCACTGATCCGCCCGGGCGTTACCGAGCGCGAACTGGCCGCCGAGATCATCTACCGGCATCTGAAGGCGGGCGCCGAGCGCATGGCGTTCGAGCCAATCGTGGCCTCAGGTCCCAACAGCGCGCTCCCGCATGCCCGTCCCACCGACCGGGCCTTCGAGGTCGGCGATGTCGTACTGCTGGATTTCGGTTGCCACGTGGACGGCTACGCGTCCGACATGACCCGGACCGTCGTCATCGGCCCGCCCTCCCGGGAAGTCGAGCAGATCTACGAAACGGTCCGGGCCGCGCAAGAGGCCGCACTGAAAGTCGCCCGCGCAGGCATCACGGCCGCCGAACTGGACCGCGCGGCCCGTTCGGTGATCGAAGCAGCCGGCTGGGGCGAGTACTTTACACACAGCCTGGGCCATGGCGTCGGCCTGCAGGTACACGAATGGCCACGGATCGCCTCAGGTAGCGAACAGACGCTTCCAGCTGGCGCAGTCGTCACCATCGAGCCGGGCATCTACCTGCCCGGACGATTTGGCATTCGCCTGGAGGACCTGATCGCACTGCGACCGGACGGTCACGAAAACCTCACCCACCTGCCCCGCACGCTGTTCATCCTATAAGCCATGCGCCGGGTGCTGCTCATCGCCTACTATTTTCCCCCGATGGGGCTCAGCGGCGTGCAGCGCATGGCCAAGTTTGCCCGCTACCTGCCGGATTACGGCTGGGAGCCGATCGTGCTGACCGTCCATCCTGGTGGTTACTTCGCTTACGACGAGACACTGTTGGCCGAAGTGGAAGCGGCCGGCGTTACCATTCATCGAACCTTCTCGCTGGATCCAACCCGTCTGTTTCGAGGCCGAAGGCCTGTCCCGATGCCTGACGAGTCCGTCCGTCGGCGCTGGAGTTGGCTCAACGGCTGGCTGTTCATACCGGACAACAAGATCGGGTGGCTGCCGCCGGCCGTCCGGAGCGGCCTACGCCTGATGCGCATCCGATCGATCGACACCATCTTTGCCTCGGCGCCACCGGCTACGGCGCTGCTGGTCGGCGCGCTGTTGCACCGATGGAGCGGCCGCCCGCTGGTGCTCGACTATCGCGACGACTGGCTAGAAAACCCCCGTCAGGTCTATCCCACGCGCTGGCATCGCCGGCTGCATGCTCGGCTGGAACGGTGGACGCTCCGACATGCCGCCTGCGTCACCACGATCAATTCGTATCTGCAAGAGGCGATCGCCCGGCGCATTCCTCCCGGAGGGCCGCCCGTCCATGTGATCCCGCACGGGTTCGATCCGGCCGACTTCGAGGCCGTTGCACCGGAGCCGCGTACCGACAACAGGTTACGCCTGCTCTACAGCGGTGTGTTCTACGATGCCCAGCAGCCGGACGATTTTCTCCGAGCGCTGGCCCGGTGGCTGGCGGAGCACCCAGAGACACGCGCCCACGTCGAGGCCGTTTTCGTCGGACTCGTTCCCCCGCACACCCCTGCACTGATCAAGCAACTGGGCCTGCAGGACGTGGTGACGCTACGCGGCTACCTGCCACACCGCGAGGCCATTGCTGCGCTGAAGGCGGCCGACGTACTCTGGCTGACAGTCGGCGAACAGCCGGGCGCCGCCGGCATCAGTACGAGCAAGCTGTTCGAGTACATCGGAACCTGCAAGCCCATCCTGGCCCTGATACCGGAAGGGGTAGGGCGGCAGGTGCTTGCCGAATACGGCGCGGCCTACCTGGCCCCGCCACACGACGTGGCCGCCATTGCCCAAACGCTGCAGCGCCTCTATGAAGACTGGAAAGCCGGCCAGTTACCGATCGGAAACGCTTTGGTGGTGGCGCGGTACGATCGGCGGCGGCTTGCTGGCCAACTGGCCGCTTTTCTGGAAGCAACATTGCAAACGACATGCGAAAGCGCCTGAAAATTGCCAGCCGGTTCGAAGAGATGGAACAGGCGCTGCTCCAGATCGAAGCGCTGGCCCGTACGCTGCATTTTTCCTCCGAACTGATCGAACGATTACTGGTCGTAGCCAGTGAGGCCATCACCAACGCCATTCGCCACGGCAACCGCGAAGATCCCTCCAAACAGGTACACATCACATTGGACACCCGGGACGACACCGTCGAACTCTGCGTGGAGGACGAAGGCCCGGGCTTCGATCGCGACCGCATTCCGCGCTACAATCCGGACGATCCAGAAATGCTGCTTCGTCCTTACGGACGCGGACTTTTTCTGATGGAGGAGCTGGCCGACGAGGTCTCTTATGAAGCCGGGGGACGACGCGTGCGCATGCGCCTGCGCCGCCGCTAATCCAGCTTAAGCCATTCGAACTCGAAACGCCGGAACCACGTGAGCTGGCGCTTTGCGTACCGCCGGGTGTTGCGCTGAATCAGGCGCCGCATGGTTTCCCGATCGTACGCGCCCTGCAGGTAAGCAATGACCTCCTGATAACCGATCGTGCGCAGGACGTCCAGTTCCGGGCTGTAGCCGGCCTCCAGAATCCCACGGACTTCCTCGACCAGTCCGGCCTCCAGCATCTGATCCACCCTCCGATTGATCCGCTCGTAAAGCACCGGCCGATCCCGGTAGAGCACAATGGTCCGGAACGCGTAGGGCGAGGGCCTGTGGTGCCGGTGGTAGTAAGTGATGGGCCGGCCGGTGCCATGATAGACCTCCAGTGCCCGGATGACCCGCTGCGTCTTGGTGGGATCCAGGCGGGCGGCCGCCTCCGGATCGACGCGCTGCAATTCGGCATAGAGCGCCTCCGGACCTTCGGTTCGAAGCCGTTCGTTGAGCCAGCGCTGGACAGCCGGATCGACGTCGGGGATTTCCGCCAAGCCGAACTGCAGGGCATAAAGATAGAGCGTGGAGCCTCCTACCACGAGCGGAACGTGCCCACGGGACAGGATGTCGGCCATACGTTCCCAGGCGGCAAAGGCAAAATGCCCGGCCGAAAACGGCTCGTCCAGATCCAGCTCGTCAATGAAATGATGCCGCACGCGCTGCAGCGCTTCCCGGGGCGGCTTGGCCGTCCCAATGGTCATCTGACGATAGATCTGGCGACTGTCGGCCGAAATGATCTCGGCCTGCAGCGCTTCGGCCAGCTCCAGACTCAGATCCGTCTTGCCGACCGCCGTCGGCCCGGCCAGTATCAGAAACGGTCCCCGCTCGGACGCATGCGCTCGTTGCCAGATGACCAGCTCGGTAAGGATTTCCTGCGTGGCCGTCATTTTCTCTAACAGAAACCGGAAAACTTTTTATACGCGGGGCTTGCGCTCGCCGGCATAATTTTTATAATTGGTTAACAGGGAAAGTGGCGGAAGCGATTTTCTTCAGGACGATCGGGTGATCATGGACTGGGTCTATCAGGTCATCGGGGTGTTGCTGGCGCTGGCACCTATGATTGTGGGGATGATCCTGTGGCATTTCATCTGGAAGAACAACGATTCCGGCTCCTCTCAGGACCCACCGCCTCCGGGTGATCCATGGCGACGGCCGGTCCCGCCTCCTCCAAGGCTGCACGGCGATCGTGGACCGCGTTCGTCCGACCGGCCGCGTGTGACCACGCCGCGCAGGCCCGTCCGCCTTTTACGCTGAAAACCGCTCCAGGCGCCGCTTCAGAGGTGCACGTAATCGGCGGCGTTGTCGTCGAGAAAGTCCTGCTGGTGCACGTAGACCATCGTCGTCTGAATGTCGGCGTGTCGCGCTTGACTCCGCACCTTGTGCAACGGCGCGCCGCCCTGTACGGCCAGCGTGATCCCCGTGTGTCGGAGCGTGTGTGCGCCGATGCGTCGGTCCAGCCCGATCTCCTTTGCCAGCCGCGCCACGATGTTGTAGATGCTCTGCGCCGAAAGCCGCCGGCCCCGTGAGTTGTTCGAAAAACTGCGCCAGACCGGCCCCTGCGCCTCCCCGTAAAAGGCCGCCAGCCGCTCGAGCGACGTCATGCAGTGCGGCGGGATTTTGACAATCTCTTCGGTGCCTTTCTTCGTGTGCGGCAACCGGAGCACATAATGTGCGCCGATCTTGCGAATATGCTCGAAGTTCATGGCAGCCGCCTCGCTGCGTCGCAGCCAGCAGTAAAGCAATACCCGTACGAGCGCTTCGTCCCGAATGCCCGTGCGGGGATGTGCCCGTGCCGCCTCGAGCATCTGACGGGCCTCTTCGCGCGAGAGCGTCACGATGTGGCGCTCTTTCGAGGCGCGGGGCAATTGCACCAGGAGCCGGACCACCGGCGAGCGGTCGACCAGTTCAACCGCCTCGGCCCATTTGAAGAACGAACTGACCGAAGAGATCTTGCGCCGGAGTGTATTTTCGGCGCAACCGCTGCGCTTGAGGTGTTCGATGTAGAGGTTGACATGGGCAAAGGTCACCTTGCGGACGTTCTCCAGCGAAAGCCGCCCGTCTTCAAAAAAGAGCCCGAAAAATTCCTCCAGATCGTTGCGGTAGGCGCGGCGGGTGTTCTCCGAGCGGCAGCGCGACAGAAACAGCGGCAACAGATCGTCGGCAAACGCACTGGCTGCAGGCAGCGGCAGTTTTTCCGGCAGCATAGGGCCGATCCGTTTCGTTCAAGCACAACTTAATAAATACGCCGGACGCCAGTTGCCTCTGAAAGAACTCATCATCAGGCAGGTTCCGCATCATTGCAGCGTTGATCGTCCTCCCGGATCCCGGAAGTAGCTCAGGAAATGCAGCCAAAAGATTTTTCGTAGGCCGTGACAATGATATCACGAAGACCCCGTGCAGAGGGCGAATTCACAAAAAGCACCACCCCGACGCCATCCTGGAACTCCACGACGGCACTACGCAACCAGTGTTCAAGACCGCCGATCTTGCGAAACCAGCCGCCAAGTTTGCAATAGTAACGACCGTTAACAGTATCCCCTGAATTCCACAATCCCATCATGGAGCTACGAAGCTCGCTGCGCTGCGCGTCGTCGAGAAGTACATCCGTATGCCACAGGTAGGCCCAGAACTTGGCCACATCACGAGCAGAGAGTACCCACCCGTAACCGCCAGATGTCAGCGTATAGTCGAAGGTTTCAAAAGTCCCGGAGGGATCAGAGCCGGAACTGTAAGCCAGAACACCGGCGTCGAGATCGTCGTCCTTAAGGGCCACGTCGGTGATACCCAGTGGATAAAAGACCAGCCGCTTTACGATCTGCTCATAGCGTTGGGCTGTGCTGTTTTCGTCGTAAATAGAAGTGCTGGTGGCAGGATAGTCTTCAAGTACCGGCAGAATGATGCGAAGCAACGCATGATGGGCGTTGGAATACCTACTACTCGTTATCGGAAGATGGATCCCTCGTGCTACCATCTTCTTTAGCGAGTCGTACCTGGTGGAAAGATCCTTACCCTTGGGCTTTAGCAATACCTCCCAGAAACCACTCCGATGTCGCATTAGATTTTTGAAGCTCAGATGCTGTACATTTACACCAGGCTTCCAGTCTGGGGGCAGGTATTTGTAAATCTTCTCGTTTACACTTAGACCTTTCTCTTTTAATAAACGCAAAGTAGCTACTGTCGTAATCGTCTTGCTGATTGAGGCTACATGCATTCTCTGAAACATATCCCAGTGCTGCAGTCCATCCTGAGGACTACGTGCATAGCCCTCAGAACGGGTATATTTTATCTTTCCATCCTTCAGAATTATATAGGTATATCCCTTAAGCCCGCTGGGCATCTCCTGCTTCAGCTGCTGGTTGAATTGTTCCAGGTTGACGCCGGGAACGCACAGACTATCGGAAAACAAATCCTGGCAGGAACTAAGAAGCAGGGTGCTGAGGGCGAAATAAAACCCAAATAATAAAGACCTCATCATGGTGCTATTTGTATGGTAATTATTGAAAAAAAGAAGATCTGCTCTCTAGAACCATTCGATGCGTCTTGCTCCACGTAGGAAGGGCAGTCCGTATCGAAGATTCAGAAAGCTGGGGTTCGGAGATAAAATATTACACGTTGCTAACTTGGCCTAATAAAGGGAAACGGCAGCATGGAAGTCAAGTCCTCTGTAGAGAACTCTGGCGCAACTGAGGCGGGAATACCGGAGCATGTTCAAGGCAATACCTGGTCTTTATCGATATGTCCTTGCAGGCTACCGTTTCTCAATTTGCTATCACGCCCTGAAAACGGGTTATTGGCCGGAAGCGAGGCTGAGTTAACCGCATGCGCTCCTGCTACCAAGGGTTCTGACTCCAATTCAGGAAATCCGCACGGTCCATTTGCGCTCGCCCAGCACGGCAATGTCTTCGCCAATACGACCTTCTTCAAGCGCCTGTCGGATGGCGCGGAGATCCGGCCTGCGCTCGATGCGCACCAGCTCGTCGGGCAGATCTTCCGCCGGGACGCGCAGTTCCACCGGCGGCTGGCCGCTCTGATAGACGGCGATGCGGTAGCGCCGGGTCTCCAGTCTCAGCCGCCCGAGCTGGCGAAGCGCTGCGACGAGTCGCTTGCGCAGGAAGGCCAGCCGTTCTTCGTCGCGTCGGGCGCGGGCCAACAGTCGCTCGGCTTCTTCGCGACGTGCCTTTGCGCGCAGCTCCAGCTCGCGCATGAGCGCCACGTAGCGGTCGATCTTGTCTTCAAGCGTCTGCTCCACGTCGAGCAGGTAGGCATCCACCAGGCGGGCCGTCTCCTCGTCGAGCGCCTCGGCCGCTTCGAGCTGGTCGAGCAAATGGAGCAGTTCGTCGGTGATCTCAAGCAGGGTGGGCATTGGTATTTCTGTAGTCCACCAGCAATCCCGCTTTTCATATTACGAAACAATCGACTCGAGAAAAAGAACAGGACTGAGCAGCGCTGTCGTTGTGACCCCTTTCGGAACATTGGACATTTGCGTGTCCGCTTTCAGGCCGACGCCGTGCTGCGCGCCTGGTCATAGTGCGCCTGGAGCGCCTCCAGCTCCTCCCGGATGCGTGCGACCAGCTCCGGCGGCTCCAGCGCGCACACATCGCGCCC
>WFPM01000044.1 GCA_015487635.1 Rhodothermus sp.
ACCTGATCGCCGACCTGGAACAGGCGCTGGCCTACGAACCGGCCACCGTTACCGCCTGAACATTGCGTTTGGCGAATTTCGGTTGTAAATTCCGGCAACCTGTTTTACGAAACGTCCGTGATCCCCATGCAGGTACCCGGCCTCTTCCTCTGTTGCGGTTGTCCGTGTTGCTGTCCGCACACGGGAGGGGCCTGCTGTACCTGTAGCCTCTGCGGTTGACCTGCAGCCGATCGTTCGATACAGCGCCCCTCCCGCCCTGTGGTGAGGGGCTTTTTCGTTGCGCATCCTGAACGTTTTCGTTTTCCCGGCGACTGCAACCATGCTGCATTCCCATAACCGTCCCGTTGAGCGCGGCAAAGTTTACCTGGTCGGTGCCGGTCCGGGTGATCCGGAGCTGATCACCGTGCGGGGCCTTATGCTACTGCGCCGGGCCGAGGTGGTCGTCTACGACCGGCTGGTACATCCGGCGTTGCTGGCCGAAGTGCCGTCCACGGCCGAACGCATCTACGCGGGTAAGACGCCCGGCCGCCACGTGCTGCCCCAGGCGGCGATCCAGGAGCTGCTGATCGACCGGGCCCGGCGCAATCGGATCGTCGTGCGCCTGAAGGGCGGCGACCCGTTTGTCTTCGGCCGGGGCGGCGAAGAAGCGCAAGCGCTGGCCCGGGCCGGCATTCCCTTCGAAGTCGTACCGGGCGTCACCAGTGCCCTTGCCGTCCCTGCCTATGCCGGCATCCCGGTCACCCGGCGCGGTGTAGCCGGCTCGTTTGCCGTCGTGACAGGCCACCGCTGCGACCTGGAGGCGCGCGCGCTGGACTGGTCGGCGCTGGCCCGTGTCGATACACTCGTGCTGCTGATGGGCCTGCGCCGCCTGCCCGAGCTGGCCCGCACGCTCCAGGCACATGGCCGCGCGCCCGACACGCCTGTGGCCGTCATCAGCAACGGCACGACCGCCGCACAGCAGTGCGTGGTCGGCACACTGGCCGACATCGCCGAACGCGCCACGCACCTGAACCCACCCGCCACGGTCGTTGTCGGCGAGGTGGCCCGCCTGGCCGACGAGCTGGCCTGGTTCCATCCGGAACCGGCCCCCTCGCCCTTCAGCCTGCATCCCGAAACCCAGCCTTCCGATTCCTGAGCCATGCGTGTCTATCCGATCTTTCTGAACAATCTGGAAGGCCGTCGCTGCGTCGTATTCGGCGGCACGCACGAGGCCGAGCGCAAAGTGGCCGACCTGCTGGCCTGCGGCGCCGACGTGGTGCTGATCAGCGAAACGATCACGCCCCGGCTGCGTGCGTGGGCCGAAGAAGGGCGCCTCACCTGGCACGCCCGCTGGTACCGGCCGGGCGACCTGCAGGGCGCTTTCCTAGCCATCGTCGCCGTTACCAATCCCGAGGCGACCGAGCCCATCTGGCAGGAGGCGCAGCGCGAGCGCGTGCTGATCAACGCGATGGACGACGTGTCGCACTGCACGTTCATAGCCGGCTCGGTCGTGCGCCGCGGCGCGCTGGTGATCGCCATTTCGACCAGCGGGCACGCCCCAGCCCTCTCGGTACGACTCCGCGAAGCGCTGGAGCAGCGCCTGGGCCCCGAATACGCCCTTTTCCTGGACCTTATGGGCGCGCTGCGCCTGCCCATGGCCACCCACTATCCGGACTTTGCCGAACGCAAAGCGCGCTGGTACGCGCTGGTCGACAGCGACGTGCTCGACCTGCTACGACAGCAACGCTTTCCCGAAGCGCGCGCCCGCATCGCCGAGCTGGTCGGCGAGGCCGTGGCTGCCACGCTACCGGATCCCGACACCATGGCGCGGCTCTTTGCCCGCTATCAGGAAGAACGCGCCTACCCCACCCACCAACCCCAGGATGCCTATGCAGCCCCCTGAAGACCTGGTATTTCGCGTCAGCGGCGTGGCCGAAAGTCCGGCCCGCTTTCGGGCTCAGACGCGCCGTTTCACAGTGCTGGTCGACGAACCCGAAGAGCTGGGCGGTACCGACGAAGCGCCTAACCCCGTGGAGTACGTGTTGATCGGCTTTGGCGGCTGTCTGAACGTGATGGCCCACCTGATCGCCCAGGAGCTGGGCTTTACGATTCGCCGGCTGGAAATCGATCTGAAAGGCACGCTGAACCCGGACCGCCTCTTTGGCCGCTCCGACGCCGAACGGGCCGGCTACAAACAGATCGAAGTCTGGCTCCTGGTCGATGCAGATGCCGACGAGGCCACGCTGCAGGAATGGCTGGCCCGCATCAACGCCCGCTGCCCGGTCAACGACAACCTGACCAACCCCACCCCGGTCACGATTTCAATGACTTCCCTGCAGGAACAGCAACCCGTAATCTGAAAACCAACCCGAGCAACAGCCATGGCACAGACCTCCACACGACCCACCGTGCTGGTGGATACCGAATGGGCCGAAGCGCACCTGAACGATCCCAGCGTGCGCTTCGTCGAGGTAGACGTCGACACGTCGGCCTACGAGACGGGCCACCTGCCCGGCGCCGTGGGCTGGAACTGGAAAACGCAGCTTCAGGACCAGCTCACCCGCGACATCGTCAAGCAGGCCGACTACGAGGCGCTGCTGAGCCGCTCGGGCATCCGCCCCGAGACGACCGTCATCCTCTACGGCGACAACAACAACTGGTTTGCCGCCTGGGCCTACTGGCTCATGAAGTACTACGGCCACGAGGACGTGCGCCTGATGGACGGCGGCCGCAAAAAGTGGGTGGCCGAAAAGCGTCCGCTGACCACCGAGGTGCCCACCTACGAGCCTACGGGGTACCGGGTCACGCGCATCAACGCGCGCCTGCGTGCCTTCCGCGACGACGTGGCCGAACTGATTCGCCAGGAACGCTTTGCCCTGGTCGATGTGCGCTCACCCGAAGAATTTCGCGGCGAGATCCTGGCGCCTCCGGGCCTGTCGGAGACGGCTCAGCGCGGCGGCCACATCCCGGGCGCCACAAACATCCCCTGGTCACAGGCCGTGCGGGAAGACGGCACCTTCAAGTCGATCGAAGAATTGCAGGCGCTCTACGCAGAAAAGGGCGTGACGCCCGACAAACCCGTCATCACCTACTGCCGTATCGGCGAGCGCTCATCGCACTCCTGGTTCGTGCTGCATGAGCTGCTCGGCTACCCGGACGTCCGGAACTACGACGGCTCCTGGACGGAGTGGGGTAACCTGGTGGGCGCCCCCATCGAGCGCTGAGCCTGCCCCGAGTGGCTGCGCGCCCCGGGTGGTGTTCGGTTCGGCGCTCCGGCGCCGCCGGACGCCGCCCGGTTTTCTTTTTTCAGGCGCGACCGACCTGCGTGAACAGGTGCCGCATGAGCTTGCGCTTGGCCACCGGCAGCACGGTCTGCGCAAACGGGAAGTCCAGGTCCGTGGCAAAGAAGTAGGTGGCCGGGTTGGGCAACTCGCGCCGCTCGGCGATCAGGTCCAGCTTGATGCGCTGCGGCGCCGGGTAGACGCCCCGAATCGGGATCTGCTTCAGATGCACGGTGCGGAGCGTCCGATAGCGCTCCGAGCCGCCGCTGACCACCGAGAGCTGGTACTGCAACACGTGCAGCCGGCCGCCCCGCTGATCCGGCACGATCAGGTACCCTTCCTCCTGGTAGGAAGGCACGATGCCGACGGGCTCCATGTGCAGGTGCTCCTCGACGAACTCGAAAATCGTTCGTCCTTCCTCAATGGCCTCCTGAATGTGCGGGAGCGCCCACCGGATGAGCTCCTCGACGGCAGCAATTCGATCGGCGTCGAAGGCCGGCCGCTCGTAGATGATGCGACAGGCTTCCCAGTCCACCTGACGCACCTCACCGGGCGCGGCGTTCCGGATGCCTTCCAGCCCCCGCAGGATTCCCTGCAACTGTTCAAAAAGATGAATCAGATCGCTCAGATAGGGATAGATGACGTTCCGGGAAAACTCCCGATGCGTCTCCTGCAGGGCGGCTAGGATTTCGTACTGGGCACGTTCGACGTCCGATGCCCCGCTCAGGAAGTGTTCGAGCCGAAGCCCCTTGCCCGCACCCCGCGCAAACGACCGTTCCATGGCACAACAGCGGTTGGTGGTACTCCTGTTACGGGCAATATCGTCGTATGTCGACGTTTGTAAAGCAAAGATGAAGAGACAGAACAATAACCGCAGGAAAAATGCAAGGTTCTATCGGCTCATCGGTCGAAAGGCCAGGATGAATGGTCACAATGCATTGCTCAGTTGAAAAAGACTCGAAGTCTTTCAGGGCGTCTCCAGCGGGCGCACGGTCTGCTCGTCTACCTGCACGTACCGTCGGCCGCACTCCTGACAGGTAGCCTCCTGCCCCTCGAAACGCAGCGGAATCCCGCACGCGCACACCCACCCTACCAGACGCGCCGGTACCCCCGCCACCAACCCGTAGTCCGGCACATCCCGCGTCACCACCGCACCGGCCGCCACCAGCGCCCACCGACCAATCGTCACCCCGCACACAATCGTCGCATTCGCCCCAATCGACGCCCCACGCCGAACCAGCGTCCGCACATACGACCCCTTCCGCGGAAACGCCGCCCGCGGCGTCCGCACGTTCGTAAACACCATGCTCGGTCCGCAAAACACATAATCCTCCAGCTCCACCCCCTCGTACAACGACACGTTGTTCTGAATCTTGCAATGATCCCCCACCTTCACCCCGCGCGCCACAAACACGTTCTGCCCCAGCGTGCAGTGCGCCCCGATCTCCGCTCCCCCCATCACGTGACTGAAATGCCAGATCCGCGTGCCCTCCCCGATCCGGGCACCCGCGTCCACCACCGCCGTCTCGTGCTTCCACCAGCTCATAGCGCCACCAGTCTGTGCCGCCAACCGTCGCGTGCCCGCACCACCTCCAACCGACGCAACCGATCCACCGTCTCAATCGCCGCCCGCGCCTCCTCGATCCCAAACCCCGCGCCCGCCAGCGTCCGACGATACACCTCCGTGTGCAACGCCGTAAACCCCCCCGAAAACTCCACCTCCTCCCCCTCGATCCGTATCGACCGGTACGTCCGCTGACCCCGCGCCCGCAACGCCTCCGGCACATATCCCGCATCGATCGACAAAAACCACCGCACCCGCGCCCGCTCCAACTCCAAATACCCCGCCAGCGTCGTCGCCGTCCGAACGTGCAACTCCGCCCGCTCCAACGACCCAAACATCCAGTGCAGCAGATCGAAAAAGTGCACCCCGATGTTCATCGCTACCCCACCGCTGAGCTCCTCCCGCCCCTTCCAGCTCTGAAGATAC
>WFPM01000045.1 GCA_015487635.1 Rhodothermus sp.
AAGCCCGGGCGCACCGCAACGTGCTTCCAGCCCAAGCCCAGAATGAGCGACGCTCGGAACCATCAGAGCCACCCTCCCCCTGGCCCCCTCCCTGGCAGGGAGGGGGAAGCACCCGAGAGAAAGCCCCGGGGCGGAAACATGCGGAATCGCCTGCATCCACCGCCAACCGTGGCCAACGGACCCAGCTCCCCCTTCCAGGGGGAGCTGTCGCGAAGCGACTGAGGGGGTCATGGGAAGCCGCTGCACCATGATATCCAAGAAATCGTATACGAAGGTTTCTTCGACCTGCTCCTGCACTTTTTTGAGCAATTGCGTCGCCGGCACTTCGTGCCGGACCGCTGGCCGTTTGCCGTCGCCTCAACCCCGGATGCAGCCTGCATGCCGCTGTAACGCGATCTTACTTTCGACGGGCTCCAAGCATTTGTATAAAAGCTGCTCAGCGCACGGCCCAGTTGATCATTTCCGGAAACAGAATGATTAGCAGCAGGCCGACAAGCTGAATCAAAATGAAGGGCACGGCGCCCCGGTAGATCTGGGAGGTGGTCAGCTCGGGCGGCGCCACACCCCGCAGGTAGAACAGCGCAAACCCGAAGGGCGGCGTCAGGAACGACGTCTGCAGGTTCATTCCCACCATCACCCCGAACCAGACCAGATCGATCCCCAGCGCCCGGGCGGCCGGCACGAGCAGCGGCAAAATGATGAAGGCGATCTCGAAAAAGTCGATAAAGAAGCCCAGAACGAAAATGGCCAGGTTTGCGACGATCAGAAAGCCGACGATGCCGCCGGGCAGACCCGTCAGCAGTTCTTCGATCCAGATGTCGCCGTAGAGCCCGTAGAAGACCAGCGAGAAGGCCGTCGAACCGATCAGTAGAAAGACGACCATGGTGGTCAGGCGGGCGGTTTCGTCCATCGATGCCCGCAGTGCTTCGAACGAAAGCCGCCGGTTCAGCAGCGCCAGTACCATGGCACCGACGGCCCCCAGCGCACCGGCCTCGGTGGGCGTGGCGATTCCGGCAAAAATGCTCCCCAGCACGAGCAGGATGAGCACCAGCGGCGGAAGCATGACGAGCACCACGCGGCGGGCCAGTTCGCGCCCCGGCACATTCCGGACCGAACGCGGCAACGCCGGGGCAGCCTTCGGCTTCAGCAGCGCCACGCCCGCTGCATAGAGCGCGTAGAGTCCGGCCAGCGCCAGACCGGGCACCAGTGCCCCCAGAAACAGATCGCCCACCGACACGCCAAGCTGATCGGCCAGCACGACGAGTACCACGCTCGGTGGAATGATCTGGCCCAGCGTGCCAGAGGCCGTGATGACGCCGGCCGCCAACTCCTTCGAGTAGCCGTAGCGGAGCATGACCGGCAGCGAGATCATGCCCATGGCCACCACCGAGGCCCCGACGACGCCTGTGGCGGCGGCCAGCAGCGTGCCCACGAACACGACAGCCAGCGCCAGCCCGCCCCGCAGCGGCCCGAACAGCATCCCGATCGTCTGCAGCAGGTCTTCGGCCAGGCGGGAGCGTTCCAGCACCGTGCCCATGAAAATGAAAAACGGCACGGCCAGCAGCACGTAGTTCGACATGATCCCGAAGGCCCGATCGGGCAGCGCAAAGAGCAGGCTCCAGTCGAAGTAGCCCAGCGCCACGCCGATCCCCGCAAAGATCAGCGCCGTACCGCCCAGCGCAAAGGCCACCGGATAGCCCGAAAAGATGAGCACCAGGGCCGTAACAAACATCAACGGGGCCAGCCAGTCGCCGCTCATACCTTTCCGAGGCCGTCCTGACGGGTTTCAGCTTCCAGGTGACGCAGCCGGGCGATCTGGTGGATCAGCATCGAGACGCCCTGCAGCGCCAGCAGCACGAAGGCGACCGGTAGCATCGCCTTCAGCGGATAGCGAGGCAGACCGCCCGGATCCGGCGACATTTCGCGCACCACCCAGGAGTTGACCACCCAGCCCCACGACACCCAGAGCACCAGCCCGCAGAAAGGCAGCAGGAAAAGCACGGTGCCCAGCAGGTTGATCCAGACGCGGGCCCGGGGCGAAAGACGGCCGTAGAACACGTCCACGCGCACATGCGCATCCCGCTGCAACGCGTAGGCGGCCCCCAGAAGAAACACCAGGCTGAACAGGTACCACTGCAGCTCAATGTAAAAGTTCGAGCTCAACCCGATCCCGGTGTAGCGGTCCAGATAGCGCACCACGGCATTGTAGGCGCCCACCAGCACCATGAGTAGGACCACCCAATAGACCAGCCGGCCCACCCACAGATTGAGCCGATCGATGGCCCGCGCCAGTTTCAGCCAGCGTTCCATGGACGGATGCGGCTTACCGCACGTCGTGCCCGGAGCATAACGGATTTTCGCAAGATTTGCAAGACAACGACGCAAAAAAGCCCCTGCAACGATGCAGGGGCCAGTCAAGCACTATACCGCCGGCTACTGCTGCGCCGGAGCGTCCCAGGTCAGAATATCCTTTTCCGACTTGGGCCGGCTCTTCCATTCTTCGGCATCGGGCAGCGGTCCTTTCTTCTCAGTGATGTTATAGCCCATGGCCTTCCACTGCTCGGCCAGGTACCGATTCCACTCGATGTAGTGCTGCCACTCCTCCGGCACCTCGTCATCCGGATAGATCGCCTCGACCGGACAGGTCGGCACGCAAGCGTTACAGTCGATGCACTCGTCCGGATGAATCGCCAGAAAGTTCGGCCCTTCGTAGAAGCAATCGACCGGGCAGACTTCGACGCAGTCGGTGTACTTGCAGTTGATACAGGGCTCGCAGACAACGTACGGCATGACGACCAGCGTTCAGGGTTAACGGATCCGATCGGAATATACGGTGTACAGGGTTGCGTGTGCTAACGATTTTAGCAGGCAAATTTCTTTCGACGGCCGGGGTTCCCCCTGGCACAGTGCTCGGAATTTTGTTTAATTGCAAACAGACGACATGTAGTCGGACCGACGTCATGAAAGAGACCATTCGCACGATAGCGCTCATCGCGCACGACGGTAAGAAGGCCGACATGGTGGCCTTCGCCATGCAACACCGCGACCTGCTGGCCCGCTTCGAACTGGTGGGCACCGGCACGACCGGTAAGTTGCTGGAAGAAAAGGTGGGCCTCCGCGTGCGGCGTTTCCTTTCGGGACCGCTGGGCGGCGACGTGCAGATTGCCGCCCGCGTGGTGACCGGCGACATCCATGCCGTGTTTTTCTTCGTGGACCCGCTCGATAAGCACCCGCACGACCCCGACATTCAGACGCTCCTGCGGGCCTGCAACGTGCACAACGTGCCGCTGGCCACCAACCCGGCCACCGCGCACTATATCCTGACCAGCCAGGCGCTGCAGCGCGTCGAAGCCAGCGCGGCTGACGAGTCGTCCGGCCCCTGATTTCAATCGAACAGACTGCCCGTGTGGGCCGGCGGGGTCAGGCCGAAGTGCTGATAGGCGCGGATCGTCGCCACGCGGCCGCGGGGCGTGCGCTCCAGAAAGCCTTCCTGGATCAGATAGGGCTCGTAGACTTCCTCGAGCGTGCCGGGATCTTCACCTACGGCCACGGCCAGCGTGTTGAGTCCGGTGGGTCCGCCGCCAAACTTCTCGATCAGCGTGCGTAGCAGGCGCACGTCCATTTCGTCCAGCCCGGCCTCGTCCACGTCAAGCGCCTCCAGCGCCATGCGGGCCACTTCGCGCGTGATGCGGCCGTCCCCTTTTACCTCGGCGAAGTCACGCGTCCGACGCAGCAGGCGGTTGGCGATGCGCGGCGTGCCCCGACTCCGGCGGGCGATCTCGTAGGCGCCCTCCACGTCGATCTCGACGCCCAGGATCCGCGCCGAGCGTAGCACGATCTGCTGCAGGTCCTCCGTCCGGTAGTAGTCGTAGCGAAATTCGATGCCGAAGCGGGCTCGCAGCGGCGCCGTCAACAAGCCTTTGCGCGTGGTGGCGCCGATGAGCGTAAAGGGCGGCAGCCGGAGCTTGACGCTCCGCGCATTGGGGCCGCTGTCGATCAGAATGTCGATCCGGTAATCTTCCATCGCCGAGTAGAGGTACTCCTCGACGACCGGGCTGAGCCGGTGGATCTCGTCGATGAAGAGCACATCGCCTTCATTCAGATTGGTGAGCAGTCCGGCAATGTCGGCGGGTTTCTCCAGCACAGGCCCGCTCGTGGTGCGGATGCGGGCGCCCATCTCCTCGGCGATGATGTAAGCCAGCGTCGTCTTGCCCAGACCCGGCGGTCCGGAAAGCAGCACATGGTCCAGCGTCTCGCCCCGCTGCAGGGCGGCCGTGATGAACACCCGCAGGTTATCTTTGATCTTCGACTGGCCGATAAATTCTTCAAGGCGACGCGGCCGCAGCGCCTTTTCGTAGTCTTCTTCGGCGTGCTGCGGCAGCGGGCGCAATAGACCGGGTTCGCGCATCGTCGACCCTCTCACCGTTTGCGTGCTGACTCAAGATAAAACCGGGAGTGTCAACGGTCTGACATCGCCGCGGTTTGCTGCAAAAAATAACAACGCAAAACGCCGGACATCGTTGACAAAGCGCCCGCAGCGCCCTACGTTAAAGGCATTATGTTTGCGGTTGACCACATACTCGTTTCCGACAGCGTGCTGGAGGCGTCCTTCGCCTGTCAACTCCAGGTGTGCCGGGGTGCCTGCTGCGTGCAGGGCGAGTCGGGCGCTCCGCTGGAGCCGGGCGAGCGCTACGTGCTGGAGGCGCTCGTGCCCGAACTGGCACCGGCGCTGCGTCCCGAAGCGCAGGCCCTCATCGCCGCCCGTGGCCCCTGGGAAAAAGTTGGGGCCGACCGCTATGCCGTTCGCTGCACTCCGGACGGCGCCTGCGTCTTCGCCGTCTATGACGAAGCGGGCATCGCCCGCTGCGCCATCCAGCAGGCCCACGCGCAGGGACGCATCGACTTCCCCAAGCCGATTTCCTGTCACTTGTACCCGCTTCGGGTGGAACGCCGCCATGGCTTGGAAATTCTTCATTATGAACAGATTCCGCTGTGTAACGCGGCCCGAGTGCACGGTGCCCGCTGCGGTATCCATCTAATAGACTTTCTGGAAGCGCCACTAGTACGACGCTACGGCCGCGCCTGGTACGAACGCTTTCGGACCCTGTGGAACGAACGCCGCCGACTCCTCGGACTGGCGGCCTAATCCTGACGGGAGGGACGGAGCCATGCTGAAACTCAAGCAGGAACAGAAGCTGCAGCAGAAGCTCTCGCCGCAGCAGATCCAGTACATCAAACTGCTGCAACTCCCCACGCTGGCCCTGGAACAGCGCATCAAGGCCGAATTGGAATCCAATCCGCTACTGGAAGAAGGCCCAGAAGAAGAGGAAGAAACGCCGCTCGAAGAAGCCCTCGACGAAACGCCCGAAACAGCCGAGGCCGAAGCGACTGCGGAGACAACAGAAACCGAAGAAGAAACCGTCGAAGAGGAGGCCTCCACCGAGATCGAAGAAGAAATTGACTGGGAAGAACTGTTCAACAACGTCGACGACCTCTACGGCTACAAGGCGCGCGTGGACCGCACCGACGAAGACGAAGAGCGGCGTGAGCTTCCCCTACCGGCCCGTCCCTCCATGATCGAGCATCTGCGCGAACAGCTCGTGCTGCTCGACCTGAACGAAACCGAGCGCCTGATCGCCGAACAGATCATCGGCTCGATCGACGAAGACGGCTACCTGCGGCGCCCGCTCGAGTCGATCGTGGACGACCTGATGTTTACCCACGGCGTCAGCGTGACCGAGGAGGACGTTGAGCGGGTGCTCAAGCAGATTCAGCGGCTCGATCCCGTCGGCATTGCCGCCCGCGATCTGCGCGAGTGCCTGATCGTCCAGCTCGAAGCCATGTCCGAAGACACGCCCGGCCGCGACGTGGCGCTCCGTATGCTCCGCGAGGCGTTCAAAGACTTTGCCATGAAGCACTTCGAGGCGCTCCAACGCAAGCTCGGCGTATCGGAAGTGGAACTCAAAGAAGCCTACGACCTGATCCAGCACCTCAATCCCAAGCCCGGCGAAGGCGGCGATCTGACCCCGCAGCAGAACTACATCGTCCCGGACTTCACCGTCACCTATCAGGACGGGGAATTCATCATCACGCTCAACAGCCGTAATGCCCCGCAGCTCCGCATCTCGCGCCGCTACCGCCAGATGCTGGAACAGATGGCCGCCGAGAAAAAGAAGGGCAAGCGCACGAACGGACTGGACGCACAGACCCGGGCCTTTCTCAAAAACAAGCTGGAGTCGGCCCGCTGGTTTATCAACTCGATCAACCAGCGGCGTCAGACCATGCTCAAGGTGATGAAGGCTATCGTCGAGCTGCAGGAAGACTTTTTCAAGTACGGCGAAGGCCACCTTAAGCCCATGATTCTGAAAGACGTGGCCGATCGCATCGGGATGGACATCTCCACGGTCAGCCGCGTCGTCAATGGCAAATACGTTCAGACCGATTTCGGCGTCTACCCGCTGAAGTATTTCTTCTCTGAAGGGCTGGCCACCGCAAGCGGGGAAGAAGTCTCCAATCGAGAGGTCAAGGCGCTCATCCAGCGCATGATCGAACAGGAGGACAAGCGCAACCCGCTTTCGGACCAGAAGATTGCCGAGCTGCTGGCCAAACAGGGCTTCAAAATCGCCCGTCGGACGGTGACCAAGTACCGCGAACAGCTCGGCATTCCGGTGGCCCGTCTCCGACGCGAGATTGTGCTGGACGATCGGAAGGAAAAGTAAGCCGTTTCGCTCAACCGGCGGTCTGCTCCGGACGGAGCGTGCGCACCTCCATTTGCCCCCGACGCAATCCCACGGTGAACGTGCTCCCTTCGCCAACCCGACTTTCGACGGTCAGCGTTCCATCAATGAGATGCAACAGTCGCTGCGCCACGGTCAGCCCCAGCCCGGCCCCTTCGTGCGTGCGGTTGAGGCCCATCGAGCCCTGCTCGAACGCCTGGAAAAGCCGCTGCAGTTCGGCGGGGTCGATACCGGGCCCCGTGTCGCGCACGTCCACATACATCCGATCGCCCTGCTCTTGAAATTCGATGTGCACGCCTCCTTCCTGTGTGAATTTGACCGCGTTTTCCACAATGTTGTAGAACACGGTGTTGAGCGCTTCCACATCAGCATACACATAGACCGGCTTTTCCGGCCACCGACAGGTGATCGTCAGTCCTTTTTCCTGCGCCTCTTCCTGCAGCTCTTCCAAGATGGGATGCATGACCTCGCGCAGATCGACCAGGCCGGGCTTGAGCCGGAGCCGGTCCGCCTCAATCCGGGCCAGCAGCACCAGGTTGGTCAGCAGGTGAAGCAGCCGACGCCCGCTGTGCTCCACGATCTGAACGAACTCCCGCAATTCCTCCGGTACTTCTTCGTGCAGAATCTGCGCGACGCCCAGGATGCCGGCCAGCGGCGTACGCAGCTCGTGGTGCATGTTCGCAAGCAACGTGGTGCGAAACTGCAGCGCCGCCTCGGCCCGCCGGCGCGCCTCTTCCAGCGTCTCCCGCTGCTGCATCAGCGTCCGCAGCACCAGGTAGATAGCAATGCCAATACCCAGCGTCGCTGTGGCTAGAATGACCGGCGACACTACCGGATTCGGCACCCAGAGACTACCCAGCGCAATCAGCATCGTCCCGAAGGCCAGGTAAGCCCCCAGCGGTTCGGGCCGCCGCAGGCCGAGCCCGTGGATGATGCCGGTTCCCGCATAGATGAGGAGGTAGCCCACCACGTAGTTGGGCGTCAGGTGGTTGACTAACACCAGCACACCGAACCACAGCAGCACAATCCAAGTCAGCACGCAGGCCACCAAGGCCAGATGCCTCCGGATCCAGTCGATCCGGTAGGAAAGCAGCACCGCCGCCAGTGCCAAGCCGCCGATCACCAGGCGCAGCCAGAGCGGATCCCAGGCCGTAGGATCGGTCACGCGGTGCACGAACCAGAAACCCACGGCCATGACAAAGGCCAGCCAGCCCAGGCGTCGGTAGGTGCGCAGCAGCCACTCGGGCGGCTCCACGTGCATGACGGCGGTTTCCGCTTTCGCGTGGGACTCCATTTGAACTGTGCTTGCTTCGGAAGCAGGGCGTATCTTATGCTAAATCGACCGCTGATGGGTTAACAATAAACACAATCTGATGGTGACGTCAAGCACTTTTACTTCCGCTGCACCCCGACTGACTATAGCCGAACGTCACGCCCTCCTGGAAGCGCTTCGCACGCAATTTCTGGGCCTGCACACCACCTACCGGCTGGCCGACGGCCGCCTGGCCCGCCGGATCTACCTCGACAGCGCCGCCTCCAACCTGCTCTGGGAGCCTGCTGCCCGGATCGCCTACCGGGCACTCCAGCACTACGCGAACACGCACTCCCTGCTCCACTTCGGCGCCCGCATCATGACCGCGCTCTATGCTGAAGCGCATCAGGCGGTACTCGACTTCCTGCAGACCGACGATCGCTACACGGCCATCTTCTGTGGCTACGGCGTGACGGCCTGTCTGAACCGCATCGCGCGCGTGCTGGCCCGCCGCCGCCCGGACCGCGACGTGGTGATCACCACCATCATGGAGCACCACGCCAACGACCTGCCCCATCGCAAGCACGTGGGCCGTGTAGTGCACGTGCCCGTGGAACAAGACCCGGACGGCGAAGCCGGCAAAGTCGACATGGCCCGCCTGCAGGAAGCCATCACCCGCCACGCCGACCGACTGAACTACGTGGCCATCACGGCCGCCTCGAACGTGACGGGTATCGTCAACCCGGTCCACGAAATCGCCCGGATGGCCCACGCCGTCGGCGCCTATGTCGTGGTGGACGCTGCCCAGTCGGCAGCCCACCTGCCGCTGGCCGTCGATCCGGGCGACCCGGAGGCCGCGCTCGACGTGGTGGTGCTCAGCGGCCACAAAATCTACACGCCCGGAAGCCCCGGCGTGCTCGTGGCCCGCAAGGAGCTGTTTCTGGGTCAGGAACCCGAAGAAGTGGGCGGCGGCATCGTCTCGTTCGTGGACACCACCCGCTACGAGATCCTCCCCCATCTGCCGGAACGCGAAGAGGCCGGCACACCCAATCTGCCCGGCGCCATCGCACTGGGCGCCACGCTCCGCCTGCTTCAGCAGCTCGGCATGGACCTGATCGCCGAAGACGAACGGCGGCTGACGCAGTACGCACTCGACCGGATAAGCCGCATCCCTCGCCTGCACATTTACGGCTCCCACCGGCTGGAAATCGCCGAGCGCATCGGCGTGATCACCTTCAATTTGTACGACCTGCCCCACGGCCTGGTCACGGCCGCGCTGAACGACTACTTCGGCATCGCCGTCCGCAACGAATGCTTCTGCGCTCAACCGTTCGTCCGCCAGCTGCTGGGCATCGCCGACGCCGAGGGCCGGGCACCCGACAGCTGCCTGGACACCTGCTCGCCCCGCGAACAGCCGGGCATGGTGCGCATCTCGCTGGGCCTCTACAACACGACCGACGACATCGACGCGGCCGTCGAGGCGCTCACCGATCTGGTCCGGCGTCCTGACTTCTACCGACAGCAGTACGAGCCCGTGCCCGGTAGCCGGGGCGACTGGCGCCACCGAAGCTTCCGCTTTGTGCCCGAACAGGCGTTTTCCATCGAACAGGCAGTCCGGCAACTCCTCGACGAATTGCGTAACGGTGCAACCGGTTCGGACACCCAACCGTAGGCCCTGTTGGACATCAGGCACAACTGCAAGCTCAGTGGATTTTTGGCCTGAATTTTGTTTAGACTTTGTGAAGAACAAAAAGAAAAAAACCCAACCGGTTGCGAGCCATGCGCACTACAACCCGACGCCTTGCCGGTTCGGCCCTGACCCGTCTGTTTGCCTATTACCTGAGCGGCCGTATTGCCGAAACCCAGTGGCGGCAGCTTTCGCGTCTGCTGGATGCCCGTGCGGCTACTCCCGAAGAACGCGAAGCGATGGCCGCCTTTTTCAGCGATCTGCTGCAGGAACGAGGGGCCGAGGTCCGCATCCCGCGTTTGAAAGAATTTCGCGAGCTGCTGGCGACCGTGCGCATGGCGGTATAGATTTTCCGCCGTATGGACTATTTTTCCGCCGAACCCTGCACCGGGGTTCGGCTTTTTATTTTGCGAGCGGTATCCATCTGTTTGTAGTACGCCACGAGGCGATTGCGCAGTGGCGTGATCAGGACGACGCGCTACAGGTAATCGAACCAATCCAGACCCCATTGAAAATCTGCACCGGATCCGAAAATGCGTATGCAGCTTCCTGAAAGCGCTTCGATCTGCGAAGTCGGTCCGCGTGACGGCTTCCAGTACGAACCGACCTTCATCCCCACCGAACGCAAGGTGGCCGTGATCAAGCGGCTGATCGAGGCCGGCGTGCGGCGCATTCAGGTGACCTCCTTCGTGCATCCGAAATGGGTCCCCCAGATGGCCGATGCCGAAGAGCTCTGCCGCCGCCTGCCCGACCGGGATGATGTGATCTTTTCCGGACTGGCGCTGAACGTGAAGGGCGTCGAGCGGGCCCATGCGGCCGGTCTGCGCTACGTGGACCTGTCGATTGCCACGCACGACGAGCACAGCCGGGCCAACGCGAACATGACCGTGGCCGAAGCCGTCCGGCAGGCCGAAGCCATGATTCGGCTGGCCCATCACTACGACATGCAGCCGCAACTCGGGTTGCAGACCGTCTTCGGCTACAAAAAACCCGGCGATACGCCGCTCCAGCGCATCCGCGAGCTGGCCCGCCGATTCGTGGATCTGGGTCTCGAGTCGTTTTCGTTGGCCGACACGACCGGCATGGCCCACCCCGTGCAGATTCAGGAGTATGTGGAGGCCGTGCGCGAAGAGATCGGCAACACGCCGCTTGTGCTGCACCTGCACGACACGCGCGGCATGGGACTGGCCAACGTGCTGGCGGCCCTGCAGTGCGGCGTCACGCGCTTCGACACCTCGCTGGGCGGGTTGGGAGGCTGCCCCTTCATCCCCGGCGCCACAGGCAACATCGCCACCGAGGACACGGTCTACATGCTCGAAGCCATGGGCGTGCACACCGGCATCGACTACCGCCGCGTGGCCGAGCTGGCGCTCGAACTCGAAGCCTTCCTGGGAAAGGAATTGCCCGGCCGCCAGACCCGCCTGCTGGCCCGACAGCGGGCCCTGGCCGCTTCCGAATCGCGCCCCTGCTCTTGAGCCCGCTCATACGGCGTAGGCTTCCAGGGGCGGGCATGCACACACCAGGTTGCGGTCGCCATAGGCTTCGTCCACGCGCCGGACGGCCGGCCAGAACTTGTGCGTGCGCGTCCACGGCGCCGGGAAGGCCGCCTTCTCGCGGGAATACGGCAGATCCCAGTGGTCCGAGGCTACCATCGTGGCCGTGTGGGGCGCCTGCTTGAGCACGTTGCGTTCCGGATCGGCCTGTCCCTGCACCACTTCCTCGATCTCCTCGCGAATCTTCAAGAGCGCCTCGCAGAAGCGATCCAGCTCTTCCTTCGATTCGCTTTCGGTGGGCTCGATCATCATGGTGCCCACCACAGGGAACGAGACCGTCGGCGCGTGGAAGCCGTAGTCCATCAGCCGCTTGGCCACGTCGATTTCCGTGACCCCTCGGCGCCGGTAGGGCCGCAGGTCCACGATGAATTCGTGCGCCACGCGGTCGTTCGGCCCCCGGTACAGGATGTCGTAGCCCGCTTCGAGGCGGCGGGCCAGGTAATTGGCATTCAGAATAGCCACCTCCGAGGCCCGCCGGAGCCCGTCGGCGCCCATCAGCGCGATATAGGCCCACGAAATCAGTAGAATGCTGGCGCTGCCATAGGGGGCGGCCGCCACGGGGCCGATGGCCTGTTCGCCCCCTGTCGGCACCACCGGATGGCCGGGCAGGAACGGCTTCAGGTGCTCGGCCACACAGACGGGGCCGGCACCCGGTCCGCCGCCACCGTGCGGAATGGCGAACGTCTTGTGCAGGTTCAGGTGGCACACGTCGGCGCCGTACTCGGCCGGTCGGCACAGGCCCACCTGGGCGTTCATGTTGGCCCCGTCCAGGTAGACGAGACCGCCACAGGCATGCACGACGTCGCACACCTCGCGGATGTGCGGCTCGAAGACGCCATGCGTGGACGGATAGGTCACCATGAGCGCGGCCAGCCGATCGCGATGCGCTTCGGCCTTGGCGCGCAGGTCTTCCAGGTCGATATTGCCGTTTTCGTCGCACTGCACCACGACCACCTGCATGCCGGCCATCACGGCGCTGGCGGGATTTGTGCCGTGCGCCGAGGCCGGGATCAGACAGACATTGCGATGCGCCTCGCCCCGGCTCCGGTGGTAGGCCCGGATCATGAGCAGGCCCGTGTACTCGCCTGCCGCGCCGGAATTCGGCTGGAAGGTAACAGCCGCAAAGCCGGTGATCTCCTTCAGCCAGGCTTCCAGTTCGTTCAGGATCTCCCGATAACCGGCCACCTGTTCGGGCGGCGCGAACGGATGCACGCGCATGAAGGCGGGCCAGCTCAGCGGCATCAGCTCGACGGCCGCGTTCAGCTTCATCGTACAGGAACCCAGCGGGATCATACTGTGCACGAGCGACAGGTCCCGGCTGGCCAGTCGGTGCATGTAGCGCATCAGCTCGGTCTCGGAGCGGTAACGGTGAAAGACCGGATGCGTCAGGTAGGGCGAGGTGCGGGCCAGCGGTCCCTGGTAGCCGGGCTCCATCTCGGCGGCCAGTTCGGCGGCCGTGAACGTCCGCGGCCGATCCAGTGCGAAAATGTCCAGCAGCGTCTCCAGCTCTTCGGCCGTCGTGGCTTCGTCGAGCGACAGCCCGACCGTGCCGTCGTCGTAGTAGCGCAGGTTAACCCGTCGGGCCAGCGCCGCCTCCCGGATGCGGGCGGCTTCTTCCGGCGAGGTTTCAAGACGGAGCGTGTCGAAGAAGTGCGTGTGGCGCAGCCGGTAGCCCAGCCGCTCCAGTCCGGCGGCCAGCACGCGCGTCAGGTTGTGGATGCGCTCGGCAATGCGGCGCAGGCCGTCCGGCCCGTGATAAACGGCATAGAAGCTGGCCATGACAGCCAGCAGCACCTGCGCCGTGCAGATGTTCGAGGTGGCTTTTTCGCGGCGGATGTGCTGCTCACGCGTCTGCAGCGCCATGCGCAGTGCCGGGTTGCCGTCGGCGTCCCGCGATACGCCGATGATGCGTCCGGGCACCTGGCGTTTGAAGGCGTCGCGCGTGGCAAAGTAGGCGGCGTGCGGTCCACCGTAGCCCATGGGAATGCCGAAGCGCTGCGTGCTGCCCACGGCCACGTCGGCGCCGAACTCGCCCGGCGGGACGAGCAGCGTCAGACTCAGCAGGTCGGCGGCCACCACCACGTAGGCCCCGGCCGCATGCACCCGTTCACAGAAGTCCCGGTAGTCGTAGATCGCGCCGTCGGTGGCCGGATACTGCACAAGCGCCCCGAACAACTCCGGTCCCGGCTCGAACGTCCGGTGATCCCCTACCACCACGCGGATGCCCAGCGGCTCGGCGCGCGTTTCGATCACGGCGATCGTCTGCGGATGACAGGCTTCCGAAACGAAGAACGTGTTGCGGGCGGGATCGCGTGCGACGCGATGCAGCATCATCATGGCCTCGGCGGCCGCCGTGGCCTCGTCAAGCAGCGAGGCATTGGCCAGCTCCAGACCGGTCAGATCGATGACCATGGTCTGGAAATTCAAAAGCGCTTCCAGCCGACCCTGAGCAATCTCCGCCTGATAGGGCGTATAGGCCGTGTACCAGGCCGGATTTTCCAGTACATTGCGCTGAATCACCGGCGGCGTGATCGTGTCGTAGTAGCCCATCCCGATGAACGAACGGAAGGGCGCGTTTTTCGCCGCCACTTCCTGCAACCGCGCCAGCAACTCGGCCTCGCTGAGCGCCGGCGGAAGCGCCAGCGGCCGCTTCGTGCGAATGGACGCCGGGATCGTCTGATCCACCAGCTCTTCCAGCGACGAAAGGCCCAGCGTCTGAAGCATTTCCTGAACGTCGGCCGGCGAGAGTCCGAGGTGCCGGTTCACAAACCGATCGGCCGGAGCTAAATCGATCGCCATAGATGCCCGGAAGCTTTGGTGAAACTGCTTCGGGTAAATGCTGGAAGGTTTTTTCAAGTTCAGCTTTGGCGGATTCTTCAGATTTTGATCGGCACCCGGGCTTCCGGCAGAGCGTAGCGTTTTTTCTCTTTCAGCAAAAGAGTATTAAACCATGACACCGCCGCCGCTGCGGGGCACCGATCCGGGTTCGTTTGCCGAACGCACGGTTCGGGAACGCTGGCCGCGCATCGTAGCCCGGACGATCCGGGAAAACGATTTTCCCGAGTGGGTCAACGAGCGGCTGTGGGCGCTGCATCGGGAGCTGCCGGACGGCCCCATCCGTCCGCTCCAGGACCCGGGGGCTCCAGATCTGCCGCTCTGGGAGGAATGGATAGCGCCGCACCTGGGCGAAACCTGGGCCTCGGCACCCTGGCTTTTTGCCGAGCATTACCTGTACCGGCGCATCCTGGAGGCGACCGGCTACTTTCAGCCCGGTCCTACTTACCTGCGCGATCCGTTCCGAAAACAGAAAACCGAAGCGCTGGATCCGGCTGCCGAAGCCGTGGCCGTGCTGGCCCGGACCGCCAACGAGCGGGCCGCGCAGCCGGAACTGGCCCGCGTCCAACTACCGCTGCTGGTGCGCACGGCGCTCTGGGGCAACCAGAT
>WFPM01000046.1 GCA_015487635.1 Rhodothermus sp.
CGCACCATGCCGTGTAGGAAGCGATCGGCCACGATCTCAAAATGCCAGTCGCCGGGACGGGGATCCGGCACCCAGCGGGCCAGGTACACCGTGCAGGTGCGGTTGCGTGTGGCGGCCTGCGTGCGGCAGAACGTGGTGAAGTCGTGCGTGCCCAGCAGGTTGCGGGCAGCCCGGTTCATGCGCTCGAAGTCGGGCGCCGGGCGCAGATACCAGCGCAGGTGGCGCTCCAGCGCGCAGGGGACGGTCGCCACGTAGTAGTGATAGCGGCGCCAGCGGGCATCGTAGCGGGCATGAAAGGCATCGGGGGCCGGCGTGACCGCCCGAATTGCAATGCTGGGTGGCAGCAGGCCGTTCAGCGATCCCTGCAACCGCTCCGGATCCACCGGGCGGTCCGTGCGAAAGTGCGCCACCTGGCCGCGGGCATGGACGCCGGCATCGGTGCGCCCCGAGCCGACGACACGCACGCGCTCGCGCAGCACCACGGCCAGCGCCTCCTCCAGCGCAGCCTGAATGCTGGGACCGTTGCGCTGGATCTGCCAGCCGCTGAAATCCGTTCCGTCGTATTCGATCAGCAACCGATACGTAGGCATCGACTTCCCATGCAGTGGCAGGCGGCCTTTCCTACGCGCATCTACCTGACCGGTTTTATGGGCTGTGGCAAAAGCACGGTCGGGCCGCTGCTGGCCCGACGGCTGGGCTATACGTTTCTGGACCTGGACACGCTGATCGAGCGGCAGGCGGGGCGCTCCATTCCGGAGATCTTTGCCGAAGGGGGGGAGCCTGCCTTTCGGAGGCTGGAGCGCGATGCGCTGCGCCAGACGGCCACCCTGAACGCTTACGTGATCGCAACGGGCGGCGGCGCGCTGGTCTCGGTCGATAATCTGAGCTGGGCGCTGCGCAACGGACGCGTGGTGTATCTGCAGGTATCGCTCGATGAACTGGTCCGGCGCTTGGCTCCGGAAGCAACCCACCGTCCACTCCTGCAGGACCGACACCGTCGCCCGCTGCAGGGGGCCGCGCTTCGCTGGCGCATTGCCGCCATGCTGGCCCACCGCGAACCCTGGTACCGGCAGGCGCACCACGTCGTTGCCACCGACGGCCTGTCGGTCGAGGAGACGGTCGAGGCAGTGTTGCGCGCGCTCCGCACTTACCTGGAAAGCCGGAACGAACGCCGGTGATAGGGCGAGGGGCCGTAACGGGCCAGCGCCTCGTAATGGGCCCGTGTCGGATAGCCCACGTTCCGATCCCATCCGTAGACCGGAAATTCTTCGTGCAGTCGCTGCATCAGCGCATCGCGTGTGGTTTTGGCGATGATCGACGCGGCGGCGATGAGCAGACTCTGTTGGTCGCCCTTCACGATCGGCTTGGCCGGACAGGGCGGATCGGAAAAGCAACGGTTGCCGTCGATGAGCAGATAGTCGGGCGTCAATTTCAGGTTGGCCACTGCGCGGCGCATTGCTTCCAGCGCGGCATTCAGGATGTTCAGGCGGTCGATTTCCTCCGGCGTGCACATCCCGATCCCGATGGCCAGTGCCTGTGTCCGGATCTGTTCGGCCAGTTTCGCACGCACTTCCGGCCGTAGTTGCTTGCTGTCGCGCACGCCGTCGAGCCGCACGTGCGGCGGCAGGATCACGGCGGCGGCCACAACGGGACCGGCCAGACAGCCGCGTCCTACTTCGTCCACCCCGGCCACCCGCCGGTAACCCTGCTGCCAGCAACGCCATTCAGGAGAAAGGGCCGGCATGAGCGTTTGATGAGCTACTCGTCGTACTGGTCCGGCAGGTCGTTTTCGTAGAGCACCACGTCGCCCGGTTGCAGATACGTCTTCAGAAAATCCTGCGCCTCGAACAGGCTTCGGAATACGCGAATGCGATCTTCCGGAAAACCCGCCTCGCGTAGCCCTTCCTGGATGGGAAGGGTGCGGCGCGGTCCGATCAGCACGGCCAGGTCCACATACTGGGCCATGAAGCGGCCCAGCGCCCGGTTTTCCTCTGCCTCGCGCGCGCCCAGTTCCACCATGCCGGGCGTGACCACGATGCGGCGGCCAGTCTGAAACTGACCCAGAATCTCCAGCGCGTTGCGGGCCCCGACGGGGTTGGAATTGAACGCATCGTCGATCACCGTGATGGGACCTTCCCGGCGGAGCTGCAGGCGGTGCGCGACCGGCCGGAGCCGCGCCACGGCGTGGGCCATCTGGCGCAGTCGGAGTCCGAAGATGCGTCCGACGGCCAGGGCCAGCAGGATGTTGAGGACGTTGTGGCGGCCCAGCAGGTGGGTCTGGAATACCTGCTCGGTGCCGGTTTCGTCGCGCACCACGAAGCGGGTGCCCTCGGGCCCGTAGGTGAGGTCGCAGGCCACGAGTTCGGCCTCCGGGTTGCCTTCGACCGACACGCGCCAGACTGGCCCGCGGGCCCGTTCGGCCATGGCTGCCACGCGCGGATCGTCGGCGTTCAGTACCACAGGGCCACCCGGACGCGTGCAGGCCACCAACTCGCTTTTTTCGCGGGCGATCGCTTCGATGGAGCCCATCGTCTCCAGATGCATTGGACCGACGGCCGTCACCACGCCGATGTCGGGCCGGGCGATGGCGCACAACTCGCGGATGTCGCCGGGGTGCCGGATGCCCATTTCCAGCACGAGCACCTGATGCTCAGGCCGGAGCTGCTCGTTGATCACCTTGCAGATGCCCATGGGCGTGTTGTAGGAGCCCGGCGTGGCCAGCACCTGATAGCGCAGGCTCAGGATTTCGGCAATGATGAATTTCGTACTGGTTTTGCCGTAGGAGCCAGTGATGCCGATGATGGTCAGGTCCGGGTGCGTGGCCAGTTTGTGGCGGGCCTTGCGCTTGAAGCCTTCCTGAATGACGCGCTCGACGGGCCAGAGCAGCCAGCCGGCCAGCAGCACCCAGAGCGGAGCGCCGAAATCGGCCACGAGCCAGCCGCCCAGGTAATACAGCCACCCGAGGGCGCCTTCGGCCCGACCCAGCAGACCGCCCAGGGCGGGACCCACCAGCGTCAGCAGGGCCGCCACGCTCAGCAGGCGGCGCATGCGGGGTGTAAAGGCCAGCGGCTTTTTGGGACGATCGCGCCGGTAACGGCGCGACGACGCGAAGGCCACGCACCAGCCGAGCAGCACCAGTCCAGGCGCCCAGAACGGCCCCAGCAGCGGCAGCGTCAGGACGCCTGCTCCCAGCAGCAGGGCGCCTGCCAGGTGCGAGCGGCGCAGCAGCACGTCGGGGTGCGTCCGCAGCCAGTGCACGAAGCGGGCCGGCTTGTAGCCTTC
Organism: Rhodothermus sp.; assembly: GCA_015487635.1. Classification (GTDB taxonomy): domain Bacteria; phylum Bacteroidota; class Rhodothermia; order Rhodothermales; family Rhodothermaceae; genus Rhodothermus. Next base: position 3,283 of record WFPM01000046.1, read on the forward strand.
GAGCTGGAACAGATGCAGAAAGAACAGCAGGCGACGCGCGGCGCGCCACCCGGCAAACAACGTGGCCAGCAGAGCAAACAGCCAGAGCATAGGGCAGCTATTCGGAAAACCGGTGCTCAAGATACGGACGCACCGTGTGCAATGAAACGCCGATCATGCCTGACGCGATGGGTTCATGGAAGCTACTCGGTGGATGAACTTCTGGTGAGTTGCTCTCTGAACCATTGAATCAGGCGGGGACTTACACGGACTGAACTGCTAGCCAATTTCTGAATGGCGGCTTCCGCTTCGTCTTGTGAGATCAGGTGTTTTCGATAGGCACGTAAGAGCACGCCCAGGGTTCCCTGTACCCGTAGCCCGAGGATTCCGGCAACCTTACGGCCAAGCTTCTCATCGATCAGCACCAGGTCTGCCTGCAGTTCCCGGGCTAGCAGCAATACGTCCATCTCTCCCTGATCCAGCCCCAGAAGTATCGGTGGTAGCGTAGCCTGGAGGCCGGGTTCGCGGATCTGGATCCAATCGGCTTGAGCGACGGCATCGGCTCCGGGCCGTCCCTGTCCGTGCAGAACAATTTCCTGATAGACCGAGGTCGGGACGACGACTTAATCGAAGAGGTGTCGGAGCAGGTCGAGTTGATCAATCAATGACAGAGCAATCAGAGGGGTGCTGTTAGCGATAACCCGCATGGAGGGCTATTCCGAATTCGCCTCGCGTGCCAGTTCCTCTTCGGGATAATCGATCACGGAAAAGCCATGCTCGGAGAGCAAGCGGTAGAACTCCTGCCGATCACAGCCCAGGATTTGAGCACCCAGACCGGCGGAAATGCGTCCCTGTTCGTACAGCTTGCCCAGTGTGTAGAGCAGCACTTTTTTCCGAAAGGATTCGCGATCTTCCTTAAGCGCAACCAGCAGTTCTTCCGGAAAGACCACTTGAACATCCATGGGCACGTAGGACTTTTAGGTCTGGAGTTTCTTCAAGCCGCTTATCAAAATATTGCTTTCGGATTCCTTTCGGACGCAAACCGTGGTGCTGCAGTCGCTCAAGTAGCGGGTCGCATGTCAGCTTCCCGGCAGATGATCCAGAAAATAGCGGGTGGCGGCAATGAACGTATCGGGGTCGTCCAAGTAGCCGTAGTGGCCGGCGTTTTTCAGCACGACGAGCCCGGCGTCGGGCAGGGCCTGCACAAGTCGTTCCATCTGTGCGCGGCCGACGGCTCGGTCGCGCTCGCCCCAGAAGACCAGTACGGGCATCCGGATACGGTCGAGCCGGTCCTCGACGTAGGTATTGACGATGCGCACGAAGGTCTCCCGCATGACCCCTTCGAGGCGGCAGTAGTCCGAGGATCCCAGCGCCTTCCAGACGATGGTGTGGCGCAGCCAGTCGAGAGCCGGCTCCCGGAGTGGCTGAGGTAGCAGCTGGAAGGGAGCCTTGAGCAGACGGGCCAGTGTGGCGCGTACGTAGTAGTGCCAGGGGCGTCGGGGACGCATGCCGGAGGGACTGATCAGCACGAGCGCCCGCAGCAGCACTGCTCCGTCCGGCTCCGAGGCCAGGTACAGCCCGATGCGGCCGCCGTTCGAATGGCCAATGAGTACGACGGGCTGGCCGATACGCTTGCGGATCAGTTCGGTCATCAGCGCGGCGTGCTCGGCCACGCCCCAGGGCTCGGGGGGCAGGGGCGTCAGTCCGTGGCCCGGCAGGTCCACATTGAATACGCGGTAGCGGTCGGCCAGCGCTTCGGCGATGGGCGCCATGAGTCGAGCGCTGCTTCCCCAGCCGTGCAGCAGCAGCACGGGCGGACCGTCTTCGGGCCCCTGCACCTCCAGGTGCAGCCGCTCCAGCCAGGCCGTCGGATTTGCATGGGTTTTCTGGACGTCAGCCGCTTGCATCGGTGCCGATCCGGTGGATTGCGCTCGGGAAACCAACCAGCACGGCTGTCGTTCCACCCAACGGCAGGGACCGGCTCGGTTGGTTCAGGTTCCCCTCTCAGTCCGTCGGCCAACGAGATTCGCGGTTGGTAGGGACGGCTCCGAGGTCAGGTGGCAGCGCCCCCGCGGTATTCATCGAATGGATGACCACAACGTGCGCATTCTGTGCATTGCGCGCAAAAGCGCATACCTGTACCTTCCCGGTGTCTGAAATAATCCAGTTCGTGTCGATTTAACACGGTACAGTTAGAAGCAAGAATGACAGCATCCATGAGTGAGCAGACGTTTCGTGGTATTCTGGAGCTGATCGGGGACAAAAAGTTTGGCTTTGTGCGGGAATTCCGCCCCGATCTGCCCAAGGGCAACGATCCGTTCGTACCGCCGCCGGTCATCCGGCGCTACAAGCTGCGTGACGGCGTGCTGATCGAGGGCACGTTGCGCCCGGGCCGTAAAGGCGACATGCAGGTGGACGAGATTCATTCGATCATGGGCGTATCGCCCGAAGTGTGGGCCGAGACCGAAGATTTTGAGTCCGGGCAGATCGTCTATCCGGACGAAAAATTCAACCTGGTCACCGGTCCGACCGACTACGCCATGCGCGTGGTCGATCTAGTCGCGCCGATCGGCAAGGGCCAGCGTGCGCTGATCGTGGCGCCGCCGCGTACGGGCAAGACGGTACTGCTCAAGCAGATCGCGGCGGGTATCGCCAAGAACCACCCGGAGGTCAAGCTGGTGGCGCTGCTGGTGGACGAGCGGCCCGAGGAGGTGACCGACTTTCGCCGCTCGACACCCGCCATCGTCTTTGCCTCATCGAACGATCGGGAAGAGGACAACCACATCCGCGTGTCGACACTGGCGCTGGAGTTTGCCAAGCGGCTCGTCGAACTGAAGCACGATGTGGTGCTGCTGCTCGACTCGCTCACGCGTCTGGGCCGCACGTTCAACCTCTATGTCGAAAGCAGTGGCCGCACGCTTTCGGGCGGGCTCGATGCGCGGGCATTGCAGATTCCGCGGCGCATCTTCGGGGCCGCCCGCAATATCGAAGGCGGCGGTTCGCTGACAATCATCGCCACGGCGCTCATCGAGACGGGCAGCCGTATGGACGAGGTGATCTTCGAGGAGTTCAAAGGCACCGGCAACGCCGAGATCGTGCTCGACCGCGAGATGGCTGACAAGCGGATCTATCCGGCCATCAACCTGCGCAAGAGCGGCACCCGCAACGAGGAGCGGCTTATCGGCGACCGGATCGAGCAATACCATCGGCTGTTCCGGGCCCTTAATTCGCGGCCGCCCATCGAGGCCATGCAGGCCCTGTTGCGCCACATGCAGCAGACGCAGTCCAACGAAGAACTGATCAACAGCCTGGTGCCGGTGGAGTAACCTCGGGGCCCTGAAGGCTCGGGGACGACGCTTTCTACTCGCTTCAGCGGTTGCCCGCTCCGGTGCTTTTCATCGCCTTTCGATCGCCTTCCCGCAAGGGAAGCAACGGCGTCGCGCACCCACAGCCCGCAAGCTGCTGAAGGACGTTCAGGGTGTGAACGCACCGGTTTTTTTCTGTTGCTTTTTTCGTTTTTCCTATCTCCTACCAGGAATAAGAAGAGTTTGTGATCTCCCTCGCTTTACGCACGGCTGGCTTCAGGGCCTGATGGGAACCTGCGGCCTGCTACGCGAAGTTTTCTTTACATACGGCCAGCCTTTCTGCTTATGGCGATTCTGACCGTACCTAAAGTTTTGCGCGAGAAGCTCGGCGACGAGGGCGTCGAGGCGCTCATCGCTTTGCTCAACGAGGCGGCACATCACGAACGCAACAATCTGCTGGGGATTGTGGAAGAACGCTTTGCGCGGCGGGTCGCCGAGACAGAAAAGCGCCTGGACAATCGAATCACCGAAGTGGAAGCGCGTCTGGAGCAGCGCATTACGGAGGAGGTGGCAAGGCTGGATCATCGGATCACAGAGGAGGTGGCAAGGCTGGAGCACAGGATTACGGAGGAGGTGGCAAAGCTGGACCGGCGGATCACGGAGGAGGTATCGCGGCTGGAGGTGCAAATTACCGATGTGGAAAAGCGTCTGGATCATCGGATCACGGAAGTAGAGGCGGGTTTGAAGGTTGTGATCAGCGAGCGGTATGCGAGTCTGGTGCGGTGGATGTTCCTTTTCTGGGTGGGGCAGATCGGGGTCATCGTGGCGTTGTTTGCGCTGTTTCTGTAGGTGCGGGCGTTGCCCTTCAGGCGCTTCGGGCCGGCTCCCTCGCGAGGGGAACGGGGTGTAAGGATTGGTGCGGCACGGGACCGGGCGTCGGCGGGCGATTTTACCACCGGCGGTTTCTTTTTCGGGCATTGCATGAGGAGATGGGCTCTTGTGTCCGCCCGCTCAGAAAAAACGATGCGCTCAAGGTAACAGGCGTTCGGCACGGGTGTCTGTAGGGAAAAAGGCTGGCCGACCCATGTCCCGCGAAGTGCACAGCTCGGGCGAGCCGCTTCTGCGCTACCAGGTACCCATCAACCAGTGGGACGAGGCCGACCGCCCCCGCGAAAAGCTCATGCGTCGGGGACCGTCGGCCCTTTCCGATGCCGAATTGATCGCGCTGATCTTCGGTAGCGGCACGCGCACAAAGCAGGGATCCATTTCGGCCGTGCAGCTCGGGCAGGCCCTGCTCCGGGCCTACGGCTCGCTCTACGCGCTGGCGCAGCGTGACCTGAAAGAACTGACGCGCGTGGCCGGGGTGGGTCCGGCCAAGGCCGTACAGCTTGTGGCCGCCTTCGAGATCGGGCGTCGCGTCGAAGCGCAGCGCCCCGGCCGGCGCGTTCAGGTGCGTACGCCAGCCGATGTGGCCGCCTGCTACGGTCCGCTCCTGCGCGACCTCAAGCGTGAGGTCTTCAAGATTGTGCTGCTCAACACGGCCAACTATATCATCGCCGACTACACGATCAGCGAAGGAGGGCTGGCCGCCAGCATCGTCGAACCCCGCGCCGTCTTTCAGCGGGCCATTCTCGACAATGCGGCCGGCATTATCTGTCTGCACAACCATCCGTCGGGCAATCCGGAGCCCAGCCCCGACGATATTCGGATTACGCGCCAGCTCGTCGAGGCCGGCCGCTTACTGGGCATTCCCGTCCACGACCACATCATCATTGCCGGTACCACCTACACCTCGCTGGCCGAGCGTGGGCTCATGGGGTGACGGCCGGGCTGCGTGTGTGTAAGCGGTTGGCGGTGGATTCAGACGCCCGTGTCCCTTCGACGCCGGGTTCTGCCAGCAGGCGTTTGGATCACCCTTCCAGAGAGGGATCCGAAGAGGGTTGTTTCGCTTGTTTCTGGCGGCGCCGTTCGGAGGCTGTGGTGCTCGAAGTGGTTCGGAGTAAACCCTCTCCGTCGCTTCGCGGCAGCCCCCACGAAGGGCTGGAGGCTGCGGCCGGTATCGGATATCGAAAGATTGTTACAAACCGGTAACGCCCCGAAAAGCACGGCGCATCTCTTGACCATAGGTTAGGAAATTTTTATTAATCAAAAACGAAGAAGTGATGAGGTCGAATTTTCAGAAGCGCTTTCTCAAAAAATACAAGGGGCGTCATGCGGCACACGATTCAGGTCACGGTTAACGGACAAACGCACCGGGTGGAAGTCGAGCCCCGCCTGCTGCTGGTCGAACTGATCCGCGACGTGCTGGGGCTGACGGGCACGCACGTCGGCTGCGACACGAGCCAGTGCGGCGCCTGCACGGTGCACGTCAACGGCGAGGCGGTCAAGTCCTGCACCATGTTTGCCGTCCAGGCCGATGGCTGCGAGATCACTACGGTCGAAGGACTGGCCACCGACGAGCAGCTGCATCCGTTGCAGGAGGGCTTCTGGCAGGAGCACGGCCTGCAGTGTGGCTTCTGCACGCCGGGCATCATCATGGCGGCGGCCGACCTGCTCAAGCGCAATCCGGATCCGTCGGAAGAAGAAATCCGGCGTGCGTTGGAGGGGAATTTCTGCCGGTGCACGGGCTACCACAACATCGTGCGGGCCATTCGGTACGCGGCCGCCCGCATGCGCGGGGAGGCTGTCGTCCCGCGGGGCGAGGCCGCTCCTACGGGTGCCTCCTGATCGGCCCACATCCACGAACCGGAAAACCTGTCTGGAGCCATGGAAGCCAGAGCTTATATTGGCGCGCCTATTCGCCGGGTGGAAGACCGGCGTTTCGTGACGGGACGGGGGCGCTACACCGACGACATCGTCCTGCCGGGCATGCTCTACGCCTGGATTGTGCGCAGTCCGCATGCGCATGCCCGGATCCGTGCCATTCGCACCGAGAAAGCCCGGCAGCATCCGGGCGTCGTGGCCGTCTTCACGGGCAAAGACATGCTCGACGACGGCGTGGGATCGCTGCCCACGGGCTGGCAGATCGGTCCCGACATGAAAGAGCCGCCGCACTACGCGCTGGCCGTCGACAAGGTGCGCTACGTGGGCGACGGCGTGGCCGTAGTGATCGCTGAAACAAAAGCGGCCGCCCGCGATGCCGCCGAACTGGTGGAGGTGGACTACGAGGAGCTGCCGGCCGTGGTGGATGCGGCCGAGGCACTTAAGGAAGGGGCTCCGCTCGTGCACGACGAGGCGCCCGGCAACCTGTGCTACGTCTGGGAGCTGGGCGATCGGGAAGCCACCGACCGCGCACTGGCTACGGCGCATCACGTCACGAAGCTGGAGTTCGTTAACCAGCGGCTCATTCCAAATGCCATTGAACCCCGCTCGGCCATCGGCCACTACGATCCGGGACGCGACGAGCTGACGCTCTACACATCGTCTCAGAACCCGCATCTGATCCGCCTGCTGCTGAGTGCCTTCGTGCTGAAAATTCCCGAACACAAGGTGCGCGTGATTTCGCCGGATGTGGGCGGCGGCTTCGGCTCCAAGATCTTCCACTATCCGGAAGAGGTCATCTGTGCCTGGAGCAGCCGTAAGCTGGGCCGGCCTGTAAAATGGACGGCCGTTCGCAGCGAGAGCTTCGTAAGCGACGCGCACGGCCGCGACCACATCACCACGGCCGAAATGGGCTTCGACCGCGACGGCCGCATCGTGGGGCTGCGTGTGCGCACGATCGCCAACCTGGGCGCCTACCTTTCGACGTTCGCACCGGGCGTGCCCACCTGGCTTTACGGCACGCTTCTGGCCGGTCAGTACAAGACGCCGCACATTCACGTCGAGGTCAAGGGCGTGTTCACGAACACAACCCCGGTCGATGCCTACCGCGGAGCTGGACGGCCCGAGGCGACCTACGTGGTCGAACGCCTGGTGGATCTGGCCGCGCACGAAATGGGCCTCGACCCGGCCGAACTCCGGCGGCGTAATTTCATCCAGCCGGACGAATTCCCCTATCAGACGCCCGTCGTGCTCCAGTACGACAGCGGCAACTACGAGGGCGCGCTGAACAAGGCGCTGGAGATGGCCGACTACTGGAAGCTCCGCGAGGAGCAGAAGCGGGCGCGTGAACAGGGACGGCTCATCGGCATCGGGCTTTCCTGCTACATCGAAGCGTGTGGGCTGGCGCCCTCGAAGGTGGCCGGCGCCATCGGTGTGCGGGCCGGCCTGTACGAAAGCGCGGCCATCCGTGTGCTGCCCACCGGCAAGGTGCAGGTCTTCACCGGCACGCACTCGCACGGCCAGGGGCACGAAACGACCTTCGCGCAGATTGTGGCGCACGAGCTGGGCATCCCGCTCGAAGACGTGGAGGTCATCCACGGTGATACGGCCGAGATTCCCTTCGGGATGGGCACCTACGGCTCGCGCAGCCTGGCCACGGGCGGCAGCGCCATCTATCGCGCGCTCGAAAAAGTCAAGGCCAAAGCCCGTAAGATCGCCGCGCACAAGCTCGAAGTGGCCGAGGAAGACCTGGAATTTCGCAACGGCCAGTTCATCGTGAAGGGCACCGACCGGGCCATCAGCTTCGGCGACATTGCGCTGACGGCCTACGTGCCGCACGACTATCCCGAGGGGCTGGAGCCCGGCCTCGAAGAAAACGCCTTCTACGATCCGGCCAACTTCACCTTCCCCTTCGGTGCGCACCTGTCGGTCGTGGAGGTCGACCCAGAAACCGGCAGGGTGAAGCTGCTTCGCTACGTTGCGGTAGACGACGTGGGACGCATCATCAACCCGATGATCGTCGAAGGGCAGATCCACGGCGGCGTGGCGCAGGGTGTCGGGCAGGCACTGCTTGAAGGGGCAATTTACGATCGCTCCAGCGGCCAGCTCCTGACCGGCTCGCTGCTGGACTATGCGTTGCCGCGGGCCGACGATCTGCCATCATTCGAAGTCGGACACCAGGAGACGCCCTGCCCGCACAACCCGCTGGGCGCAAAGGGAGCTGGCGAGGCCGGGACGATCGCGGCCACGGCCTGCGTGGTCAACGCCGTGGTCGATGCGCTCTACCATCTGGGCGTGCGCGACATCCGCATGCCGCTGACGCCCGAGCGCGTCTGGCGCGCCATGCGCGGGTTGCCCACCGACGGACACGCCTCCTGACCAACGAAAACAATCGGAACGACCATGATTCCGCAGACCTTTGAATACAAAAAGGCGCAGACGATCGACGAAGCGCTCGCGCTGCTCCGGGAGCACGGCGACGAGGCCAAGGTGCTGGCCGGCGGGCACAGCCTGATCCCGCTGATGAAGCTGCGGCTGAGCACGCCGGAGCTGCTCATCGACATCGGCGGCATTCAGGAACTGTCGGAAATCCGTGAGCAGGATGGTCGCATCGAACTGGGAGCGCTCGTCACGCACCGGACGATCGAGTTTTCCGAGCTGCTCAAGCAGAAATGTCCGGTGCTGCCCGAAGCGGCCGCCCAGATTGGCGATCCGCAGGTGCGCAACAAAGGGACGATCGGGGGCAGCCTGGCCCATGCCGATCCGGCTGCCGACTACCCGGCCGTCGTGCTGGCACTGGACGCCGAAATCGAGGCGACCGGGCCGGACGGCCGCCGCACCATTCCGGTGCGCGACTTTTTCCAGGGGCTTTTCACCACGGCACTCCGGCCCGGTGAGCTGCTCACGCGCGTGCGTGTGCCGGTGATGCCGCCGCGCAGCGGCGCCGCCTATCTCAAGTTTCCGAACCCGGCTTCGCGCTATGCCGTGGTGGGCGTGGCGGCATTCGTGAAACTGGCGCCCGACGACACCTGCGCCGAAGTGCGCATCGGAATCACGGGCGCTGCAGCGGCAGCCTTTCGGGCGACCGAAGCCGAAAAGCGGCTTGTCGGGAAGACGATCGACGATCGGACGCTGACCGCTGCGCTCGAAGATATGGTCGACCCTGATGACCTGCTCAGCGATCTGGCAGCGACGGCCGAATACCGGGCGCATCTGTGCCACGTGCTCACGCGACGGGCGCTTCGGCAGGCCTTCGAGCGGGCGCATGGCTGAAGACTACGCGCCAGCCGCCCGGACGTGTACGGTGACGCCGGCCGGATCCTGCAGCGCAGGCGGTAGCGTGCGGGCTATTGCTTCTGGGACTTGCAGGGTGTAGGCCAGCAGGCCGGTGGCATGCGCCGGTGCACGGCGCCCGCGGGCCCAGATGTTAGCGCCGACGTGGTGGTGATAGCCGTCGTAGACGAAGAAGTGAGCGCCGGGGTAGGTGCGCAATGTGACGGCCATGCCCAGCCGGGCGGCAAAAAAGCGCTCGGCTTCGTCCAGATCGGGTACATGCAGGTGCAGGTGCCCGAGGCGCACATTCGGGGGAAGGGGGCCCGGTTCGGCTCCGCGCAGCAGCGCCTCAAGCTCCAGCGGTTCAGTTACCATGAGGGGGCCCCGGCGTGGCCATTGCGCGGGTGGTTGGTCCACATACAGCTCCAGCCCGTTCCCTTCCGGATCCCGAAAGTAGAGCGCTTCAGAAACGGCGTGATCGGCAGCCCCTTCGAAGAAGACGCCCTGCGCCAGTAACCGCGTGGCCACCGCCGCCAGAGCGGTCCGATCCGGCGGTAAGAGCGCAAAGTGGTAGAGCCCGATCGTGGGCCAGGGACATAACGGCGCCGAGGGATCGGCGATGAGCTCCAGCGTGAACGTACCGCTTTCCGGTGCCAGCACAAGCCGCTCGGCAGAGGCTTTGCGTACCGGCAGTCCCAGCAGTTCATGGTAAAAAGCGCGTTGCCCCTTCAGGTTGCGCACGCGCAGCGTCAGCGCGCGAATGCGCAGCGGGAAAGTTGCATGCATGATGTCCATATCATATGTTTTTACTGCCCCACCGAAAAAGTCGCTAAAGTTTTCCGGAAGGCCGTCGATACCTGTAAGGGGCATCTCGGCCTTTAGCTGGCTGTAAACGACAAACCGGAAGTATCCATCATGAAGCGTCTGACGTGGCTCTGCCTGGCTTTTCTGGGCTTTTCTTGGTGGATCGGGAGTGCCGCCCATGCGCAGTCCTTCACCTGGGTAGATCTGAAAAAAATCGAAGTACATCGGCTGACGGGCGTTTCGGCCAACGGGGGCGTGGTTGTGGGCGTTGCCCGTGATGCGCAGGGACGCAGCCGGGCGTTCCGGTGGTCGGTGTGGGAAGGCCGGCAGGATCTGGGCACGCTGGGTGGGCTGCGGAGCCAGGCGCTGGCCGTATCGGGGGATGGTCGTGTCGTGGTGGGGATGGCCGAAAACGGCCACGGCCACACGCGGGCGTTTCGGTGGACGGCGGAAGGCGGCATGGAGGATCTGGGCACGCTGGGCGGCTCGGAAAGTGAAGCGCTGGCCGTCTCGGTCAGCGGTCAGGTGGTCGTGGGTACGGCCGAAGATGCCTACGGACGCTTCCGGGCGTTTCGGTGGACGCCGGAAGGCGGCATGGAGGATCTGGGCACGCTGGGCGGCTCGGAAAGCGAGGCGCTGGCCGTCTCGGCCGACGGACGCGTCGTGGTGGGCATGGCCGAAGACGAACGCGGACAGCGTCGGGCGTTTCGGTGGACGTCGGAAGGCGGTATGGAGGATCTGGGCACGCTGGGCGGCAGCTGGAGCCAGGCACTGGCCGTTTCGGCCGACGGCAGGGTTGTCGTCGGAATGGCCGAGGATGCCCGGGGCCGGCGCCGGGCCTTTCGCTGGACGGCCAAGACCGGCATGGAAGACCTGGGTACACTCGGCGGCTGGGACAGCAAGGCCATCTGGGTGTCCGAGGACGGGCAGGTCGTCGTCGGCGTGGCCCAGGACAAAGAAGGCGTCTGGCATACCTTCCACTGGAAGGGGGGCAAGATGCGGCGGCTGAAGAAGGTCTACGGCGGGCTGCTGTCGCGCGGCTCCATGTTCTGGGGCGCGCCAGTCGTGTCGCACAACGGCCGCTATATGGCCGGTACTGGCTACAACGCCGCGCATCATCGCGTCGAGATCTTTCTGCTGGATGCGGCCGGGCTGCTCATGGCAATGAATTGAGTTCGGGCGTTGTCGTCTACCAACGCGCAATTGCCCGGCGTGCGATAGGCGCGACCTTCACATACGCCCCGCTTCC
>WFPM01000047.1 GCA_015487635.1 Rhodothermus sp.
ATACCTGAAGCAGAACACGCAAGGCCCGTGTTCTCGTGGATGGGGACGCAGCAGGTCCGCTCTCGCAAGGGGGCGGGCCTGCTGCGTTTATGGCCCGGACGGTATGGCTGCAAGACTGCCGGCCACCACGGTGTGCAGTGCCTCGGGGTTCAGATAGCGCTGCACGGCATCGTTGACCTGCCGGCGCGTGACAGCGCGGATTTCCTCCGGATAGCGATCCAAGTAGCCGGGCCCGAAGCCGCGTTCGATGTTGATCAGCAGCGCCGTGGCCAGCCCGGCCGTCGTGCTCAGGCCGGTCTGAAACAGTCCGGTCAGCGTATCTTTTTTTTCGGCCAGTTCTTCCTCGGTCACGCCCTCCTCCACGAAGCGGCGCACCTGGGCCAGCGTGGCGGCTATGCCTTCCTCCAGCCGCTCCCGGCTGAGCGTTACTTCGATCTCGAAGTGACCGTCGTGCTCCGTCGAGATCCCTTCCAGCGCGGCGTGGATGCCGTAGGTCAGCCCCTGCTCGTCGCGCACGGTCGCCATCAGGCGGGCCGAGAAGTTACCGCCCAGGATGTAGGTGCCCACGTAAAGCGGAATATAATCGGGGTGCTGGCGCCGAAGCGGTACGGCATGACCCATGAGCACGTCCAGATTCTGCCGATCCGGCACGTGGATCTGGACGCGGTCCGGCGGCTGCGGAGCGGCTTCGGCCGCAAAGCGAGGCGTCGCGGCATGCGGCGGCCAGTCGGCAAACGCCGCGCGCACCAGCGGCTCGGCCGCTTCGGGCTGCACGTTGCCCACGAGCACCAGCACCAGTTCGTTCGCCCCGAAGTGGGCGGCATGGTAGGCCTGCACGTCTTCCAGCGTCAGGGTGGCCAGGCGTTCCAGTTCGGCTTCCGGGTCGCGCCGGTAGTTCGGATGCGCAGGCGGATAGAGACGCTGGCTCAATGCAACACGGGCGCGCACACTCGTCTGCTCCAGTTGCTGCTGAAGCTGTGCCTGCACGTGCAGGCGGGCCTTTTCGAACTCTTCGGGATCGAAGCGGGGTTCGCGGAGCTGCTCGGCCAGCAGCGGCAGCACGTCGGCCAGATGTCGCCGGAGCATGCGTCCGGCAAACTCGACGCGCGTGCCCTTGCTGGTAAAGCTCAGGTGGGCGCCCCGGTCTTCTAGCAGGCGTGCCAGTTCGAAGCGATCGCGGCGGCGCGTGCCCCGGTCCAGCATGGCCACCGTGAGCCGCTGCAGGAGCGTCTCGCCAGCCGCGAAGTCCGGCCAGGTACGAAACGAGCCGCGGAGCGTCACCACCTGTTCCACGGGCATCGGCAGCACGTAAAGCCGGCAGGAACCGGCTGCGATTTCTATTACACGTTCGGCGAACGTCCGTGTCATAGCCTTTCAGGCGTTTTGCGGGATGTACCAGCCTACCGTACGCGCGGTCTCGATCAGGTAAGTCTGCGCCACACGCTGCACGTCGTCCGGCGTGACGCGGCCGATTCGATCCAGGTAGGTGGCGTAGAGTTTCCAGTCGCCCAGCGCAATGGCCTCGTTGAGCTGGGCGGCGATCGCAAAGGGACCGTCCCGGCCGTAGGCTTCCAGCGCGGTGAGTTGCTCGCGGGCACGGGCGACTTCCTCTTCGCTCACCCCTTCGCGGGCCACGCGGTCCAGCTCTTCCAGCAGCACGGCCTCCACCTCGGCGTGCGACTTGCCGGGGACCAGACGGGCCACCACGTAGAAAAGCCCGGGGTCGCGGTGCCGCTCGTTGGCCGCCACCACCAGCGTGGTCAGCCCCGCATCGGTGAGGCGCCGGTAGAGGCGGCTGTTGCGTCCCTGCGAGAGCAGCGTGGCCAGTACGTCGAGCGCGTCGGCGTCCGTTTCCAGCCCGGCCGGTGCCTTGAAGGCCACCATGACCAGCCCGAGCTGGCCGGCCTGCCGCACCGTCACGCGGCGCTCGCCCCGCTGCACGGGCTCGCGTGTCCACACCGGCGGAATCGGATGCGGGGCCCGCGGAATGCGTCCGAAGTGCTCGCGCACCAGCGTCAGTGCCGCCTCGGGCTCGAAGTCGCCGATGATCGAGACCGTGGCGTTGTCGGGCCAGTAGTAGGTATCGTAGAACTGGCGGAGCGCTTCGGCCGTCATGTTTTCCACATCGCTGCGCCAGCCGATGGTCGGATGGCGGTAGGGATGCGCCACGAAGGCTACGCTCCAGACCGCATGGTAGAGGTTCCGAAGCGGGTCGTTTTCGCCCCGGTCCATCTCGTTTAGGATCACGGTGCGCTCGGCCTCCACGTCTTCGGGGCGAATCAGCGCGCCGCGCATACGATCCGCTTCGATCTCGACGGCCAGCGCCAGATGCTCGCGGGGCAGCAGCGCGTAGTAGTTCGTGCGGTCCAGCCAGGTGGTTGCGTTCACCTGGGCACCCACGCGCTGGAGCACCTGAAAGACCGAGGTCCCCCGCGCTTTGTTGAAGCGCTCGGTGCCCTTGAACATCAGATGCTCCAGCATGTGCGTGGCGCCGGTCAGCCCCGTCGGCTCGTTCCGGCTTCCCACGTGGTAGGTGATCATAAAGGTCACCACCGGCACCACGTTCTGGGGCATCAGGAGCACCTGGAGGTCGTTGGCGTCCAGGCGGTAGGCTTCAATGCCGCCGGCCGCTCCTTCAAAGGTAAAGCCGTCCACCCGGCGGCCGGCCTTTTGAAATACTTCCGATACGCCCATCGGCTTACTTCCCGGAATGACTTCGTTCAATGTGCGTCCAGCCAGTTATCGCCGACGCCGATGTCCACCTCGACAGGCACGCCTTCCAGTGGCAGGGCCTGCTTCATCTCCTGCTCGACCAGCCGGCGCACCGGCTCCACTTCTTCAGGCGGCATTTCGAAGACCAGCTCGTCGTGCACCTGCAGCAGCATCTTGGCCCGGTATCCTTCCTGTTGCAGCCGGCGGTAGATGTGCACCATGGCCAGCTTGATCATGTCGGCCTGCGTGCCCTGAATGGGCATGTTCACGGCGATGCGTTCGGCCATCGAGCGTTCGGCCCGATTGCGGGAGTTGATGTTCGGCACGTAGCGCCGGCGGCCCAGCAGCGTCTCGACGTAGCCTTTCTGCCGCGCTTCTTCGATGAGACGATGCAGGTAGCGGGTTACGCCCGGAAAGGCCCGCTGATATTCCTCGATGAGCTCCTGGGCCTCGCGCGTGGAGCAGCGAAGGCGCTGCGCCAGGCCCCAGGCCGAGATCCCGTAGGGAATGCCGTAATTGACCATCTTGGCGCGGCGACGCTGCTCGGGCGTTACCTGCTCGGGCGGCACCTTGAAGACCCGGGCTGCCGTGGCCGTGTGGATGTCCTGCCCTTCCAGAAAAGCCCGGCGAAGCGCCTCATCGCCGCTCAGCGCGGCCAGAATGCGAAGCTCAATCTGGACGTAGTCGGCCGAGAGCAGCTTCCAACCCGGACGCGGCACGAACGCCCGCCGGAGCTCCCGCCCCATTTCGGTACGCACCGGGATGTTCTGCAGGTTCGGGTTGCTTGAGGAAAGCCGCCCGGTAGCCGTTACCGTCTGGTTGAAGGTAGTGTGGATGCGGCCGGTCTCCGGATGGATGAGCGGTTCGAGGCCGTCCACGTAGGTGCTTTTGAGCTTGGCCAGATGCCGCCAGTCCAGGACCAGTCCCGGCAGCGGGTGCTGCGTGGCCAGCTCCTGCAACACACTTTCTTTCGTGGAGGGCCTTCCGGTGCTGGTACGCGCCCGGGGCTTCAGGCCGAGCTTTTTGAAGAGCACCTCGGCCAGCTGCTGCGGCGAGCCGATGTTGAATGCGACGCCGGCCACTTCGTAGATCTGTGCCTCCAGCTTGTGGAGTTCCGCCTCGAGTTGTTTGCCGATTTCCCGAAGTACCGCCCGATCGATGCAGATGCCCGTCCGCTCCATGTCGGCCAGCACCTCGAGGAGCGGAAACTCCATCTCCTCGGCGATATGCCGGAGCCCGAGCCGGTCCAGCTCGGCGGCCAGCACGTCGGCCAGTTGCAGGGCGATGTCGGTGTCTTCACAGGCGTAGGGCCCCACCTCGTCGATCGACACGTCACGCATGGACTTCTGGTCACGGCCCGAGCCGATCAGTTCCGTAATGGAGACCATCTGATAGCGAAGGTACTGGCGGGCCAGCACGTCCAGGTTGTGCGGCTCCTCGGGCGCAATCAGATAGTGCGCCACCATTGTGTCGAAGTACGGCGGGGGGACCTCAAGGC
Organism: Rhodothermus sp.; assembly: GCA_015487635.1. GTDB lineage: Bacteria > Bacteroidota > Rhodothermia > Rhodothermales > Rhodothermaceae > Rhodothermus. The sequence continues at coordinate 4,211 of WFPM01000047.1, forward strand.
CGTGGCGCGCCAGCACCACCAGGTCGTACTTCAGGTTCTGGCCGATTTTGTGCTGTGCCCGTTGGAGAATCGGCGCCAGCCGCTCGATGACCGTCTCGGTCGGCGTGCCGTCCGGCAGCGGTGTGGGCACGTAGTAGCCCTGGCCTTTTTCCCAGGAAAAAGCAATGCCCACCAGCGAGGCCCACATGGCCTCGGTCGAGGTCGTCTCCGTGTCGACGGCCAGCCGCTCGAGCCCGTCCAGCTGCGCCACCAGTTCGTCGAGTTGCTGGCGGTTGCGGACGATCCGGTAGTCTGCCTTTTCCGGATCGTACACCTGCAGGGGTTCGTAGGGCCCGAAGTCGAAGTCCGGTTCGGTTTCCGCTTCAAGCGCTGCGTCCAGTTCGGCTTCGCCGTTTACAAGGCCGGCCAGTCCGCCTTCCCGGATGCGCCGCACCAGCGAGTCGAATTCCAGTTCCTGAAAGATCTGCAGCAGACGCGGCAGATCGGGCCGGGCGCGATGGAACGTCTCCCAGCGAATGCGCAACGGCACATCGGTCCGGATCGTGACCAGCCGCTTCGAGAGGAGCGCTTCCTCCCGGTGGTGCAGCAATCCCTCGCGGGCGCGCTTCCCTTTCACCTCCTCGGCATGGGCCAGCAGGTTTTCCACCGAGCCGTACTGCCGGATGAGCTGCACGGCCGTTTTTTCGCCGATGCCCGGCACGCCCGGCACGTTGTCGCTCGGATCGCCCATGAGGGCCAGGACGTCGATGAACTGGTGCGGCTCCAGCCCGTAGGTCTCCCGGAAGGTCTCGATGGTGATCAGGTCGAAGGTTTCGCCGCGTCGCGCCGGTTTGTAGATGGAGATGCGGGGGCTCAGCAGTTGCAGGAAGTCCTTATCGGGCGAGACGATCACCACGTCGATGCCGTGCGTCTCGGCGCGGCGGGCCAGCGTTCCGATCACGTCGTCGGCCTCGACGCCTGGCTCTTCGATGACGGGGATGTCCAGTGCCCGCACGATCTCCTTGATCCAGGGCAGATTGGCCAGTAGATCTTCCGGCGGCGGCTCGCGATGCGCCTTGTATGCCTCGTAGATTGCCTCCCGAAACGTCCCCTCCTCCCCGCCGGCGTCGAAAACCACGGCCATGTAGTCCATGCCATGATCCTCGATCAGCTTCAGCAGCGAGGTCGTAAAGCCGTAGGCGGCCGAAGTATTCTGGCCCTTCGTGTTGACGAGCGGCCGGCTGATGAACACGTAATGTGCCCGATAGGCCAGCGCCATGGCATCGATCAGATACAGGCGCTGCATGTCGGGCGGCGGCCGATCGACTTCGTGCTCCGGAAATAAACTGAGCTGGTCTTCTTTTTGCACGGGCGTTCCGAATCGATTCATCGGGAAGGTATTGCCCAAAGTTAAAAAGGTCGGGGAAAGTTAGTTCCTCCGAAAGCGTTATATTGAAGCCGAATTTTCCAGCCACCTACACCATCCAGTCCAGCATGTCGGAGAAAACACCACCCGTAATCCATCGGCCGGAGGTCATTCTGGTGACCGGTGGCGCCGGCTTCATCGGATCGAATTTTCTGCTCTACATGGTGCCTCGCTACCCCGAGGTGCAGTTCATCAACCTCGACAGCCTGACCTACGCGGGCAACCTGCTCAACCTGCGGGACATCGAAGACGCCCCGAACTATCGGTTCGTGCGAGGTGATGTGGCCGATGCACCGCTGGTGGAGCGGCTCTTCCGGGAGCATGGGATCACCACGGTCATACACCTGGCGGCCGAAAGCCACGTGGACCGCTCCATCATGACCCCGCTGTCGTTCGTCCTGACAAACACGGTGGGCACCGTCACCCTGCTCGAAGCGGCGCGCAAGGCCTGGGGCGACCATGCCGACCCCGAGCGCTTCCGGTTCTACCACATCTCCACCGATGAGGTGTTCGGCAGCCTGGGGCCGGAAGGCTACTTCACCGAATCGACGCCCTACAATCCGCGCTCGCCGTACGCCGCCTCCAAGGCGGCCAGCGACCACTTCGTACGGGCTTACGGGCATACCTACGGCCTGCCGGTGATCATCTCGAATTGCTCGAATAACTACGGCCCCTACCAGTTTCCCGAAAAGCTCATCCCGCTGGTCATCCTGAACGCGCTGGAGAACCGACCCATTCCCATCTACGGCAAGGGCGAGAACGTCCGCGACTGGCTCTACGTACGCGACCACTGCACGGCCATCGAGCGCATTCTGCTTTCCGGACAGACCGGACAGACCTACCTGGTCAGTGCAGGCTGTGAGCGCAAGAACCTGGAGCTGGTGCAGCAACTGCTGGATCTGATCGACGAGGAGCTGGGACGGCCCGTGGGCCAGTCGCGGCGGCTCATTACGTTTGTGAAGGACCGGCCGGGCCACGACTTTCGCTATGCGCTCGATGCTTCCCGGCTGCGAGAAGAGCTGGGCTGGGCACCGGCCTACACGCTGGAAGAAGGGCTGCGCGAAACGGTCCGCTGGTACCTGACGCACCGCGACTGGCTGGAGGCCGTGGCCGATGCGTCGTATCGTGCCTACTACGAAAAACAATACGCCTTGCGCTGAATGGAACGCCCACTCAAAGGCATTGTGCTGGCCGGTGGTACGGGCAGCCGCCTCTATCCACTTACGAAAGTCACAAACAAACACCTGCTGCCCGTCGGCCGCTATCCGATGATCTACCATCCGCTGATCCGGATGCGTCGTGTGGGCATCCGGGAAGTGGCCGTCGTGACCAGCCCCGAGCACATGGGCGACGTGGTCAACCTGCTGGGCAGTGGTCGGGATTTTGGCCTGGACCTGACCTACCGCGTGCAGGACGAGCCCGGCGGCATTGCCCAGGCCATCGGGCTGTGCGAGCGCTTCGTCGACGGCGATCCGTTTCTGGTCATCCTGGGCGACAACATCCTCTCGGAAGACCTGCACGACGAGGTGGCCGCCTATCAGGAGCAACTGCGGCGCGACGGCGGCGGGGCCCGCGTGCTGCTGAAAGAGGTGCCGGACCCGGAACGCTACGGCGTCCCCCGTCTCGAAGGCGATCGAATCGTGGAGATCATCGAAAAGCCGGCCCGACCGCCCAGCCGCTATGCCGTCACCGGCATCTATTTCTACGATGCCTATGCCTTTGAGGTCATCCGACGGCTCAAGCCCAGTGCCCGGGGTGAACTGGAGGTGAGCGACGTCAGCAACGCCTATATTGCCCGCGGCCAGCTCTCCTACGGTATTCTGAAGGGCTGGTGGGGCGATGCCGGCACGATTGAGGGCTGGCACGAGGCCAATCGCCTGGCCCGGGATCTGATCTATGAAGAACTGGAAAACCTGCGCCCGAACCGGCGATGAACTGGCAGGAAGGTCCGATCGAAGGCGTGGTCATCCGGCCGCTCAAGCGCTACGAAGACGCCCGCGGCTGGCTGGCCGAATTTTTTCGGCAGGATGAACTGGACCCGTCGGTCTATCCCGTCATGGGATATGTTTCGCTGACCCATCCCGGCATCACGCGCGGCCCCCACGAGCACCGGGAGCAGACCGACCTGTTTGTGTTCTTCCACGGCCACCTGCGGCTGTACCTGTGGGATGTCCGGCCCAACTCGCCCACCTGCGGCCACCGGCAGGTGCTCGACGTCGGCGAGGCCAACCCGGTCACCGCGCTGGTGCCGCCTGGCGTGGTCCACGCCTATCGCAACATCGGCGACACGCCCGCCCTGCTCGTCAACTGTCCGAACCGCCTCTACGCCGGCTGGGGGCGCCGGGAGCCCGTCGACGAGATCCGCCATGAAAATCGGCCGGACCATCCCTTCCACATGGACTGACGGATCCGGCACGTTTTTTTCTGGGCAAATCCGCCGTGCTGGCCGAACCCGAACGCCGGGCCGACGTTCGGGTAGGGGCATCCGACCTTCACCCGGTACATTAACAGGACTCGTGCATCTGCTGCTGTTCGACATCGACGGAACGCTGATCCGCACGCGCGGCTTCGGGCGCCAGACCATGGAAGCGGCGCTTTCAGAATGGCTGGGCCGCCCGGTCACCACCGAAGGCGTCGATTTTGCCGGCCGCACGGATCCGGCCATTCTTCTGGACATCCTGAAGGCCAGCGGCCTGCCCGAACACACTGCCCGTCATCTGTTGCCCGAAGCGCTGGAGGTCTACAGCCGGGCCATGATCCAAAAGCTTCGGCCCGAGCACCTCGAAGTGTTGCCCGGCGTGGTCATGCTGCTGGAAGAGCTGAGCGAGTGGCCCGAGGTTTATCTGGGCCTGGTTACGGGCAACCTGCGGTCGGTCGCTTTTCACAAGCTGGCCATAGCGGGCCTGGCCGGTTACTTCGGCGAAGGGGCCTTCGGGTGCGATCACGCCAACCGCAACGAGCTTCCTCCGCTGGCCATCGAGCGCATCCGCGAAGCCACGGGCTATCCGTTCACCGGCGCCGACGCCGTGATTATCGGCGACACGCCGCACGACGTGGCCTGCGCCCGGCACGCCGGCGCTTCGGTGGTGGCGGTCTGCACGGGCGGCTATCGACGCGAGGCGCTGGAAGCCTGCCGCCCTGACCTGCTGCTGGAAGACCTGAGTGATCCGGAGCCGCTCCTTGAGTGGTTGAGTAT
>WFPM01000048.1 GCA_015487635.1 Rhodothermus sp.
ACATAATGTTGTCATCCCCACAGGCGAACCTGTCAACCAGATCGCATGGAGCCATGAACAACCGGCATCCTGAATCCGTGGCCGATCCCCGCGCGGAGCTGCAGTGGAGCCTGCTGCGCTGGGCGGGTGGTTTCGTCAGCGGTGCGCTGGCCGTGCTGCTGCTGCCGCGCGTCGTGCGGCTGTTTATCCGGCGCATCCTGCCCGGGCTGCTGCTCGATGTGATCGTGGCCGTCACCGTGGGTCTGATCACGGAAAAAGCCCTGGAATGGCTGCAACGCCAGCCTGAAGCCGCCCAACCTACTCCGGAACCCCATGGAGCCGCTTCGCCGACCGAATGAGCGCCCCGATCGGCTGGGCGTCATCACGCACGGATCCCTGAGCAAAGGCGTCGAAATGAAGCTCGACGCCGGCGAGTCAATCGAAGACATCGTGGCGGGTACGTTCGTGGTTATTCAGGGTGAGAAGTACGACTTTTTCTCAATGATCACGGACGTGCGCATCGACGCCGCCAACGAAAACATCCTGCTCCATCCTCCGCCGGCCGGCGACGGTCTGCTGCGCCAGATCCTGAAGGGCTCGGGCACCTACGCCACCGTCACCCTTAAACCCATGCTCATGATGCGCAACGACGGGCTGCAGGAGCTGGCCGAGATCCTGCCCGTTAAGACGGTGCCCGGCCACTTCGCCCCGGTTGCCCGCGCCACCGCCGAAGACGTGAGCCGCATCTTCGGGCATGAAGCCAACGACGGCGGCAACCGCTACTTCCAGATCGGCGAGCCGCTGGGCATGCCGGGCATCCCCGTCTGTATCGACCTGGAACGGTTCGTAGAGCGTTCCAACGCCGTCTTCGGCAAGACGGGCACGGGCAAGACCTTCCTGACGCGGCTGCTTCTGTGCGGCACGATCAAAACAGGCCGGGCCGTCAACCTGGTCTTCGACATGCACTCGGAGTACGGTTACAACGCCCGCAAAGAAGACGGCACGTTCGTCCGGGGACTCCGCGAGCTGTTCCCCCATCGCGTACAGGTCTTTTCGCTGGATCCGGCGGGCACACGCAAACGCACTAAACGCGACCCCGACTGCGCCGTCTATCTGTACGCCGATCAGATCGAGCCGGAAGACATCCTGCCCCTGCAGGATACGCTGAATCTGAACGAGACGGCAGCCGAAAGCAGCTACCTGCTCCAGAAAAAGTTCGGCCGCAACTGGCTGCTCACGCTGCTGCAGACCTCCGAAGCCGAACTGAACGAACTGGCCGAGTCGATCGGTGCCCATCCGGCCTCGCTGGGGGCACTGCGGCGCAAACTGTCGACGTTCGAGCGCTACGACTTTTTCAAGACGGAGCCCTCGGCCGGTAAGCGGGACGTACTGGAAGATCTGCTCGAAGCACTGGGCAGCGGCAAGTCGGTCATTCTTGAATTCGGTCGCTACGATGATCTGCGCGTCTACCTGCTGGTGGCGAACGTGATCACGCGGCGCGTCCGGACTGCCTACGAAGACATGACGGCCCGTTATCTACAGACCCAGGATCCGGCCGACCGCCCGCGCCAACTCATGATCACGATTGAGGAAGCGCACAAATTCCTGATGCCGGGCATTGCCCGCGAGACGCCCTTCGGGAAGATCGCCCGTGAAATGCGTAAGTACTTCGTGTCGCTGCTGGTGGTGGATCAGCGGCCCAGTGCCATCGACGAAGAGGTGCTCAGCCAGATCGGCACGCGCATCGTCGCCCAGCTCAACGACGACAGAGACATCACGGCGGCACTGGTGGGCACGCGCGACGCGGGCGCGCTCCGGCAGGTGCTGGCTTCGCTCGACTCGAAGCAGCAGGCGCTCATCCTCGGACACGCCGTGCCCATGCCTGTGGTCGTCCAGACGCGCTCCTATGACGAAGCCTTTTACCAGGCCATTCGGGGACCGGAACGTTCCTTTGAGGAACTGGACAATGAAATGAAAAACCTGTTCAACTGAGCAGGCACGAAAGGCGGCGATTTCGTAAACTCCGGCAGGCTTTC
>WFPM01000049.1 GCA_015487635.1 Rhodothermus sp.
AGGCGCCCATCGTGGCCGTGAACATCTGGTACCATGTCGGCTCGAAAAACGAAAAGCCGGGGCGCACAGGCTTTGCCCACCTGTTCGAGCACCTGATGTTCAACGGATCGGAGCACTTCAACGACGACTGGTTCCAGGCGCTCGAGCGTGTAGGGGCCACCGACCTGAACGGCACCACGAACCGCGACCGCACGAACTACTTCCAGACGGTGCCTGTCAACGCGCTCGACCTGGTGCTCTGGCTCGAGTCGGACCGCATGGGCCATCTGCTGGGTGCCATCGACCAGGCCAAGCTCGACGAGCAGCGCGGCGTGGTCCAGAACGAAAAACGCCAGGGCGAAAACCAGCCCTACGGTAAGGTCTTCAACATCATCGCCGCACACACCTACCCCGAGGGGCATCCCTACTCGTGGCCGGTTATCGGCTACATGGAGGATCTGGACGCGGCCACGCTGGAGGATGTGCACGAGTGGTTCAAGACCTATTACGGCCCCAACAATGCCACCCTCGTCATTGCGGGCGACATCGACCCGCAGACGGCCCTGGAGAAGGTGAAAAAGTACTTCGGCTCGATTCCGCCGGGGCCGCCGCTGGCCAGGCCCAAAGCCTGGGTGGCCAAGCGCACGGGCGAGCAGCGCATGACGATGGAAGACCGCGTGCCGCAGGCGCGGATCTACAAGGTCTGGAACGTGCCGGAGTGGGGCCATCCGGAGCGAGATTACCTGGACCTGGCCGCCGACGTGCTTGCCAGCGGCAAAACGTCGCGACTCTACCGCCGGCTCGTCTACACGGACCAGATTGCAACGGACGTCAGGGCCTTCGTCTTTACCGGCGAAATCGGCAGCCAGTTTTTCATCATCGCCACGGCCAAACCCGGGGTGCCGCTGGCGCAGGTGGAGCAGGCCGTCGATGAAGAGCTGGCGCGCTTCCTGCAGGAAGGACCCACGGCCGACGAGCTGGAACGGGTGAAAGCCGACTTCATCGCTGGCTTTATCCGGGGGGTGGAGCGCATCGGCGGCTTCGGGGGCAAGAGCGACATCCTGGCCCAGTACGAAGTCTATGGCGGGGATCCCGGCCTGTACAAGGTGACGCTCCGGCGCATGCAGCAGGCCACGCCCGCGCAGGTGCTGGAAGCCGCCCGCAAATGGCTCAGCGACGGGGTTTTCGTGCTGGAGGTCCATCCCTATCCGAGGCTCCAGGCAAGCGGCGAGGACGTGAACCGCTCGCAGCTTCCGTCGGTTGGGCCGCCGCCCGAAGTGACCTTCCCCGAGGTGAAGCAGACCACGCTGTCGAACGGCCTGAAGGTGCTGCTCGTCGAGCGTCACACCGTGCCGGTGGTCAACTTCCAGCTCATCCTGGACGCCGGCTATGCGGCCGACCAGTTCGCACGGCCCGGTACGGCCACGCTCGCCATGAACATGCTCGACGAAGGGACTACCAGCCGCACCGCCCTGGAAATCAGCGACGAACTGGACCGCCTGGGCGCCCGGCTGGGCACCGGCTCGGACCTGGACGTTTCGACCGTCTACTTCTCGGCGCTTCGAGACAAGCTGGATCCGTCGCTGGAGCTATTTGCTGATGTCGTGCTGCACCCGGCCTTCCCGGAGGCCGACTTCCAGCGGCTCAAGCAGCAGCAGCTCGTGGCGATCCAGCGCGAGCAGGTTTCCCCCGTGCAGATGGCGCTCCGCGTCTTCCCGCGCCTGCTCTATGGCGAAAACCACGCCTACGGCCTCCCGCTCACGGGCTCGGGCACCATCGCGTCGGTGCAGCAGATCACCCGCGACGACCTGGTGCGCTTCCACCAGACCTGGTTCAAGCCCAACCATGCCACGCTCGTCGTCGTGGGCGACATCACGATGGATGAGCTGCTCCCGAAGCTGGAACGGCTGTTCGCCGAGTGGAAGCCCGGAGACATTCCGCAGAAAAACATCCAGGACGTGCCGCAAAAGGAGCGCTCGGTGGTGTACCTGATCGACCGGCCCGGCTCGGGGCAGTCGATCATCTTCGCCGGGCACGTGGCGCCCCCCGAAGCCAATCCGCGTGAGCTGGCCATCAAGGTCATGAACACCGTGCTGGGCGGCGCCTTTACCTCGCGCATCAACATGAACCTCCGTGAGGACAAGCACTGGTCTTACGGGGCCCGGAGCATGCTGATGAGCGCGCGTGGGCCGCGGCCGTTCATCGTCTATGCGCCGGTACAGACCGACAAAACGGCGCCGGCCATGCTCGAAATCAAAAAAGAGCTGGACGGCATCGTCAGCGGCCAGAAGCCCATCACGCCCGAGGAGCTGGACAAAGTGCAGCGCAATCTGACGCTCCGGCTTCCCGGCCGCTGGGAGACGGCCAACGCGATCCTCAACGACCTGAGCTACGTGGTGCAGTTCGGCTGGCCGCTGGACTACTGGCGGACGTATCCGGACGCGGTGCGGGCGCTCACGCTCGACGACGTCAACGCGGCCGCCCGTGAGGTGCTGCACCCGGACCGGCTTGTCTGGGTGGTTGTGGGCGACCGCAGCCGCATCGAAGACGAGATCCGTCAGCTCGGCCTCGGGCCCGTATACCTGATCGACACCGAGGGCAACCTCCTGGCGTCGCTTTCCGAATAAAATGTGCACCGGGTGCCCGCCCGACTTCCGGGCGGGCACCCGGACTCCTTCGCGGGGTAAAACAAACAGAATCAGAAATTTTTTCATCAGCAGGGTATCGCCATGTCGCTCTGGGCCCGATTCAAACGGTGGATTCGCTCGATTTTCGGCGGCGCCATCTCCGCGCTCGAAGATCCCCGGCTCATTCTGGAGCAGAACATCCGGGAACTGAACGATCAGATCCCGAAGATGAACGAAAACATCGCCACGGTGAAGGCGAACGTGCTGCTGCTCCAGAAGGAGGTGCGGCGCAACGAGCAGGAGATCGAGCGGTTGGTGGCCCGTATCAAGGCGGCCATTCAGGCCGGCCGTGACGATATTGCCCAGCAGTACGCGATTCGACTTCAGAAGGCAAAAGAAACGCTGGCGCGTACGAAAGAGCAACTGCAGTATGCCGAGGCCGCCTACGAGAAGGCGCTTCAGGTGAAACAGGCCTTCCTTCGTGAAAAGGAACGCAAGATTCAGGAGGCGAAAGAAGCCCTTCGCGCCCATGAGCGGGCCAAATGGCAGGCGAAGGTGGCCGACGCGCTGGAGCAGTTCGAGGTGGGCGGACTGGACCAGACGCACGAAGAGATGGTCCAGCGCCTTCGCGAGGAGACGGCCCGCAGCGAGGCACGCCTGGAGCTGGCGCTCGACAGCGTCGATGCCGACGCATTGAAGATCGAGGCCGACGCCGAAGCGCTCCGGGCTGCCGAGCTGGTGCGCCAGTTCAAGCTGGAGATGGGACTGCTGGAACCCGAGCAGAAGCCGGCCCTGGAGTCGCCCGCCCGCGAGGCGGACCAGGAAGCTCCCGAACGGGCCCGCGAAACGGAAGAGACGAAAACCATCGGCCGCCAGCGCACCCGCTGAGATGCGCCCGGAAGACTATCAACGACTGAAAGAAGCGGAAAAGGAGCACCTCCGCGCCCTTCGTCGGTTGAAGGAGGCGGTACGGCTGCTCCGACGCCGACGGGCCATCGATGAAGCGCTGGCCCGCCTGGAGCGCCAGACCGAGGCGACGCTGGCCGCCCACGACGAGGCGCTGGAACGTCTGGCGCTGGAGACGGCCTACCAGGAGGCGCGCCTGGAACTGGCGCTCGAAGGGCATGAGCCATCGCCCGACGACGCGCTCGATCCGTCGCAGACCCGCCGCCGGGCGCAGGAATTGCTCCGCCAGCTCCGGGATGAGACCGAAACCTCCGCTGCGGCCGATTCGTCGATACCGGCTGAAAGGGGCGCCGACAAAACGCTGGGACGGCTCCGTCCTCCCGGATCGTGATGGAAACCACGGGCATGAACGACCGACCGATCAACTACACGCGCGAAGCCTTTCTGCATCCCTGGAACCTCACGTTCCTGATTGCCGCGCTGGTAACCGCCCTGGGCATCAGCTTCACCGACGCTCCCGACTGGCTGTTCGACGCCGTGCTGCTCTTTACGACGGCCCTGGAGCTGCTCTACCTGGGCATCATGCCCCGCCAGGAGCGATTCCGTCGCGCCGTGCGCGCCCGCCGTGCGGCCGAGCATGCCCGTCCGCCCTCGCAAAAGGAGCTCTTCCGCCTGCTGAGCCGCAGCAGCCAGCGCCGCTACGTCCGGCTCCGCAATCTCGAAAAACAGATCCGCGCCAACTACCAGAAGCTCAGCTACGCCTCGCAGGGCCTGCTCGAAAGCCACCTGCAGAAAATCGACGAACTGCTTCGCTCCTACCTGAACCTGCTCTATCAGAAGGAGCGCTACGAGTTCTACCTGGCGCAGACCTCCGAGGACGAGCTGGTCGAAGCGTTGCAGGCGCTGCAGGAAGACATGGCCGACGACGCCCCGCGCGTACGGGCTATCAAAGAACGTCGCCGGCGCATCCTGGAGCAGCGACTTGCCCGCATTAAAAAGGTGCGGGAAAACCTGGAAATCATCGAAGCACAGCTCGACACGATCGACGACGTGATCCGCTACATCCACGAACAGTCGCTCACGCTCCGCAATCCCGAGGAAATCACCTTTCAGCTCGATACGCTGCTCAGCGAGGTGGAAGAAACGGAAGCGGCCGTGGCCGAGATCGAGGACGTGTTTGCCTCGCCCACAGCGCTGCTGGGTGAGCTCGCGGCCGAACTGGAGCCGCCCCGCATGGAACCGGAGGCGCCGGAGCCTTCCGAAAAGACTCCACCCGAAGCGGTTCGCCGTCAGCGTCAGCGTTCCTGAAGCCGACCCATGTACCGCCTGTTCTGGCTTGTGCTGCTGGTGTCGGGTGGCTGCTCAATATGGGCGCCCGCCCTGGAGG
>WFPM01000050.1 GCA_015487635.1 Rhodothermus sp.
CCGGACCTGGCGAGGCCACAACCGGCAAACCGGCCTCGGCCAACGTGGCCACCAGCAGGCGCTCGTAGCCTCCGGTGGCTTCGACCACGATGCGCTGGGCCGTCTGCAAGCGCGCCACCAACGCCTGCCGTTCGGCTTCCTGGTAAGCCAGGCGCGCGCGCTTCAGGCCCGAAGGCGTGCGCCAGGCCCGTTCGAGCTGGTCTTTGGAGACATCAATGCCCACGAACATGGTTGCCCCCTCGGTTTGAAGGTTGTAAGTTCAAAGCACTCGGCCTTGTGATGCGAACGCGGCCCTTAGAGCCGGTTCGGGCAACGGTACGGGCTGCGTCAAAGATGGGTGTCGGTGCGCTTGCTCAGGTGCAGGCTCTACAGGCCCCGGGGGGTACCAGGAGCTACCGACACCCAAGACACTTGATCTCAAAGATACAAGGGGGCCAACAGAACCCTCCCCTGGCCCCTCCCTGTCAGGGAAGGGAAGAAAAACTGGTAGAGCGTTGACGCTGCAATACACGTAGGCGCCTGCTTCCACCACGACTGTAGCCCATGAGCTTGTGGGGGCGACATGCGCTACCCACGTTCATGGATACCCGTCCATGAAGATCGGAGCGGGGCACGACATGGCGGATCTGTTTCAACAGGCGTCCGAGCGGCTGCTGGCCGCGCAGGCACCGCTGGCCGAACGGATGCGGCCGCGTACGCTCGACGAGTTCGTCGGCCAGGAGCACATCCTGGGGCCGGGCAAACTGCTGCGCCGGGCTATTGAGGCCGACCGCCTCTCGTCGCTGATCTTCTACGGCCCGCCGGGCACGGGCAAGACCACGCTGGCCCGCATCATCGCCCGCACCACCCGGGCGCACTTCACCGCACTCAACGCCGTACTGGCCGGCGTCAAAGACATCCGCGAGGCAATTGAGGCGGCCCAAGAGCGGCTGCGGCTTCACCAGCAGCGCACCATCCTGTTCATCGACGAAGTGCACCGCTTCAACAAAGCCCAGCAGGATGCACTGCTGCCCCACGTCGAAAACGGCACGGTCATCTTCATCGGCGCCACCACCGAGAATCCCTACTTCGAGGTCATCAAGCCGCTGGTGAGCCGCGCACGCGTCTTCGAGCTGAAGCCGCTCACGCCCGAACACCTGCGCCGCATCGCCGAGCAGGCGCTGACCGATCCCGAACGCGGCTACGGCCGCCGGAACGTCGTCATCGATCCCGAAGCGCTCGACCACCTGATCGACGTCGCCAACGGCGATGCCCGCTCGCTCCTCAACGCCCTGGAGCTGGCCGTCGAGACCACCCCACCCGACGCATCCGGACGCATTCACATCACGCTGCCGGTGGCCGAAGAGTCCATCCAGCGCCGAGCCGTCCTCTACGACAAAGAAGGCGACGCCCACTTCGACACGATCAGCGCCTTCATCAAGAGCCTGCGTGGGTCCGATCCCGACGCGGCGCTCTACTGGCTGGCCCGCATGCTCTACGCGGGCGAAGATCCGCGCTTCATCCTGCGCCGCATGCTTATCTTTGCAGCCGAAGACGTCGGGCTGGCCGATCCGAGGGCGCTGCAGGTGGCGACGGCCGCCGCCCAGGCCTTCGACTACGTAGGCATGCCGGAAGGGCAGTTCATTCTGGCCGAGTGCTGTCTGTACCTGGCCACCGCGCCGAAAAGCAATTCGACGATGGCCTACTTCAACGCACTGGCCTACGTCGAGCGCGAGCAGTCCGGCGACGTCCCCACCCATCTGAAAGACGCCAGCCGCGACCGCCAGGGCCTCGGCCACGGCCAGGGCTACAAATACCCGCACGCCTACCGCGAACACTACGTCCCCCAGCAGTACCTGCCCGCGCACATGCAGGGCACCTACTTCTACGAACCCTCGGATCAGGGCTACGAGCGCGTCATTGCCGAACGACTGGCCGCCTGGCGCCAGCGCGATCTGACCGAAGGCCTGCAAAAACGCCTGCAGCGCTACCTGCCCGACGACACCGATCGGTAGCGCAAGTTATGGACTTTTTTGTACCTTATTGTTCCCCGATCACCCGCTCCTCGATGCATGGATGCCCTCCTGACGGCCGAACACGAAGCACTGCTCGAAGCCGAGCGCAACCTGCTGGCCCGCCTGCACGGGGTGCTGGCACGCACAGGGGCCGACGAGTCGCTGCGCGAACGCCTCTCGGAGGTCATCGAGGCGCTCGACGCGCTGTTCGTGGTGGTCGTCGTGGGCGAGTTCAACGCAGGCAAATCGACCGTCCTGAACGCTCTGTTTGGCGAAAAACTGCTGGAAGAAGGCCCGATCCCGACCACGGCGAAGATCACGCTGCTACGCTACGGCGAGACGCCCATGGAGCGGCCGCGCTCGGAATATCTGGTCGAGCGCTACCATCCGTCGGAGCGGCTGCGTCATCTGGTGTTGGTGGACACGCCCGGCACCAACTCGATCATCCGCCGCCATCAGGAGCTGACCGAGCATTTCATCCCGCGGGCCGATCTGGTGCTGTTCGTGACCTCGTTCGATCGTCCGCTGGCCGAAAGCGAGCGTCAGTTTCTCTCGTACATTCGCGACACGTGGGGCAAGCGGCTCGTGTTCGTGCTGAACAAGGCCGATCTGGCCCGGAGTGAAGCCGATCTGGAGCAGGTGCTGGCGCACATCCGGACGGGCTGTCGGGAGCTGATGGGCTTCGAGCCGGAAATCTTTCCGATCAGCGCGACCCGCGCCTTCGAGGCGCGCACGAGCGACGATCCGGAACGGCGCGCCCGGCTCTGGGAAAGCAGCGGCTTCGAAGACTTCGAGCGCCTGCTGCTCGATCGACTGGCCGGTCCCGAGCGGCTCCGGATCAAACTGACGGCCCCGCTCGACGTGGCTGAGAAGCTGATCGAACGCCTGCAAACGCACCTGGCCGAGCGCCGCCAGCTCCTCGAACAGGATCGTGCCAATCTGGAACGCCTCGAAGCCCGGCTGGAGGAAGTCCGGGCCGAGCTGATTGCCACCGTGCGGCCCTACCTTTCGGAGATCGACAACCAGCTCCTGCAGGTCGAACGCCGCGGGTTGCAGTTTCTACGGGACACGATCCGCATCGGCCGCCTGGGCCTGCTGCGCGACCGCGATCGCTTCAAGGAAGAATTTGCCCGTCAGGTGGTGCGCGACCTGGATCACCGACTCGAAGCGACGCTGGCCGAGGCCGTCGATCGTCTGCTCCAGCAGGGCCTGCAGCTCTGGAACCAGACGCTGAGTGAATTCACCGAGCGCATCGAGCAGGTGGTGCGGCGCCGGCCGCCCCAGGTCCGAGCCGAGCTGCTCTACGACCGCCGCCAGCTTTTCGACGCCGTGGTGCGCCAGGCCACCCGCCAGCTCGACACCTACGACCTGCGCGAAGAAGCCCGCCGCATTCTGGAAAACACGCGCGACGCCGTGGCCCTCTTTCTGGGCACCGAAGCGCTGGCCGGGCTTGGCGCGCTCGTCACCATGCTCATCACGGCGGCCGGCCTGGACGTAACGGGCGGGTTCGTGGCGGCTGGTGCGCTGGCTGTCGTCGGACTCGTCGTGCTGCCCATCCAGAAGCGCCGCGCGCTACGTGAGTTTCGCGATCGGATCGAGCAACTCCGCACCGAACTCCTGACGGCTCTGGAGCAACAACTCGAACGCGAGGTGGACAGCCTGCTCGAACGCCTGGCAGCCACGCTGGCCCCCTATCGGGAATTCGTGCATCGCGAGCAGCACCTGGTCGATGAAACCGACGAGGCGCTGCGGGCGCTCGAACGCGAGACGCGCCGCCTGCGGGCCGCCATCGAAAAGGCCGTACCCGTCGGCTAACGGCCCTGCTCGCGGCTGTCGATCGTGCAGGTGGTCCGAATACCGCCCCGCACGTTGTAGACGGTGGTCACCCGGAGATATTCCGGATCTTCGAGGTGGCGCATCAGGTCCTGGTAGATGATGGCCGTCAGGTCTTCCTGCGCCGCGCCGATGTTACGCCAGGAGACGATGTAGTACTTGAGGCTTTTCAGCTCGAGAATCCAGCTTCCGGGCACGTATTCGATCCGGAGTACGCCGTAGTCGGGCAGGCCCGAAAACGGACAGACGGCCGAAAACTCGCCGGGCTCGGTCTCGTAGACGACCACCTGGCGCACGGCGTGCTCGTAGGGCAATCGGTCGATGTGCTGCTGGCGCGCCTCCGGCGGCAGAAACGGCTGAATGCGTCCCTCCGGCCGCACGCCAAACCGGGCCATGTAGGCCAGCGCCTGCTCGGTGTGCGCCAGCGCCTCTTCGCGAAGCGCCGCCAGCTTTTCGGCCAGGGCCTGCCGCTCCCGCTCAGTCATCGTCTCGCTCCAGACTGGTTGCAATGGCCTCGCTGCCAAACGCATCGGCCGCGCGATGGTTCAATTTTCACCGGAGCCGACACCCCCGGCCCCGTCGCGCGTTGTATGCCGTGCAAGTGCTTGAAAAACCGAGCATCCCATGAAAGTTGCCAAACAGTTTCGGTTCGAGGCGGCCCATCGGTTGCCCTGGCATCCGGGCGCCTGTCGCCACCTGCACGGACACTCCTACCGGCTCGTCGTCGGGCTCGAAGGCACGCCCGACGCGCGGGGTATGGTGCTGGATTTCCAGAACCTGAAGCGGCTGGTTCAACCGCTGATCGACACCTGGGACCACGCCACGCTGGTGGCCGCCGACGATACGGCACTGCAGGAAGCGCTGGACGCGCTGGGCTCGCGCTACGTGGTGTTGCCCTTCGACTCGACGGCCGAGAACCTGTGCGCCTACGTGGCCGACTACCTGATCCGGGAGGCCGGCGACTGGCTCCGGGCACGGGGCGTCCGGCGGCTGTGGGTGCGCCTGGCTGAAACCGAAACCTCCTTTGCCGAGACCGAACGCGCGCTGATCCACGATGTCCGCCCCGAACCTGCTGCCCACGCTGAAGCCCGCTGAGCACGGCGAGACGGCCCTGGTACTGTTCTCCGGCGGCCAGGATTCGACCACCTGCCTCTACTGGGCGCTGCACTACTTCCCGAAGGTCGAGGCCCTCGGCTTCCACTACGGCCAGAAACACGCCGTCGAACTCGAACAGGCCCGCAAGATCGCCGACCGCGCCGGCGTCCCCTTCACCGTGCTGGACCTGCGCGGTCTGCTGCGCGGCAGCGCCCTGACCGAACACGACCAGGACGTTTCGGCCGCCCATCCACTGGCGCCGCACCTGCCCGCCTCGTTCGTGCCCGGCCGCAACGCGCTGTTCCTGACGCTGGCCGCCAGCTACGGCTTCACGCGCGGCATCCACGATCTGGTCGGCGGCATGTGCCAGACCGACTACTCGGGCTATCCCGACTGCCGCCGCGAATTTATCGACGCCATGGAGCGGGCCCTTTCGCTGGCGCTCGACACGACAATCCGCATCCACACGCCGCTGATGCACCTGACCAAGGCCGAAACCTGGCGCCTTGCCCGCGAACTGGGCATTCTGGACGTGATCATTGAACTGACGCATACCGACTACAACGGCGACCGCTCCGAGCGCCACCCATGGGGCTACGGCCGGCTCGACAACCCGGCCTCGATCCTGCGCGCCCGCGGCTACGAAGAAGCAAAAGCCCGCGGCTGGCTCGACTGACCATGCGGAGCTATCGAGTCAAAGAAATCTGGAAGACGCTGCAGGGCGAAGGCTTTTTTGCCGGACGCCCGGCCGTGTTTGTGCGCTTTGTGGGCTGCAACCTGTGGTCGGGCCGCGAGGAAGACCGAGCGCGCGATGCCCGACGCACGGGTGCCGACTGTCCGCGCTGGTGCGACACGGACTTTCGGAAGGAAGGCAGCCGCGCCTACACGGCCGACGAACTGGTGACAGCCATGCAGGAGGTGGGCGGTCCGATCCGTTTCTGCGTGCTCACGGGTGGTGAGCCGCTGCTGCAACTCGATGCGGCGCTGCTGCGCGCGCTGAAGGCGGCCGGGTACTTCGTGGCCATCGAGACGAACGGCACGATCAGCCTGCGCGAGGCCTGCACCGATCCCGAGACCGGCCAGGTCGTAGCGCCCGACTGGATCGTGTGCAGCCCGAAGTTGCCCGAGGATCGGCTGGCGCTGGAGTACTTC
>WFPM01000051.1 GCA_015487635.1 Rhodothermus sp.
AAGCACGTTGCGGTGCGCCCGGGCTTTCTCACATGCACTATGATTTCTCAGAAATCGTATTAGAAGTTCACGTTTTCGACCTGCAAACCTTCATAGCGTTTTGGTGGAGTTTATAGCCTGCCGTTTGAAGCACGACCAAAGCGCTTGGAGCCAAGCACGAAGCAAAGCGCAGAGCCGGTTCGGGCAACGCCCCTTCGGCTGCGCCTTCGTGGCTGACTACCGACGCATGGGTGCTCGTGGTACGCCGCCCAGCGCCGGCTTACCAGATCACCTCTTGTAGATATGTTCTACCAACGCGTGCTTCGGACACGCAGCGTGCAGCGCCGGCTTACCAGATCTCCCCTTGTTTTCCGGATAAGTCTTATAGCCTAATGCACCAGCACCAGCCGGCGCGTCAGCACGGTACGCTCCGTTTCCAGTCGGTACAGGTACACGCCGGCCGCCACCGGGCGCCCGGCTTCGTCGCGTCCGTCCCACTGCACCGCATAGCGACCTGCCGGCCTCTGCCCTTCCAGCAGCACCGCCACCTGGCGCCCGAGCAGGTCATAGACCGCCAGGCGCACCCTGCCCGGCTCCGCCAGGCCCACCCTGATCGTTGTGCTTCCTGCAAACGGGTTCGGATAGGCGGCGCCCAGCACCACGCGCTCCGGCGCCCCGACTGCTGCGGTCAGTTCAACTGCCGTCCCCACCCATCGACGCACCTCCGACCAGAACCCTGCGTGATGGCGCCATGATTCATCGCCCATCGCCCCCACCACGGGCTGGCCGAGCGTGCCGACAAGCCGGACGGATGCACTGCTCGTGCTCGCCCCTCCGCTGCCCAATACGTTGGTCGCCAGACGCACCTGGGCCTGCACCGGCCACGCGCCGAGCAGCAGACAGCCGCATATCCAGACCATCCGTTTCATGGCCCCTCCTCATCGCGTCGCTTGCGGTTGCACGCGCTGCCGGAGCAGGCTTTCCACCAGGACCTGCAATCGGGCCACTTCGGCTGCCAATCGTTCCAGTTCGGCCTGCTGCCGGGCAATGAGCACGTCCCGGCTGTCCAGTCCAACCAGCACGTTGACACGGTGCAGGCCCGGATCCGGTGCATCTTCCCAGGCCTGTCCTACAACGCGGGAAGCGTCCTCGGGCGCAAGTGCCTCGGGCGCCACGGCCACACCCGTGCCATCCTCACGCCCCGAGGGCAGGATGTAGTCACCGGCATGGACCGGGCCCCACACTTTCACCGGCACCTGCCCCACAAAGGCTACCGGCACATAGCCCTCCGCCTGGTCCTCGGGCGGCAGGTTGCCCAGCACGGCCGGACGCCCCGTGATCACCATCACCCGGTGGGCTCCTGCCGTGCGGCGTGTAACGCGGCCCGCCACAACGCCTACAATGTCACCGGTCTCCACCGGCTCATCCGGCGACAGCAGCGGGAGCGCCTCGGCATAGTCCCCGCCGGTGGTGCCGTAGACGACCCCGCCTGAACCATTCCCTTCAATTCGACCGATGTTCTGCTCGTTGCCGTCAAAAAACGTAATGAAATTGGTGGAGCCCGAGGGATTGACGGCCGAGCTCTTCAATGCCAGCACATCCGGGCCATTCGAGGCATCGGCCGCATCGTTTTCAATGATCGCCACGTGATTTGCCAGCGTACCCGTACCATTCACGGCCTCCCGCACGTGGAGCTGGGCTTTCGGCGCATTGGTGCCCAGGCCCACTCCGCCGGGCGCATTCACAAGGAACTGACCACTACCGGTCGAGGCAAATCCGTACTGCGTGCCGGACCAGACGAACGTCCCGGCGTGTTGGTTGTCGACGACCGCCCCTAAACCAGCAGCAAAACTGAACTCCCCTCTCGCCACGTTGGAGTAGCCACCAGGAATTGCTGCGTACCTTCCGCTGGCTGTGTTGCCCCCCCCGCCGCCGACCACAGCGCCCTCGGCCGAGGCCGTGTTGCCTATGCCACCTCCTACCGTGGCATAACCGCCCGACGCCGTGTTGTTCCCGCCGCCGCCTACGGTGCTTTGCCCTCCCTCAGCGATGTTGTTCAGGCCTCCAGCAACCACCGAGTAGAGACCACTGGCGGTATTGCTCCTGCCCCCCGCGACCGTAGCCCCAAATTCACTGGCGACGTTGCCGTCGCCCCCTGCCACGGTAGCCCTTGCCCCCTGGGCTCTGTTCCACTGACCGCCTCCTACCACGGCAGCACCGGCTGAAGCAATGTTGTTCAGCCCGCCACTCACCGTTGCATTGTCGCCGCTGGCGTTGTTGCCACTGCCCCCTGCCACCGTAGCATGAGATCCGGTGGCGTTATTGGTGGCGCCACCCCCTACCGTGGCATGACCGCCACCGGCCGTGTTGCCATACCCTCCCCCTACTGTGGCATAAGGCGAGCTGGTGTGATTATTGTCATCGCTGCCCGCTTCGTTTCTCGCACCACCGCCGATGGTGCCGTACTCATCGAAGACGCGGTTGTTGGTGCCGGTGGCGTCGTTGGGATCGGCGGGACCGCCGCCGGCGATGGTGCCGTAGGCGGCCAGCACCTGGTTGTTGCGACCGCCCCCTACGGTTGCGTACGAAGCGGCCGCGTCATTCTCGCGGCCGCCGGCTACCGTGGCGTAGTTGCCCGTGGCCCGGTTGGCGTTGCCGCCGGCCACCGTGGCCGCCACACGCGCGGCCGTATTCCCCTTACCGCCACCTACCGTGGCGAAGCGCTGGTCGTCGGTCGTGCCGGCATCGTTACCGGCCCGGTTGCCCTGGCCCCCGCCGACCGTGCCATAGTCGTCCGTGACGACATTGTAGTCGGTGTTACCCGGAGCCCCGCCTCCTCCAATGGCCGCCCCCACCACGCCATCGGTCACCGCATTGTCGCCATGCCCCCCGATCACGTTAGGCGTGCCCGTGGTCGGCTCCAGACGCAGGGCCCGCGCGCCGTTAACCTTCAGCTCCAGCGGCACCGCGTCCGTAGTGCCCACGAAGTGGGTGCCCGGCGTAGTACCCGCATTGCCGGTCAGACGCCAGGCCTCGTCCGTCCCCCCACCGTTGCCGCCTCCGGTTGCCCCGATACGGATCTGCTGGCCATTCACCTCAATCGTCACATTCTCCCCGGCCACCAGATCCACGGCATCCCGCAAGCCGTTGAGACTCTGGACGGCCCCCCCTTCGGCCACGCCGGCCGCCATCAGACTGTAGGGCACCGAGGCCAACGCCACCCGCGGGGTCAGCTCCGCGCCACCGTCCACCACAATCCCCAGCCAGTAAGGCCGGTCGAACGTCAGCGCCAGCGGCTCCACACTTCCCAGCAACACGCCGAACACCCCGTCCGTCACCGTCACCGAGGCATGCGTCTCCTCCCAGACCGGCGTTCCGCCTTCGGCGGCGTCATACAGCCGAAACGTCAGGCTGTAGGTGCCATCGGCCACCGGATTGCCTTCCAGATCGGTCAGCACGCCCTGATAGCTGATCGTCTGCGGAATCTGCGCCGACGCCGAAGTGGCCACAAGGACCAGCAGCGCCAGGCATACCACTGTGCGTCCCATGATGCTGCTCCTGTTGGTTGAACCTGCCTCGCGAGCAAACACGTGTCCGCATCACAGACATCCGCGTGCGTTCCTGCTCCCTGCAACCAACAGGCGCAACCCTGAGACACGACGCACCGACGCCTGGAAGTCCTGCGAAACACCGCGCGAATTGCTCAAGCAAGAAAGCGCGACTTTTCTCCGGTAAAACGAGTCTTTTTTATGAGCATATCTACTGCGGACAATCTACCGATAGGACTTCTGGCGCGCGTTAAAGGATACTTTCGGCGCATCCTGTCGAAACACCGCCGGGCGAGCAGCGCCCTCCCTGCATTTTGGGATCGTTTCCAGCAGCCTGGTCCCTTGCCTTTCCGCACTATGCCCCGGAGATTACGGAACCGACTCCTGAAAAAAACCGCCGAAACGCCATGCTGGTCGAAATCTTCCCGGACTACGAGGCGATGAGCACGCGCGCCTACGAGATCGTGGCCACGCTCATCCGACGCAAGCCCAACTGTGTGCTGGGCTTCGCTACCGGAAGCACCCCGCTGGGCCTCTACCGGCGCCTCGTCGAAGGCTACCGGCGCGGCGAACTCGACTTCTCCAAAGTCGTCACCTTCAACCTCGACGAATACGTGGGGCTGCCCCCTTCCCATCCTCAGAGCTATCATCACTTCATGTGGGAAAACCTCTTCCAACATATCAACGTCAATCCCTCGAACGTGCACATTCCCAACGGGATGGTCGACGACATCGAGGCGCACTGCGACTGGTACGAGGAGCAGATCCGGCGCGCGGGCGGCATTGACCTGCAGATTCTGGGCATCGGTCCCAATGGCCACTTAGCCTTTAACGAGCCGGGTTCGTCGCTGGGCTCGCGCACCCGTATCAAGACGCTCTCACGGGCCACCCGGCTTGCCAACGCGCGCTTTTTTGAAAGCGAGGCGGCCGTACCGCGTCATGCGATCACAATGGGCATCGGGACGATCATGGAAGCGCGACGGCTGTTGCTGCTGGCCAGCGGGCAAGCCAAAGCGCGCGCCGTGCGAGCCATGCTCGAAGGGCCGATCTCGGCGATGGTGCCGGCCACGATCGTGCAGCTCCACCGCTACGCACACGTGCTGCTCGACGCGGAGTCGGCCGCGGAACTGGAGTACAACCACCACGACGGCATCTCGGAACCCTTCGACGTGCACTGAGCGATGCGACAGCGTAGCTATGCCCTGGTCGGCCTGATTCTCTTTACGTTTTTCGTTATTTCGTTTCTGACCAACATTATCGGACCGCTCATCCCCGAGATCATCGACGATTTCGGGTTGAGCCTGACGCTGGCGGCGCTGTTGCCGTTTGCGTTTTTCATCGCCTACGGCGTGTTTTCCATTCCGGCGGGGTTTCTGATCGAGCGCGTGGGCGAAAAGCCGGTGCTGGTAGGTGCCTTCGGCGTGGCCTACTTGGGCGCGCAACTGCTGGCGCTGTTTCCGAACTATCTGGTGGCCATTAGTTCGCTGTTTCTGATCGGCTCGGGCATGGCGTTTCTGCAGGTGGCGATCAATCCGCTGCTGCGCGTGGCCGGAGGCGAGGAGCACTTTGCGTTCAATTCGACGCTGGGCCAGCTCTGCTTCGGACTGGCTTCGTTTCTGAGTCCGCTGGTGTATTCGTATCTGGTGCTGAACCTGAGCCGTCCGGAGCCGCCCGAAGCGTTCTGGCTGGCGCTGCTGGACCGGCTGGTGCCGCCCGAGCTGCCCTGGATTTCTCTGTACTGGCTGTTTGCGCTCGTTTCACTGGGAATGGTGGTGGTCATGGCGCTGGTGCGCCTTCCGCGCGTGGAGCGCACGGCCGAAGAACGGACCGGCACGCTGGCAATCTACCGGACGCTGCTGCGACGGCCGCTGGTGTGGCTGTTTTTCCTGGGCATCTTTTCCTATGTGGGCTCGGAGCAGGGGGTGGCCAACTGGATTTCGGAGTTTCTGGCCCGCTACCATGGCTACGATCCGCAGACGGTCGGCGCGCGGGCGGTCTCGTCGTTCTGGGGCCTGATGACGGTGGGGACGCTACTGGGCCTAGTGCTGCTGAAGCTGCTCGACAGCCGGATCGTATTGCGGCTTTTTACGCTGGCGGCGCTGGGTTGCCTGACGGCCGCGCTGTTCGGTCCGGGCCCGGTGGCCCGCTGGGCGTTTTCGCTGATCGGGCTGTTTGCGTCGGTGATGTGGCCGGTGGTGTTTTCGCTGGCGCTGAACTCGGTGGAGGCGCATCACGGGGCATTTTCGGGCATTCTGGTGACGGGCATTGCGGGCGGGGCCGTGGTGCCGCTCATCATCGGAGCGCTGGGCGATCTGCTGGGCCTTCGGGGCGGGCTATGCTTCCTGTACCTGACGTTCGGCTACATCCTGAGCGTGAGCTTCTGGGCGCGCCCACTCATCCCCAACAAGACGATCTGGCGCCGGGAAGCCCCGGCCACCTGATCCGGCTACTCCCGGCCCAGCATCGGAAACAGCAGCCGGATTTCGTCTTCGGTGGGCTGGTGGCCGTACTCGCAGATCTCGAAGGCTTCGACATACTGCGCCCGGGCGGCCACCTCCGGATCGTACCAGCGCATCAGGGCCAGCCGTATCTCCTGCGTGATGTTCGGCCGAAGCCACTGCGCCCGTAGCCACTCTCGCCGCGCAGCCGAGTCGGCCGGCACCTCGGCCAGGCGCCCGTCAATCCACGGCAGCCACTCGTAGAACTGCGAGACGTGCGCATCAAGCGCGTCGAGCTTGCGCTCCACCACGCTGTCAATAATCACGGCAATGTCGGGCGTGAACGGATTGGGCTTCTTGAACCGATCGCTCAGGTAGAGAAAGACCGGATTACGCGCGAGCGGCGGCGTGTCGGGCACCACGTTGGGCACCATGACCAGATAGGCGGCATCCTGCACGAGCTGGCCGGTGTATCGATGGTCCGGATGGTAATCGTTGGGCCGGGGCGCGAAGACCAGGTCGGCCTGCCACTCGCGGATTTTGCGAATGATCTGCTTGCGCACTTCCAGCGAGGGGACCAGTTCGGCGTCGTGGTTATCGAGCACCTCGTATTCGGCGATGCCCAGCCGGCGGGCGGCCTCTTCGGCTTCGGCCCGCCGGCGCCTGGCCAGCACGCCGCCGCCCTGCGCGTAATGCCCGGCATCGCCATTCGTGACCGAAAGGAACTTCACCTGGTGACCCCGGGCGGCAAAGAGCGCCGCCGTGCCCCCCATCTTGACATCGCAATCATCCGGGTGCGCCCCGATGCACAGAATGCGCAGGGGACGGGCCGTCTGCGCCTGCACGGAAGCAGCAAACCCTCCCATCAGCAGGGTGATCAGTCCGAGCAGGCCGAAGCCGCGCATACAGCGCCTCAGCGTTTGCCCTGCAGAAATTCCTCGACGGTACGCACCAGTTCCTCGCTGCCGATGAACAGCGGCGTGCGCTGGTGCAGTTTCTCCGGCACGATGTCCAGGATGCGCCGGTGGCCGTCCGAGGCCCGGCCGCCCGCCTGCTCCACGATGAAGGCCATGGGATTGGCCTCGTACATCAGCCGGAGCTTGCCCTCCGGGTTTTTCTTCGTGGCCGGATACATGTAAATGCCGCCCTTGAGCAGGTTGCGGTGGAAGTCGGACACGAACGAACCGATGTAGCGCGTCGAGAACGGCCGGCCCGTGGCCTTGTCCTCTTCCTGCGCCCAGCGGATGAAGCGCTTGAGTCCCTCTTCAAAGGAGTTGAAGTTGCCCTCGTTGATCGAATAGATCGAGCCGGACTTCGGGATCCGGATGTTCGGGTGCGACAGAATGAATTCGCCGATCGACGGGTCCAGCGTGAAGCCGTTGACGCCGTCGCCCGTGGTGTAGACCAGCATGGTGGAGGATCCATAGACGATATAGCCGGCCGCAACCTGCTTGCTTCCCGACTGCAGGGCCGCCTCCAGCGTGGGCGTTTCGTACTCGTCGGGCAGCCGATAGATGCTGAAGATCGTCCCGACCGACACGTTCACGTCCACGTTCGAGGAGCCGTCAAGCGGGTCGAGCAGCACGATGTAGCGGCCGTCGCCTTCGCCGTTGGCGCTGAGCGGAATCGCCTCGGCGTGCTCTTCCGAACCGATCAGACAGCACTCCCCGCCCCGCTTCAGCGCCCGCACGAATTCCTCGTGGGCCAGCGCGTCGAGCTTCTGCTGCACCTCGCCGTGGATGTTGACCTTGCCAGTCGTGCCGAAGATGTCCACCAGGCCAGCCCGGCGGATGTCGCGGTTGACGATCTTGGCCGCCACGCTGATGTCCCGCAGCAACCGCGAAAAAGCTCCGGTCGAATGCGGGAAGCGACTCTGCTGGTCGATGATGAACTGCTCCAGCGTCATGAATTCATCAACGACTTTGCGTCCACGTGCCTGCAGGGTTTCCATGGTGAATCATCGGTTTTATTCCCAGAAGCGCTTTCATTCTTTACAAAATACGAAAAAGTCAATCCGCCGATTGCTACGTTTATGGCAAAATTTCAACGGGGCAGCCCCAGCCCCACCATACGTTCCATGACGGCCGCCAGGATCTCGACGGCCCGGTCGATTTCCGCTTCGGTGTTTTTCCAGCCCATCGAGAAGCGTACGGCAGCGCCGGCCGTCTCGCGGGGCAGTCCGAGCGCCCGCAGCACGTGACTGGGCTCCACCGCCCCGCTCGTGCAGGCCGAACCGGACGACACGCACACCCCCTCCAGATCGAGGTTGAGCAGCAGCATTTCGCCATCGACCGGTTCGCCGTTTCGGGGCGGAAACGCAATGTTGACAATGTGTGGCGCGGCCCGATCCGGGTCGCGCGGCGTGTTGAGCACGAACGTATCGCCCAGCGTTTCGTCCAGCCGCCGGATCAGCCGCTCGCGGAGCTTGCGCAGATGGTGCAGGCGCGCTTCCTGCTCCTCGACGGCCAGTTCCAGCGCCCGGGCCATTCCCACGATGGCGGCCACGTTCTCGGTACCGGCCCGCCGTCCCTGTTCCTGTTTGCCCCCTCGCAGCAGCGGCCGCAGCTCGATGCCGCGCCGCACGTACAGAAAGCCTACGCCCTTGGGCCCGTAGAACTTGTGCGCCGAGGCCGAGAGCAGATCTACGCCCAGTTCGTCCACCCGCACAGGCAGCAGCCCCACGGCCTGCACCGCATCGCAGTGCAGCGGCACGCCCCGCCGGTGACATACCTCCGCGATGGCACGCACAGGCGAATAGGTGCCCAGTTCATTGTTCGTATGCATGATCGAGACCAGCCCCGTCGCCTCCGTAAGGGCCGCGGCCACCTGCTCGGCCGTGACGGCCCCCTCGGGGCCGGGCCGCAGGTAGGTGACGGCTGCGCCCTCTTCTTCGAGCGCTTCGGCCGTGCGCAAAATGGCCTCGTGCTCGGCCAGCGACGTGATCAGGTGTCCCCGCGTTCCGTGCAGCACGCCCCGGAGCGCCAGGTTGTCGGCTTCGGTGCCGCCGCCGGTAAAGACGATCTCCGCTGGCTCGGCGCCAATCAGCGCGGCAATACGTTCACGACTCTCCTCGATGGCCACGCGGGCCCGACGGCCGAGCTGATGCACCGACGACGGATTGCCGTAATGCTCCTCCAGGTAGGGCCGCATTGCCTCAAACACGCGCGGATCCAGCGGTGTCGTGGCGGCATGGTCCAGGTAGATGACCGACGGCGCCTTCATCGTGCTTCTTTTTACAGACCTCATTGCCTCGAAGGAACGCGGCCGCTGGCGCACGGATTCCACCCATTGTATTTTGCTCGCGAATCGGAAAGCAATCCCGGATTCCATGGATAAACTGGTCATCGAAGGCGGTCGCCCGCTCCGGGGCACGATCCCGGTCAGCGGTTCGAAGAACACGGCGCTGATGCTCATGGCCGGTGCCGTGCTGGCCGACGGCGTCACCGTGCTGGAAAACATCCCGCACCTGCGTGACATCACGACCTTCTCGCACGTGCTGCGCATTGCCGGTGCTTCGGTGCGTTTTGATCCGGAAACGCACGTGCTGCGCATCGACGCTTCGCGCATCGACTTTCCCGAAGCCCCTTATGAACTGGTCAAGCAGATGCGGGCGTCGTTCTACATGCTGGGGGCGCTGCTGGGCCGCTGCGGGCAGGCGCGCGTGTCGCTGCCGGGCGGCTGCGCCTGGGG
>WFPM01000052.1 GCA_015487635.1 Rhodothermus sp.
AACGGGAGGACTTGAAGGACAGCAGACGCTGGGTCCGCCAGATTCGCGCCGTCGAATGGGGCACATCGCAATGAGTCCGGTTGTTCTGATCGACACGGACGTTTTGATTGATGCCGGCCGTGGCGACAAACACGCGATTGCTTTACTGGAAACATGGGAGCGGAAAAATGTACGGCTGGCCGTCAGTGTGGTGACTATTGGTAGGTTGTCGGAATAAGCGGGAGCAGCGGATTGTTGAACGCTTCTTGCGGCGTTTTGAAGTAGTACGACTTGATGAACTGATTTCCGATCAGGCTGTTGCCCTGTTGAAGCAGTATCGACTGAGCCATGGCCTACTGATCGCCGATGCACTCATAGCGGCTACCGCTATGGTATACGATCTTCCGCTGGTGTCGAAGAATCAACGGGATTACCGCTTCATCGAAGGGTTGCGTTTACAACCTTACTTGCATAAATGAGGGGCTGCCCGTCGCGGGCAGCCCCTCGCCTTTTGCTGCCGAAGAAGTCCGGTCAATTCTGCTGGTTCTGCTGCGGGCCCTCCGACGGCGTGGGCGCGGGGACCGGTTGCTCGGTCGGCGGTACGGTCGGTTGTACCTGCTCCTGCTGCGCCCGCTGCTGAATAATGCTCTCGCGGCGCTCGGTCGTGTCGATCGTGAAGTTCGTCAGGATGCACAGCACGATGAAGATGACGGCCAGCGTCCACGTGGTCTTTTCCAGAATGTCGGGGGCCTGACGAGCTCCCAGCACCTGCTGGGCACCGCCCGCGGCAATGCCGGCCAGGCCGCCGCCGCGTCCGCTCTGCAGCAGCACCACCAGCACCAGCAGAATCGCAATCAGCGTAATCAGAATGATCAGAAACGTAAACATGAGCGTCCGCGCATGTTAAGGTCGTGACAATCGTTCTTACAAAGATACGGCGGGAGTCCGCGTTTATCCAACGTCCTTGCCGTTTTTTTGAAGAAAGGCTTCGGCCAGCAGCAGGGCGGCCGTCGATTTCATGTCGGCGATTTCACCGCGCCGGGCTTTGGCGAAGGCTTCTTCCAGCGGCATGCGGACCACGTCGAGCCATTCCCCTTCGGCCAACTGCTGACGGCCTGCCTCCAGATCACGGGCCAGGTAGAAATGGATAATCTCGTTGCTGTAGCCGATGCAAGGATAAAGCGAGGCCAGGTGAATCAGCGTGCGGGCACGCCAGCCGGTTTCTTCCTCCAACTCGCGTCGCGCTACGGTTTCGGGATCTTCGCCGGGACGGTCCAGTTTGCCGGCCGGAACCTCCAGAAAAAAGCGGCGGGGCGGATAGCGAAACTGCCGCACCAGCACCGTGGTGCCGTCCGAAAACAGCGGCACCACGGCCGAGGCACCCGGATGATCGATCCACTCGCGCACCGAATGGCGGCCGTCCGGCAATGCCACCTCGTCTCGATACACCTTGAGCAGGCGTCCGTCGAAGACCTGCTCGGACTTGAGCGTCCGTTCTTCGGCCATACGTAACGTTCGGTTTGCCAGCGAATCGGCCCAAACTACGACGGACGGACCTCCATCGCGCAGCTCCCGGCAATTTTCTCTCAAAAATCGAAGCACCTACGCCACGGTGACGGCCGTGCCGCTGACGCTGACCATGAGCATGTTGCCGCCGCCTCCGATCTGAATCGTCTCGTAGTCGATATCGATACCCACGATGGCATTGGCGCCGAGTTGGCGGGCTTCTTCTTCCATCTCGGCGAAGGCCAGCTCGCGCGCCTTGCGCAGTTCTTTTTCGTAGGCGGCCGAGCGTCCGCCGATGATGTCGCGGATGCCGGCAAAGAGATCCCGGAAAACATTGGCGCCCAGAATGGCCTCGCCGGTTACGATCCCATGGTACTTCGTGATGCGGCGTCCTTCGATGGAGGAGGTCGTGCTTTTGAGCATGGTCCTTCCCGGTCTGGTTTATTGGTGGTCCTGACAGATCAGAAACGCACTGGCGGCTACCAGTGCGGCGGTTTCGGCGCGGAGGCGACGCGCGCCCAGCGACACCGTCTGGAAGCCGGCCGCTTCAGCCTGAAGGACTTCGTCGTTGGTGAAGCCGCCCTCGGGGCCGATGAGCACGAGCGCATCGCCGATCGGTCGGCGAAGCAGTTCGTGTATGGGGTGGCGCGGGCGGTCGGGCTGCTCGTGGCAGAGCAGGCGAAGCGAGGCTGAATCGTGCAGCACGTCCGCAAAGGGCCGAGGGGCATGTAGTCGGGGCAGGCGGCTGCGGCCGCACTGCTTCATGGCGGCGACGAGGAGCCGCCGGGCGCGTTCCGGACGAAAATGCGTGCGCTCGGTGCGGGCCGTGATCAGCGGCACGATGGCTGCAACGCCCAGCTCGACGGCTTTTTCCAGGAAGGTCTCGAAGCGGGCCGTCTGCTTGAGCAGCGCCAGCCCGACGGTCAGTCGGTAGGGCGGCTCGCCAACTTCCCGGCGTGTTTCCAGCACGCGTCCCTGTACACGGCGGCGGTCTACCTGCTCCAGCCGCAGACGATGCCAGCCGCCCACTCCGTCCACGACGATCACCTCGTCGCCCGGCCGGTGGCGCAGCACACGCGCGGCGTGGTGGGCCTCGTCGTCGGGCAGTCGGACCCACCCGTCCCGAAAAGCTTCCGGAGGCGCGTAGAAGGTGGTGGTCATGATTAGAGCGCAAAAAACAGTTGCAAATGAATCCGGCCGTCCAGCAGCGGCTCGTCCGGGTTCAGCGCGTAGCTCAGGTTGAGCAATCCCGCACCGGTCTGCAATTGGATCCCAAGCCCGTAGCCCGGATGCCAGGCAGCCCGGGGATCGGTGCCAGGCAGCGATGGGGTGGCCACGTAGCCCAGATCCAGAAATCCAAAGATAAAAGTCGGCGGTGTCAACAGGTAACGAATTTCGGCCAGCAGGCGGGCGGTCCGGTGGCCGGCAAACTGCTCTTCGTTATAGCCGCGCAGCGAACGGGCGCCACCCAGGCGATAGAGATCCGCCGCGTCGTACCGGTCGGCGCGCAGCAGGGCCAGCTCGCCGCCGCCGACGAACACCAGCCGGTCGGTCAGTGGCCCGTAGAGGCGCAGGGTGGCTTCAAGGCGATCTTGGCGGAAGCGTTCGCGTACCCGGAGCGTATCGCCATCGCTCACCTGGCGGGTGCTCCGGGCTTTGCGGCCGCGTTCGGCCTGGACCGTCAGCGACAGCCCCCGACGCGGTGCGAGCGGATGATCCAGTTGCTCCCAGCGCAGCCCAACCCCGAGCAGCGTGGCCGTCCCCCGGGCGATGCGCTGCCGCCTGCCTTCCAGGCGCAGGCCGGCGGGACCGGGGCGAGTGGCCTCGCGTCGCCAGGAAACCGTTAGCTGCAGGCCGGATGGAAAGCGGTAGCCCAGCGCCAGCCGGAAATCCTGACGGTTGTAGGTGGAATCCTGCTGGCGTCCGGCAAAACCCAGGCGAAGTGAGAACGACGTACTCAGTAGGAACGGATCGGCAGCTTCCAGTCGGAAGCGGCTGATGCGGCCGGGCAGCCGCTCCAGCTGCACGTCCAGTTCTCGGCCGGCGCCGAAAAGGTGGCGAAGTTGCAGATGGCCACTGCCCACCACGCCACCGGCACCTGCGCCGGGTGGCTGGTAGCCCAGCAGCAGGTCGAACGATCCGGGCGGGGCTTCTTCCAGCGAAAAGACCAGCGCGGCGGTAGAGTCGCCGGTCAGGTACAGCTCCGGCGGATCGACGCGGCGAAACAGGCCCGTGGTGGCCAGTCGTTCGGCCATGCGCTCCGGGTTGAAAGCTTTTAGGGCGCGGCCCGGTCGCAGGTCCAACAGCCGCTCCACAAAGGCAGGGCGGGTGCGGCGGGCACCCCGGAGCACAATGCGATTCAGGTACAGGCGAGGGCCGGGTTCCACGGCAAGGGCCAGCAGCAACCGATCGGGATGGGCGGGATCCTGGTCGAGCTGGCGAATGATGACGCGGGCCAGCGGGTAGCCCGCCTCGGCGTAGCGGCGAGCGATGGCTTCCAGTACGGCCTGCAGCCGTCCGGCGTCTAGGTGATCTCCCGGCCGAAACGGCAGCGCAGCCCGAACGACCTCGGCCGAAAGCGGACCACTCTTGAGAATACGAATCGTACCCAGCCTGAACGAAGCGGCAACGTGGGACACACTATCGGAAGGCGGGGAGGACTGGGCGTAAAGCAGACGGCTTGTGCCGAACCCGACCAGCAGGCCGACGTACACCAGGCACCTGCCTGCAAACCACCGGAGGTTGTCCATGAGCCGCCGCGCTTCGTCCAGGTCGTATCTGGATCGTCTGACGCCCGCCCTTCGGGAGACGTTTCACGGGCTGATCGACTGGTATCGCCGGCACGCACGCGATCTGCCCTGGCGACGTACGCGGGATCCCTACCGCATCTGGGTAGCGGAGGTTATGCTGCAGCAGACGCGCGTCGATCAGGCCGGTCCGTACTACAAACGTTTCCTCAAGGCCTTTCCAACCGTCGAAGCGCTGGCGGCCGCTTCGCTCGACGAAGTGCTGCGCTGCTGGGAAGGGCTGGGTTACTACGCGCGGGCCCGCAACCTGCACCGGGCGGCACGCCAGCTCGTCGCGGAGCATGGCGGTCGGTTGCCGACAAACTACGAGGCGTTGCGTCGGTTGCCCGGCGTCGGACCGTACACGGCGGCCGCCGTGGCTTCCATCGCCTTCGGTGAGCCTCGCGCTGTGCTCGACGGCAATGTGATCCGAGTGCTGACGCGCGTGCTGGCTGTGGAAGACGACGTCCGAGCGTCGGCCACGCGTCGGGCGCTTCAGAAGGTAGCCGATGCACTAATTCCGGTCAAGGCGCCCGGAACGTTCAATCAGGCGCTGATGGAGTTAGGGGCCACCGTCTGCACGCCCGTGCAGCCACGTTGCAGCGCCTGTCCGCTCCGCAAGGCGTGTCGGGCGCGAGCCCTGGGCGATCCGACGGCCTTTCCGGTGCAGGCGCCCCGGACACCGGTGCCGCACTACGAAGTAGCCCTGGGGCTTCTCTTCAACGAAGAGGGCGCAGTGCTCATTCAGCGCCGGCCGGAAGACGGACTGCTGGGCGGCCTCTGGGAGTTTCCGGGAGGTAAACGCGAACCGGGCGAATCGCTTGAAGCTGCCTGCGCACGCGAGCTGCACGAAGAACTGGGCGTGCGCGTGGCGGTGGGTCCCTGTCTGGCCACGGTGCGCCATGCCTATACCCACTTCCGGGTAACACTGTATGCATTTCACTGCACACTTCAGGAAGGGGTACCGCGCTCGCGGGCCGGATTGCCGCTACGCTGGGTTCCGCTGGACGAACTGGATCGCTACGCGTTTCCACGCGCCAACCGACGCCTGATCGAACTGCTCAAGCAGCGCCGCCTTCAGCCCGGCCTCTTTGATGGAGTGTAGTACGATTTCCTCAAGGCGATCGGCCAGGCAAAAAGCGTTGCCTGCACCGGTTATCCGAAAGACAGAGAAAGGCCAGCAGGTCATGCAACTATTGCCGATAGATTTAGTATGTCCTGTTACGGGGCAATTGAGGCAACACGATGGATCTGCTGGAAATCATTCTGTTGATTGTTATTACGTACGGCCTGCTTGCTGCCGGTCGGAAAAAGACCCGCGCAAAAAAGCAGCCGTCCCGGACGGCTTCGCCGCCAGATCCGGCGCTGGAGGAGGCGTTGCGTGAGATCCGCGAAGCCCTGCGCTGGCCGGAGCCCGAAACGAAGCGGGAGACGCGGGCGCCTGCGGACGAGGAGTTTCACAGCCTGGAGCAGACGCGCACGCTGGAAAGTCGGACGCCCGAGTTTCGCAGCTTGGAGGCGGCTCCGCTGGAGACTTCGTTTCGTAGCATGCCGGAACCCGACGAAAGGCCCCTGTCGGACTCCGAACCCGCCCGGAGTCAGGAACGGGCACGTTTCTGGCTCGGACGCCTGCGGCAGCGCGAAAGCATTCGCGAGGCCATCGTGCTGGCCGAACTGCTGGGGCCGCCCCGGGCGCGGCGTCCCTGGCGGCCCCGCATCGGCTCAGATTACATCGGATGAAGCGGAAGTATCCTCCTCGGCGGGCCCCTTCTTAAAGGTGGCCGCACCGATCACTCCGCCGATAAGGCCGATCAGGCCGCCGATCACCGCACCAATCAGCAGGCCAATCGGTCCGGTAAACATACGAGTAATGCGAAGGGCCATTTCCGCCTGCTCGGGCGGCATCTGGCTCAGCTGTCCGCTGGCCTCCATGGCGGCGATCGGGTCGGGCAGTACTCCGAGCTGGATGAGCAAAATGGCCAGTACGCCGCTTACCAGGGCGGCCACGATGCCGGCCAGGAGACCCATCACGGCGCCCTGGCCACCGGGAAGCGTCACCTGGTAGCTGTTCGTGTAGTGCCAGACGGCCAGCATCCCGGCGCCGATGTAAAGCAGGCAGGCCAGGCAGCCGCCGACGACTGGGATTTGGGAAACCAGCACATTGGCGACACCCACCACCGCGCCGCCCAGCAGGATGGAGGGTAGCTTTTCCTTCATAATCCGTTATTGCATTAGTTGGTGAATTGTATAATCGGGTGAAGTCAGGCCGGTTGGGGTTGCAGGTTGCGTGGTGTACGACAGAGCGTTGTGGTGAGGAGCAAGCCGGCCCCCAGACCAAACCAAAGGCCGGTGAGCGTGCGACTGAACGGTGTGTTATGCCACAGGTGAACGAGCTGAAGACCCCAGTCCAGCGCCGGAGGCAAGAGCGCCACGCTCAGTACCAGGGGCGCCTTCCGGTAAATCCACTGCGCTCCGGCGCCAAGTAGCGGAAGCAGCAGTGATCCCAGGAAAAGGCCGGTATAGATCCCGTAGCAGCGCTGGCAGACGGCCAGTTGAACCCCGTCGATCCAGAACGAGCGGTCGGGTAGCTGATGACATACCGGCGCAAAGGCCGCCATGAGCAACGCCCGCACCGAGGGCGACACGAACGGCGGCAGCGAGACCAGCAGCAGAAGCAGACCGGTAACGCCGAGCGGCAGCAGCCACGTTCGGGATGATTGTAACGCCATGGTTATAAATGAATACCTGAACACTACGCCCTTTAAAACTACACATTCTGGCCGTTTTATGCCAGTTTGTTTTGAGATTTCTTCACCGACGCTCGGAACTCGTCCGAAAAACGAGCGGTTGAAGGCTTAGCACTCTAAAGAGGAGAGTGCTAACAAATCTTAATCAATCCTTGAAAATCTGATCGGGGTTGCTTCATCCACCAACTGTAAAAAAACCATGGAGGTGCGCGATATGGCAAAGGTTAAAATCAAGCCGCTGAGCGACCGGGTGGTGATCAAGCCGGAGCCACCGGAGGAGAAGACCGAAAGCGGTCTGTACATTCCGGACACGGCCAAGGAGAAGCCGCAGCGAGGTACAGTGATCGCCGTCGGGCCCGGTCGTGTGGAGAACGGGACCAAGATCGAGATGAGCGTGAAGGAGGGGGATAAGGTGCTCTACGGCAAGTATGCCGGCACCGAGATCACGATCGACGGCGAGGAGTACCTTATTATGCGGGAGACGGACATCCTGGGCATCATCGAAGAGGAGAAGTAAGCGCTGCGAGTCGTTCGTGGCGCTTTTTTCGTGACCCGTGGTCCGGAAACCGGTGAGCTGAAAACCAACCTGGAGGGAAAACTATGGCTGCGAAGCAGATTACGTTCAATTCGGATGCGCGCATGGCGCTGAAGCGGGGCGTCGACAAGCTGGCCGATGCCGTAAAAGTGACGCTGGGTCCGAAGGGCCGCAATGTGATTATTGAGAAGAAGTTTGGCGCCCCGACCGTCACGAAGGACGGCGTGACGGTGGCCAAAGAAATTGAGCTGGAGGACAAGCTGGAGAACGTCGGTGCCCAGATGGTCAAGGAGGTCGCCTCGAAGACGAGCGATGTGGCGGGGGACGGTACGACGACGGCGACCGTCCTGGCTCAGGCCATCCTGACGGCCGGGCTGAAGAGCGTTACGGCCGGGGCGAACCCGATGGACCTGAAGCGGGGCATCGACAAGGCCGTGGAAGTGGTCGTGGCCGAACTGCGTAAGATGAGTCAGGAGGTGCAGGACAAGAACCGGATTGCGCAGGTGGCCACGATCTCGGCCAACGGCGACAAGGCCATCGGTGAGCTCATCGCCGACGCGTTCGAGAAGGTCGGCAAGGATGGCGTCATTACGGTCGAGGAAGCCAAAGGTACCGAGACGACGCTCGAGGTCGTCGAGGGAATGCAGTTCGACCGGGGCTACCTCTCGCCCTACTTCGTGACGAACCCCGACACGATGGAGGCCGTCCTGGAGGAGGCCTACATCCTGATCCATGACAAGAAGATCTCGGCGATGAAGGACCTGCTGCCGATTCTGGAGAAGGTGGTCCAGACCGGCAAGCCGCTCCTGATCATCGCCGAGGATGTGGAGGGCGAGGCGCTGGCGACCCTGGTCGTCAACAAGCTGCGCGGCGTGCTGAAGGTGGCGGCCGTCAAGGCGCCGGGCTTCGGTGATCGCCGCAAGGCCATGCTGGAAGACATCGCCATCCTGACCGGCGGTACGGTCATCTCCGAGGAGAAGGGTTACCGGCTGGAGAACGCCACGCTGGACTATCTGGGCCAGGCTGAGCGGATCATTGTCGACAAGGACAATACGACAATCGTCGGCGGTAAGGGCGATCCGGCTCAGATCAAGGCCCGCGCCAACCAGATCCGGCAGCAGATTGAGGAGACCACCAGCGACTACGACCGCGAGAAGCTGCAGGAGCGGTTGGCGAAACTGGCCGGTGGCGTGGCGGTGCTGAAGATTGGTGCGGCCACCGAGCCTGAAATGAAGGAGAAGAAGGCCCGCGTCGAAGACGCGCTGCACGCGACGCGTGCCGCCGTCGAAGAGGGCATCGTGCCGGGTGGTGGTGTGGCCTATATCCGGGCCATTCCGGCGCTCGACAAGGTCGAGGTAGAAAACGAGGACCAGAAGATCGGTGTGCAGATCGTCCAGCGGGCGCTGGAAGAGCCGCTCCGGCAGATTGCCGAGAACGCGGGCTGGGAAGGCTCGATCGTCGTCCAGCGCGTCAAGGAAGGCGAGGGCGACTTCGGCTTCAACGCCCAGACCGAGGAATACGGCAATCTGCTGCAGCAGGGCGTGATCGACCCGACGAAGGTCACACGTACGGCGTTGGAGAACGCTGCCTCGGTGGCCGGCCTGCTGCTGACCACGGAGGCCGTCGTGGCCGAAAAGCCGGAGAAAGAAAAGGCGCAGACGCCGAGCCCCGGCGACATGGAGTTCTAAGCGCGCCCTGACACACCCCCGCAAC
The DNA here is from genome assembly GCA_015487635.1 of Rhodothermus sp. Lineage (GTDB taxonomy): Bacteria > Bacteroidota > Rhodothermia > Rhodothermales > Rhodothermaceae > Rhodothermus. Next base: position 9,267 of record WFPM01000052.1, read on the forward strand.
CCCGAAGCGGGGCTGCCACATCGGCAGCCCCGCTTTTTTGTTGCGAATCATGCCCGGCTCAACATGTCGTCGGGCAAACTGCTCGCGTCTGTGGTCAGGCGCAAAGTGCAGGCAAAGTGTCTGCGTAACGCCACTTTGGCCGACGCCCCTGTAGCGCACTACAAACCCGTACTCGTAATAAGGCACGAAGCGAAGTGCCTTGCAGGGACCACGATTCACGAGCGCACCGGAGCCGACAGGCGGCGGCTTTCCAGGCGAACCGCTTCGGCGCCGAAGAGGCGCAACGTCTGCTGCATCAGCGTATCGTTGAGTTCGACCAGGCAGCGCCGGCTAAGCAGGCGCTGGCGGCCGCCCGGTAGCTCAGGGCTGTGCAGGTCGAAGTACAGTTTGCAGCGGCCCGCGTGCTCTCGACAGAGCGCGTGGAAGCGATCGAGCTGCTCGGGCCGTACCTGCTCCAGATCGAGCTGCACCACCAGCGCATCGACCAGCTCGTCGCGCACCTTCCACATGGGCCACAGCTCGTCCACCAGCATCTTGACGCTCCCGCCGCGCACTTCCACCTGGCCTTCGACCAGCACGACGGCGTCCACTTCCAGGTAGGGCATGACGCGCTCGAGCACCGAGGAGAAAATAACCAGCTCGCCCTGACCGGTAAAGTCTTCGATCGAGGCAAAGGCAAGCGGACGGCCGTTGCGTCCGATCCGCCGCTGCACCTCGGTGATGATGCCGCAGATGCGGTGGCGTGGGCGCGCGGGACGGTACGCATGGCCGTTCGCCGTACCGTTTGCGTGTCCGTTGGCCGATCCGTTGCGGGGCGCGTCCGTTTCTTCCAGCGTACGCGACAGCTCGGCCAGCGTGGTGGTGGCAAAGGCGTTGACTTCGGCACGGTAGGCTTCGAGCGGGTGCCCCGTCACGTAAAAGCCGATCAGCTCACGTTCTTCCTTCAGGCAGCGGGCGCGCGACCAGGGCTCCACCACCGGCAAATTGGGCGGCGGCAGGGCCGTGCGCGTCCCGCTTTCGCCGAAGAGCGAGGCCTGCCCGGCCATCCGGTCGGCCTGTACCTTCTGGGCGTACTGCACGGCCAGGTCGATCGCTTCGACGAGTTGGGCCCGGTGTCCCTCCAGTTCGTCGAGCGCACCGGCACGGGCCAGCGACTCGAGCACCTTTTTGTTGACGACGCGCAGGTCCAGGTGGCGCACCAGATCGAAAATGGTCTGAAACGGGCCGTGCTTTTCGCGGGCCTTGAGAATGGCCTCGATGGCGCCCAGCCCCACGCCCTTGATGGCACCCAGGCCGAAGCGAATGCGGCCGTCTTCGACGGTGAAGTGCGCCTGACTTCGGTTGATCGACGGCGGCAACAGCTCCAGCCCCATCCGGCGTGCTTCGTCGAGCACCACGGCCAGCTTTTTCGTATCGCCCATTTCGCTGGTCATCGCCGCCGCCATGAACTCGGCCGGGTAGTTGGCCTTCAGATAGGCCGTCTGGTAGGCTACGATGGAGTAGGCCGCCGAGTGCGACTTGTTGAACCCGTACCCGGCGAACTTCTCCATCATGTCGAAAATCTCGTCGGCTTTTTCGGTAGAAATGCCGTGCAGACGCGCCGCCCCTTCGCGGAAGATTTCACGCTGACGCTTCATTTCTTCCACCTTCTTTTTACCCATCGCACGCCTGAGCAGATCGGCCTGGCCAAGGGTGTAGCCGGCGATGACGCGGGCCATTTCCATGACCTGTTCCTGGTAGACCGGAATGCCGTAGGTGTTTTTCAGGACGGGTTCGAGCAGGGGATGGGGGTACTCGACGGGCTCGAGGCCGTGCTTGCGGGCGATGTAGTTGGGGATCAGATCCATGGGGCCCGGCCGGTAGAGCGCGTTCATCGCGATCAGGTCGTCGATCGAGGTGGGCTTGAGCTTGCGCAGCCACTCGCGCATGCCCTCGGATTCAAACTGGAAGATGGCGACCGTCTCGCCCCGCTGGAACAGCTCGAACGTCTTCGGATCGTCGAGCGGGATTTGATCCAGGTCGATCTCGACACCGTGGTTCTCTTTGATGAGCTGGAGCGCGTCGTTCAGGATGGTGAGCGTCTTCAGCCCGAGGAAGTCCATTTTAAGGAGCCCGAACTCCTCGATCCACTTGCCGTCGTACTGAGTGGTAACCGTGTCGTTGTCTTTGCCTTTGGCGACGGCCACGGGCACGTAGTCGCTCACGCGGCCGGGTGCGATGATGACGCCGGCCGCGTGTACGCCGGTGTGGCGCACCGAGCCTTCGAGCACCTCGGCGTAGTGGAGCAGCTTGCGGATCTGCGGATCGTTGCTTTCCTTGAGGGCGCGGAGTTCGGGCACCTCTTCGTAGGCCTGGGCCAGCGTCACTTTCGGACCGTCGGGGATGAGCTTGGCGATGCGATCGGCTTCGGCCAGGGGGATGCCCAGCACGCGGGCCACGTCGCGAATGGCCATCTTGGCGCCCATCGTGCCGAAGGTAATGATCTGACAGACGTTCTCCCGGCCGTACTTCTGCACCACGTAGTCGATGACCTTGCCACGACCCCGGTCGTCGAAGTCGATGTCGATGTCGGGCATCGAGACGCGCTCGGGGTTCAGGAAGCGCTCGAAGAGCAGGTCGTACTTGAGCGGATCGATGTTCGTGATACCCAGGCAGTAGGCCACGGCGCTTCCGGCTGCCGAGCCGCGGCCGGGACCGACGCGCACGCCGAGCCGACGGGCAGCCGTGGTGAAGTCCTGCACGATCAGAAAGTAGCCGGCATAGCCCATTTTTCTGATGATGGCCAGCTCATGCTCCAGCCGCTCGGCCACTTCGTGCGGGAGCGGATCGCCGTAACGCCGGCGGGCCCCTTCGAAGACCAGATCCCGCAGATAGGCGTCCATGTCGCCGTTGTATTCGGGCGGGATCGGGTAGTGCGGCATGAGCAGCTTGCCCGTGGGAAGCTGGAAGCGGCATTTGTCAGCCACTTCGCCGGTGTTGGCCATCATCTCATCGACCAGGTGCGGCTCGATGTCGGCCAGAAGCGCCTGGCGCATTTCGGCCGGACTTTTCAGGTAGAACTGGTCGTTGTCGAAGCGCAGCCGGCTCGGATCCGACATGTCCTTGCCCGTCTGCAGACAGAGCAGTACGTCGTGTGGCTCGGCATCGGCGCGATCGACGTAGTGCACGTCGTTCGTAGCGATCACCTTGACGCCGTACTCTCGGGCCCACCGGAGCAGAATGGCATTAACCTTCTTCTGATCAGGAAGCCCGTGATCCTGGATTTCGATGTAATAATCCTCGCCGAACAGTTCCAGATACCACTCGAAAAGCTTGCGGGCGGCTTCTTCGCCCTTGTGCAGAATGGTCTGCGGAATCTCTCCCTGCAGGCAGCAGGTGGTGGCGATCAGCCCTTCGTGATACTGGGTGAGCAACTCGTGGTCGATGCGGGGCTTGTAGTAGTAACCTTCCAGGTAGGAGAGCGAGGAGAGTTTGATCAGGTTACGGTAGCCGGTTTCGTTTTTGGCCAGCAGCACCTGGTGGTAGCGGGTGCGCTCGCTACGGTCGTGGCGACTGGCGGGCGTCAGGTAAAACTCGCAGCCGATAATCGGCTGGACGCCGATTTTTTCGGCGGTGTGGTAAAATTCCGGCACGCCGAACAGATTGCCGTGGTCGGTGATGGCCACAGCTTCGATCTCGTATTCGGCCGCCCGTTCCAGCAGCGTCTGAATACGGGCTGCGCCGTCAAGGAGCGAGTACTGGGTGTGGCAGTGCAGATGGCTGAAGCGATGCATGGGAAGCTTACGTGAACAGGTTGGCTGACCACCGGCTGCTGTAAGGAACGAAGTTGGGTGATCTGATTCAAGAGCTAACCGGAGAATCTTCAGGATAAATGGAGGCGTTAGGAGAAAACCCAAACTGGATCGATCATGCGCACAGGCATTCTCTACCTGGACGACCGGCACCTGGAAGATCTGCTGCTGGTGCAGCGATTGGCGCGGGTGCTGAAGCAACTCCCCGCGCCGATGGTGCTGGTGCACGGCAGCGGCGGCCGGGCCGAGCAGCTTCTGGAAGCCGAAGGCTACGTGCCCGAGCGCCGGAACGGGGTAGTCGTGGCCCGGAGCGATCACGAGCGGACGCTCATCGAGCGCGGCATTCGGGAGACCAACCAGCGGCTGGTGGCCGGTCTGAACGAACTGCTGATTCCGGCTGTGGGCATTCAGGGGAGCGATCGCGGGTTGCTCCGGCGCACGGCCACTGGCACGTTGCAGGTGGGACGCGCGGCGTGGCTGGTGCAGCTGCTCCGGCAGGGTGTCTGGCCCGTCGTGTCCACGCTGGTGGCAACGGAAACCGAGCAGATCGTCGAGGCCCCGGCGGCCGAGGTGCTGGAAGCGCTTATTTCGATATGGACATCAGAAGTCGTGATCGCACTACTGAGCGAGGAGTTCAGGGATATTATGCATGAAGTTGTTAAAAAACAAAAGGTTGATTTGTGGGTGGGGAAACTGGAAGAACTTCCGGAAGCGGTGAAACAGGGAGTTTTTCAGGGGAGTAATGCGCTTTCTTCTTGACACAATTCGGGCTGTGTGTTAAGTTGGAGCACAAATAGCAGCGCATCCATGTACACATGGGTGCCCGTTCCCTGAAACCAAAAACCGAAGGAGGTCCCCTATGAACCGCTTCGAACAACTCCGCGATCTCGTCTTAGGCCTGGAGCAGGATTTCAAAAAGTTCTACGAGAAGGGTAACAAGGCCGCCGGTACACGCATCCGTAAGGCCATGCAGGAGCTGAAAAAGCTGGCGCAGGAGATCCGGGTAGAAATTCAGGAGAAAAAGAAGGCCATGTAACGGGTGCGCTTTTCTTTCTGTACTGCTGCTTCGTAAAAAGGCTATGCTTCAGGCATAGCCTTTTTTGTTGGATACAGGTGCAGGAGGTGCTTGGGGATATGTTTCCTAAAAACAAGTGGATAGTTTTTCTTATTGTCGGACTGATCTCAGGGAATGTGCTGGCTCAGGAGGCCGATACGACGCGGGTTGTCTGGAAGAAAAGCCTGAGTACGCGCCTTTCGGCCACGCAGGCTTCATTCAGTAACTGGGCCGAAGGTGGCCTGAACACGCTGGCCCTTTCGGGCGCCGTCAACGGTACGTTCGAGCGCATCTCGCCATCCTGGCGGCAGCTCTACGACGTGCGGTTGACGCTGGGGGTGGTCAAGCAGGATACGCTGGAGGTGCGCAAGGCCGAAGACCGCATCCGGCTGGCCGCTTCGCTCCAGTACCGGGGCGATGGCTTCTTCAGCCTGTTCAATCCGACGATGTCGGCCGATCTGCGCACGCAGTTCGCTCCGGGCTACAATTACACTAAGAACCCGTTTGGCGACGGGCGGAAGCCGCCGGTCAAGGTGTCTGATCTGCTCTCACCGGCCATTCTCAATCAGGCGCTGGGGCTCACCTACCAGCCGGACGGCTGGTTTCGGCAACGACTGGGCGTGGGCGCCAAGGAAACGATCGTGCTGATCGAGCGACTGCGCACGCTCTATGGGCTGACGCCGGATCAGGCCGTGCGCTTCGAGATGGGCTTCGAGTCGCGCACGGAGCTGGACCGGGAGCTGTTCGAGAACGTGCGTCTGAAGTCGCGGCTGGGGCTTTTTGCTGCCTTCAACAAGCCGGATCTGCCCGATATGCTCTGGGAAAATCTGCTGGAGATGCAGGTCAATAGCTGGCTGGGCACCAGCCTGGAAGTGGTGGCGCTCTACGATCGTGATGTGAGCAGCGAAGTCCAGCTCAAAGAGGTGTTCTCGCTGGGAATCACGATCAAGTTGCTTTGAGCGGACCTACATGTAAATGCCGCGCGAGCGAACGCCGGGGATTGCAGGCTGCGGACTTGTCTACGCCGGGCTGAGTCTGGCGCTCTGGCCGGTGCCTGTGGTGGGGCTGCTGCACGTGGAGTCGGCCGCACTGGTGGCGCTGACGGCCTTTTTCGTGGCAGGCTGGTGGGCGTGGGGACATTTCAGGCGGGGTGGCCGTCTGGCAGACGCATTGCGCCGACAACTCCTGCTGCTCTTCATCCCCTGGGCCCTGCTCACGCTGACGATGCTCTGGCGGCCCAACTGCGACTACCTTCGCGGTCTGGTATTTTTCCTGCTGTTTCCGCCCGCAAGCGTTGTGCTGGCCGTGGCGCTGGCCGAGGCGCTGCACGGTGCGGGGGTGCGGCACGGCCGCCGCTGGCTGATAGGAATCGGGCTGGGCCTGTGCACGTTGCCGGTCGCCTACGATCTGCTACTTCATCCGCAGCTCTACACGTACAACCACGTCTTCGGAGGGGTGCTGGGGCCGCTTTACGACGAAGATCCGGCGCTGCGTCCGGGGCTATTGAGCTTTCGGATGCTGACGTTGCTCTGGGCGCTGTGGCTGGCGCTGGTGGCCCGTTTTCACCGGTCGCCCCGGTTGCTCTGGCCCGGGTGGTGGCCGGCTCTGGGTGGCGTTACGTTGTTGCTGGGCGCCTTTTACGTGCTGGCCGTGCCGCTGGGGTTCAACACGTCCACGGCCGCGTTGAAGCGCGCGCTGCCCGGTCGGGTCGTGCAGGGGGTGATAACGTTGCACTACGATCCCCGGTGGCTGACGCTGGAGGAAGCGAAGCTGCGGGCGCTTCGGGCCGCCTACGACTACGAGCGACTGGCCCGACGCCTGGGTATTGCGGAGCCTGAGCCTGTGCAGGTGTTCGTCTTTGGCGATCCGGAACGGCGCGCGCAGCTGACCGGGGCGCGTTACACGAGCGTAGCGCTGGTCTGGCTGGCAAGGCCGCAGGTGCATCTGCTACTGGATCGCTTCGATCGGAGCATTGCCCACGAACTGGCGCATGTGCTCGTGCGCGGCTGGGGCATCCCTAGGCTGGGCATTTCCCCGCGGATCGGGCTGGTCGAGGGGTTGGCGGTGGCCGTGGAGCCGCCGGACGGACGCCCGACGCCGCACGAGCAGGCGGCCGTGGCCGCCACGCTGGCCCGGGATCGCAACGCATCGCTTACCGAGCAGGTGGCAGCAATGCTCGGTCCCCGCGGGTTCTGGACGAGCCGCAGCGCCGTGGCCTACACGCTGACCGGCTCGTTCGTGCGCTATCTGATCGATCGCTACGGGCCGGCGCCGCTGCGTCAGGTGTACGGGGGGCGGTCGTTTCGGGCAGCTTACGGTCGCACGCGCGACAGCCTGCTGGCCGACTGGGAACGGTTGCTTTTCCGCATACCCTATGTGGACCGCAGCGCCTACGCGTTTATGAAACGGCGCTTTGGCGTGCCGTCGCTGTTCGAACGGCGCTGCCCGCACTACGTGCCGCCTTATGCGCGCCGCTACGAGGCGGCCCGGTGGGCGCTCGTGCGGGGCGACACGCTCCGGGCCGAGGCGTTGCTGATGCAGGCGCTTCGTCAGAAGCCTGGCTTTCTCCCGGCGCTGGAGCGCTGGGCGCATCTGCAACTGCTCCGGGGCCATGCCGATACGGTCCGGGCGCGGCTGGCCGGGGCCGACACGACACAGGCGCTACGACTTCGGCTGCATGGGGCCGACGCGCTGGCGCTTACCGGGGCGGCCGATTCGGCGCGGACGTTGTACCGAGCGCTCTACCGCGCTTGGCCGTCGTACGATCTGAGCGGACGTGGTGCCCTTGCGCTGCGCTACGCGGTGGCTGTCCGGCCGGATTCGCTTTGGCGCCTGCTGCGCCGGCTCGAAAATCCCCGCGAGCGCTGCAACATCGGCGTGCTGAACGTATCTTGGGCACAGACGCTACCGCCGGGCTGGGATGCGACGCTCCGCTGGGCGGTGCAGTGGTGGCGACTGGGGTGCGTGGAAGATTCTCTGAACGCAATCGCAGACGGTCGGGCGCTGGTCTCTTCTTTACGGCAAGCCGGTGCTTTCAATGCTGCCGCCTGCGTGCAGGAGACGATCGCATGGCTTACATGGCTGCGCAACGCATATCCGGAGCACCGCTCGGTCTGCTGTGCCTACTGTGCTTGGTGATGGCCTGTGCGGGCGCTCGCGAGAGTGGTCGGCAGCGGTCGCGTGTCGTACAGCGCCCGGCGCCGACGGTCTCGACGGTGGGGCCCGAGCTGCAACCCGACGCCGAAGTGGTGGGGCAGGTCCAACTCTACCGGGGCGACGACGAGCGGCAATGGCCGATTCTGCTGTTGGGCGGCCGTGACGTCCTGACGCTCCGGTTCGATCTGCTGAGTGAACAGGGACGGCCGCTTTCGATCTACTTCTACCATGCTGATCACGCGTGGCGGCGTGATCTGATGCCCATTGAGTACCTCGATGCGTTTGCGCGGGACGATCTGACCGATTATGCGCCGTCGGAGCGCACAGCCATTCCCTACCAGCATTACATCTATCGCTTTCCCAACGAAAACATCCGCTTTCGGTTGAGCGGCAACTACATCCTGCGCGTCACCGAACAGGGACAGGAGGAAGCTGTGCTGTTCGAGCGTCCTTTTTTTGTGGTGGAGGGACGGACGCGGGTAGAGGTCAGTCCGGCAAATTTCCCGGGCGCGCAGGCTTTCCCGTCGGTGCAGTTGATGGCCCGCTTTCGGCCGCCGGACGAGCTTGCCGGGGCCGTGTTCGACTACGTGGTCTGCTTTGCCCGCAACGGCGCTTTCGAGGCGATGCGCTGCAGTCGCCGGACGTTGCTGGACGAGCAGCCAATGCTGAGCTTTCTCCTGGAGGAGCCGTTTCCGCCGGAGCCGGCCGACTACTTTCTGGATCTGAGTGCGCTCCGGCCGGGCGGGCAGCTCGAACGGGTGGATCGTGCGACGGTGCCGCCGGAGGTCTGGCTGGCGCCCGACTACGTGCGCTTTGGTGGGAGCGACACCGATCCGTTGCTGGCGGGCCAGTCGGTGATTGGCGCGGTCGTACGCGATGCACCGGGCGATCCGCACCGGACGGCCGAGTACGTGCGCGTGCATTTCCGACTGGAGCCGGAGCGACCCTGGCGGCAGCCGCTGTGGCTGGTGGGAAGCTTTTCCGGGTGGTTTCGGCGCCCTTCCTACCAGATGCGCTGGAATCCGGATCGGCGGCGCTACGAAGGCGAAGCGCTCGTCAAGCAGGGATGGCATGCCTATCGATACGTGCTGGACGGTGCGCAACCGGCGCGGGCCAATGCCGAGGCCCTGCCGCGGTCCGAGAACATCTATACGGCGTTCGTCTACTACCGCGATGCAAGCCGGGGGAGCGATCGGTTGCTGGGCGTCGGGCATCAGACCGGCCGGTAGCGCACAGCACGGCTTTCCGGTCTGTTCTTTAGGACAGGTGTTCGGCTGTGCTTGCTCTATGCCCGGTAAGGGCGCGCGCACCTGCTTGTAGTCTGCCTCGTATCTCAGCGAAGTCCTGAACCGGACGGCCGGTTGCTGACGCTTCGTGCCGGGCGATGGAGCGTTTGCAGCTTTGTCGGACGTATGGGGCTCGTATTATAGATCATAGCGGCCCAGTTCTTCGCCCAGTTCGGTCGCGGCAAAGTGCCGGCGGGCCGGCTCAAGGTCCGCGTCGGTGATCCGGGGCGGCAGGTGGACCAGCAGCAGTCGTCGGGCTCCGGCCCGGGCTGCCTGACGGGCGGCGTCTTCGGGTGAAGTGTGCCCCGGACCTTCGCCGGTGGCTTCGTGAATCAGGATATCAGCGTTGCGGCCGAGTTCGACGACGGCGTCGGTCGGCTCCGTGTCGCAGGAGTAGGCGATCACGCGGCCCGTGGGCAGGTGCTCGAAGCGCAATCCTACTGTGGGAACCGGATGCACAACGGGCCAGGCGCGGACGCGCCAGCGGTCGTTTTCCAGCACGAGTGCGCCGGGTTCGTAGGGCACCTCGTGCCAGTCGCGGGTGGGCAGGCCCTGCCAGGTCGAGGTGTTGTACGTGTCGAAGCAGCGTCGGGCCTGGTCGATGGCCGGATGGATGCCGTAGATCGGGATGGGCTCGCGGCGGCCCAGCAGCCAGATGCGCTCCATGAAGAGCGGAAAGCCGCCGGTGTGGTCCGGGTGTTCGTGGGTCAGGATCAGCGCGGTCAGTTTCACCGGGTCCAGTCCGGCGGCCAGCAGGCGCTGGACGACGTCGCCGCCGCAGTCGATTACGATCAGCGAGGCTTCGTCGGCCACGGCCAGCATGGTTGTGGTGCGGTGCGGATCGCTCACGGCCGCGCCGGTTCCCAGCAGGTAGAGCGAAGGCATGGCGTCTCCGACGGATGGGTTGGTTGCAGCAGACCCGTCGGCTTCAATTTAGCGCAGGACGGCCTTTTTTTGCCCGGACCGCCCTGAACTTTTCAAGCACGTTACCGATTGCGCGTGACGGTGTAGTCCACCAGGTCGAGGAGCGCGTCGCGGGCGTCGCCAGGCGGGTAGCGTTCGAGAATGGCCCGCGCTTCGCTGGCCAGCGCTTCCATACGTTCACGGGCATAGGCCATACCGCCATACGCCTCGGCAAAGTCGGCCACCGTCTGAACGTCGTCGCGCGACTTTTTCTTTTTGCGCACAATCCGGAGGATGCGGCGGCGCTCGGAGGACGGTGCCACCCGGAGCGCATAGATGAGCGGCAACGTCAGCTTTTTCTCCTTCAGGTCGTTCCCGATGGGTTTGCCGGCCTCTTCGCCGTAGTCGAATAGATCGTCGCGGATCTGGAAGGCGAGGCCCAACTTTTCACCCATCTGATACATTTCGTCGATCACCCGGGGATCGTCGGTTGCGCTGAGGGCTCCGCATTTGGTACAGGCGGCAATCAACGAGGCGGTTTTGTCGGAGATGATGCGGAAGTAGGTGGCTTCGTCGATGTCCAGGTGGCGCGACTTTTCTATCTGCAGCAGTTCGCCTTCGCTCATGCGGCGCACGGCGTCCGATAGCGCATGCAGCGTATCGTAGTCCCGGTGGTCCAGTGCCAGCAGCAGGCCCCGGCTGAGCAGGAAGTCGCCGAAGAGCACGGCTACTTTGTTTTTCCAGATGGCGTTGATGGAAAACATGCCGCGGCGTTTTTCGGCGCCGTCCACTACATCGTCGTGCACCAGTGTGGCCGAGTGCAGCAGTTCCACCAGGGCCGCGGCCCGGTAGGTGGCTTCCGTGATGCCGCCGCACAGTTTGGCCGTCAGCAGGACCAGCAGCGGGCGGATGCGCTTCCCTTTCTGGCGAAGCAGGTAGCGGGCGACATGATCGAGCAGTGGCACCGAGGTGCGCATGGCCTCGCGGAAATAGCGCTGGAAGTGCTTCAGCTCTTCCGCGACGGGGCGCTGGATGTCTTTCAGGGAGATGACACGCGGTTGATCCGGGGGGGTAGCACGCACGGCCATGCCGGTGGTGGTTACGGGTGACACATCTGCTCGCTGAAACGATCACGGCCGATAGAAGTTTGGCCGTGGCCCTGCAGAAAGTGCGGCCGGTACTCGCACCTTGTGTCGAAAGCTTGTATTTTTGTGCGCGAACATTGACGGAAGTTTCGTTCGGCCATGCAGGAAACGCGACAGCATTTCTCTTCGCGGCTGGGGTTGCTGCTGAGCGTGCTGGGGATTGCGGTGGGGACGGGCAACATCTGGCGTTTTCCCCGCATTGCCGCTCAGAACGGTGGCGACCTGGGAGCCGGGGCCTTTCTGCTGGTGTGGGTGGTGTTCCTGTTTCTCTGGAGCGTGCCGCTGATCGTGGCCGAGTATGCGCTGGGGCAGAAAGGCCGCATGGGGGTGATCGGGACGTTCGCTCGCGTGGGCGGGCGCTCGATGGCCTGGCTGGGCGCGTTCGTGGCGCTGGTCTCGACGGCCATCATGTTCTACTATGCGGTCGTGACGGGCTGGTGCCTTTACTATGCGGGGGGGCTGCTGTTGCGTCCACTTCCGAGTTCGACAGAAGCGGCGCAGCAGTTCTGGGATGGGTTTCAGGGGAGTCTCTGGCCGGTGGTGTTTCAGGCGCTGGCGCTCGGGTTGGCCGTGGCGGTGATCTGGACGGGCGTGCGGGCCATCGAACGGGCCAACCGGGTGCTGATTCCGTCGCTGCTGGTGATCTTGCTCATCGCGCTGGTGCGGGCACTGACGCTGGACGGGGCCTTTGAAGGCGTGCGCTATCTGTTCACGCCGCAGTGGAGTGATCTGGCACGGCCGCGCCTGTGGCTGGAGGCGCTCACGCAGAACGCCTGGGACACGGGGGCAGGGTGGGGATTGATTCTGACCTACGCGGCCTACATGCGGCGCGAGCACGGGGTGGTGCAGAATGCATTTCTGACAGGGATCGGCAACAACACGGTGTCGCTACTGGCGGCGCTGACGATCTTCGGGACGGTGTTTGCCGTGCTGGGGGCGGAACTGTCGCGGGCCGAGGTGCTGGAGGTGATGCGCACCAGTGGGCCGGCTTCGACGGGGTTAACGTTCATCTGGTTGCCGCAGCTTTTTGCCAGAATGCCGATGGGGCGGGTGCTGGCCGTACTGTTTTTTGTGGGGTTGACGTTTGCGGCTTTCAGTTCGCTGATTGCGATGGTAGAGCTGGCCACACGCATATTGATGGACCTGGGTGTGCGGCGTGCGCAGGCGCTGGTAGGGGTGGGCGTGGTGGCCTGGCTGCTGGGACTGCCTTCGGCACTGAACCTGACGGTGTTCGGAAATCAGGATTTCGTGTGGGGCGTGGCGTTGATGCTTTCGGGAGCATTCGTGGCGCTGGCGGTGATGCGCTACGGTCCGGCACGTTTGCGGGCGGAGACGATCGCGGTCAATCCATGGGACTGGCAACTGGGGCAGGGGTGGGATGTGCTGGTGCGATGGGTAGTGCCGCTGGAGGCGGTCGTGCTGCTGGGCTGGTGGCTCTATCAGGCAGGGGTGGTGTATGCGCCGGAACGGTGGTACGATCCGTTTGTGCCCTATTCGGTGATGACGTGTCTGGTGCAGTGGGGTGTGGCGCTGGTGGCCTGCTACCTGCTCAACGACTGGCTGGTGCGTCGGATGCAGCTTTCGATCACGGTGCACACAGAAGAATGATCATGCGTGGCGGCTGCCTTTTGCTGATGCTGTTGCTGACCCGGATGGCTTTTGGGCAGGGCGTGGATCTGGCCTTTCTGCAGACGCGGGCCGAGGCCACGGGTTTTGCCGAAACGACGCGCTACGACGAGGTCATGGCGTTTCTGGACGTGCTGGAGGCCAGTTCTCACCGGATTCAGGTTACACGCTTCGGATATACGACAGAAGGCCGCGCGCTACCGCTGGTGATCTACGGGAACGTAGTGAATGCAACGGGCGACGGCGTGCGGGCTGCGTCGGCGCCGCTGCGCGTATTGATTCTGGCCAATATCCATGGCGGCGAAGTGGCCGGCAAGGAAGCGGCCCTGATGCTGCTGCGTGCGCTGGCCGCCGGGATGTATGCCGAGTGGGCCGACTCGCTCGTGTTGCTGGTGGCACCCATCTACAACGCCGATGGCAACGAGCGCATCAGTCTCTACAACCGTCCATTGCAGAACGGACCCATCGGGGGCATGGGCCAGCGGGCCAATGCGCAGGGGTACGATCTAAACCGGGATTTTATGAAAGCCGATGCGCCCGAGACGCGCTCGTTGCTCCGGTTACTGCGGGAGTACGATCCGCACGTTTTCATCGATCTGCACACGACGGACGGCACCTACCACGCCTACCCGCTCACCTACGCGCCACCGTTGCATCCGTCCACACCGAAACCGCTGGTAGACTACCTGCGCCGGGTCTGGCTTCCGGCTGTCAACGATACGATCTGGACGAAGCATCGATGGAAGTTCTTCTACTACGGCAACCTGCCCTGGACGGGGAGCGACCGACCGCCTGGCTGGTACACCTTTGACCATCGACCCCGCTTCGGCACGAACTACGTCGGGCTCCGGGGCATGCTGGGGCTGCTCAGCGAGGCCTACGCGTACGCGACGTTCGAGGAGCGCATCGAAGCGACGTATGCCTTTCTGGAAGCGGTGCTTTCGTTTGCGGCCGCCCGGGCTTCCAAGATCCGCGCGTTGATTGAAGAGGTACGCCAGGCTTCGCCGGTGGGCGAGCCGATCGCTCTGCGGGCCCGCATCGACCGGGCCCCGGAGATGGCGCTCATTCTGCTGAGTTCGGTTGATTCCCTGCGGCATCCTTATACCGGGCGGCTCCTGTTGCAACGCCGCCACGAGGTGCTTCCGGAGATGTTGCCGCTCTACGATCGCTTTGCGCCGACCGAGACGATCCCCATTCCCCGGGGCTATCTGATTCCGGCCGGTCTCGACCATGTGCGGGATCTGCTTGAGGTACACGGCATCCCCTGCGTTCCGGTAGAAACCGGTCTTCAACTGGAAGTCGAGCGCTTCTGGATCGATTCGGTGGCCGTGGCCGATCGGCCCTATCAGGGACACCGGGGCCAAGAAGTGTGGGGCGCTTACGAGCGTCAGACGCTACAAGCCCCCTCTGGCAGTTGTCTGGTCTCCGTCGACGGGCACACGGGGCGGCTGGCCGCATTGCTGCTGGAGCCCCGCTCCGACGACGGACTGGTGGCCTGGGGCCTGCTGGAAGATCGGCTGGCACCGGGACGTTTCTACCCCATCCTACGTGTGCTCGCCCGCTGAGAAACCCTTCCGTCGGTCTTTTGTACCAGCGCGCAGGACGTTCAGGCCTGCCACGGTGCAGTTGCAAGCCATGCACAGGCCGACCATTCCGGAAAAGGGTACAGGTCCGTTTGGCCAGAAGTTTGCAGCTCAACCGCGAAGTGACGCTATGAACCTGTGCAGGGTACACCTGCTTCATGGAACGATGAGACATCTCCTCACCATTGCACTGAGCTGGTTGCTCGCATTGCCCGGATGGGCACAGTTGCCACTGGCCGACCGGCCGATGCCTTCGACCGACGGGCAACAGGTAACGCTCGCGCAACTTCGGGGTGCGCGTGGGCTGGTGATCGTGTTCTGGAGCAATCGCTGCCCCTGGGTCGATCGCTACGAAGCCCGGCTAAAGGAACTGGCCGAGGCTTACGAAGCGCAGGGCATTGCCTTTGTGCTGGTGAATGCCAACGATCCGGAGGCCTTCCCGCAGGAGTCGCTGGAGGCCAGCCGGCAGCAGGCGCAGCGCAAAAACTACACAATGCCTTACCTGAAGGACGAAGGGGCGGCGCTGGCCCGGGCGCTTGGGGCTTCCCGCACGCCGGAGGTGTTTGTCTTCGATGCCCGCAATCGGCTCGTCTACCGGGGGGCGATCGACGACAGCCCGGGCGATGCGTCCAACGTCCAGCAGGCCTATCTGAAAGCGGCGCTGGAAACACTGCTTCAGGGCAAAGCGCCGGAGACGACCGAAACGGGCGCTTTTGGATGCCTGATCCGCTTTCCACAGGATGGACCGTGACGGAGTGACGTCTGCGCGCGTGCAGCAGTTGCTCAAGCTGGTCTGGCAGTGGCGCGAGCCGTCGTGGCCGGAACGCCAGGAAGCCGTCACGCGGGCGCTGGCCGCTTCGGACTTTCTGACCGAGGAAGCCGCGGCGTTTGCGCTGAACCAGCAGATGCACACGCTCACGGAGTCGGCGCTGCGTCGTTTTGTGGAAAGCCTGCCCCCGACTTCGGGACGCACCGTGCTGCTCTGGCAGACCGACCGTGCGCCGCTGGCCGGCTGGCAGGAGGCGCTGCTGCTCTGGCTGAGCGTGCACCGGGGGACGCTGGTGCTCGCTGAACCGGCCGCCACGCTGGTTGGAGCCCTGCTGGAGGCGCTGGCGGTCGATACGATCCGGCTCGATACCGAGCCGCAACTGGAAACCCGTCTGGAAGAAGCGGACGTGCTGGTGGCGGTCGGGGACGAAGCGGTGCATCGGGAGGTGCAGGATACGCTGCTGCGGGTCCGGCGCTCACCCGAGCGAGTGCGTTTGCTTCCGATACGTTACGGCGTGGCCGTGCTGGACGGTCGGGAGGCGCCGGACGAGCTGGAGGGGCTGGCCGAAGATGCGCTGCTTTTTGAGGGATTCGGTAGCCGGAGTGTGCGGCTGATCTGGGCGCCCGAGGCGCTGCCGCCGGACGCGTTGCTCGAGGCACTGTCGCTCTTTCGCGGGGTGTTTCCGGCACATACGGCCACGCCCGGCCGCCTGAAGATGCCGCAGGCATGGCTGAAGGCGGCCGGCATTCCCCACGCCTACGGGGAAGGTCTGGAATTTCTCGTCAGCAAGGGCGCGCCTGAAGTGCAGACGCCGGGCCACCTGCGCTGGGTGCCCTATCGCGACCTTGCGGAGGTGGTGGAATGGCTGCAGACGCATGCGGCCGAAGTGTCGGTTGTTGTCGCTCGGCCTGAGCTTCTGCGGCAACTACCGCAGCTGCCCGGACGGACGGCGCCCGGCCAAGCGCACCGGCCGCCGTTTCCCGATCCGGTCGGAACGGCCGTCGAGGCGCTGCGCGAACTGCTGGGATAGCCCGCTCAGCTTCTGAAGCGGTCGGCCAGATATGTGCGCAGCACTTCCATCACCGACGCTTCGAGGGCATCCCAGGGAACGTACGGCCGCTTGGTCACGGTGACGAACTCCGGCAGGATCAGCACGTCGCAGACTCCTTCGATGGCAAACAGCGCGGCCGCCAGGGGATGCGCGGCGGCTTCCTCGGCCGAACGAAAACTCAACAGGCCTTTGTCGATAAAAGTCCGTCCGGGCGCCGTAAATTTGAGACTGTTGGGATTGGGCGTGGGCTGCGATTGCAGGCCCGACGCTGACGCTTTTTTCCAGAAGCGCATGATCGGGTAGTTTTTTTCTGAAAAACGCTACACGAAAAGCCCGGCGTCGAGCCGGGTTCCACTGAACAACGATGGTTATGCATACACCGCCGAAAACCGAGATGCCTTCGCAGCACCTGCAGCGTCTGCGTCGGCAGATGCAGGAGCTAGTAGAAGACCTGCGTGCCTGGGTGGAGCTTCGGTTGACGCTCACCCAGCTGGAAATCGAAGAGCGGATTGAAGCCCGTATCCGCCAGTTGCTACTGCGCCTGCTGGTGGGCGTGCTGGCCGGGCTGGCCGTCGTGTTTGCGCTGGTGGCCGCTGCGTTGGGGCTGGGAAGCTGGCTCGGACATCCGGGCTGGGGCTTTCTGGTGGTGGCGCTGGGACTGTCCGTCGTGGCGGCAATTGTCCACTTTGTCAGGAGGACGCTTGCTACACGACCTGCATCAACAAATGCAGCATCGGATACAGCCGCTGCTTAATCTCAAGGCCACGGGGTCGATTATTACGAAAGAAGGGCGTGGATCGACCCCGGACTGCGTAGAGGTGCCACCATGACGACCTATGAGCTGACGCAGCATCTGCACACGCTGCTTCGTGCGACGGACAAGGACCGGCATTTCGTGCGCTACATCTTCGTGCTGGCGCGCGCCTACGACCGGCTCGGGATCGAATTGATGGAAGGGCTGACGAGCCGGAACCGAACGCTGTTTTCCCGGAAGCATCACGCCGTTCGCGATGCCCTCTACGAAGTGCGCCGCCAGAGCGAGACGTTTCCGGTCGGGCAGATCTTTCATGAGCTGATCCGGCTTCGGGAGGAAGTACGCCAGCTGACAGCCCATTTCGAAGGAGTCGGGACCGAGCAGGAGGCGCTGCAGGGATTTGCGACCGATCTGCATGGCTTTTACGAGGCTTTCGAGCAGTTTGTGCGTTCGGCCAGCGACGAGGCGTTTGGTGCGTTGATGCGGACGGCACATCACCTGCATCTCCGGCTGCAGATGTTGCGCCAGGTGCTCCGGCTGATCTGTACGGCGCTGGATGGCTCGACGACGCCCCGTGAAGGTTGTCAGACGCTGACGCTGCTGTTCGAGGCCGGAGACGACTATGCGCGGGTGCTGGCGCGTCTGCAAGTGGTGGAAGCAGCCTATCGCGAGCTGGTGGAACTGACGGGCATCACGGAACCCGCACTGGCCGTACAGCGGCTGGAGGTCGATCGGCGCATGCGGCTCAGCGTGGAGGGCGAGGCGCGATTGATCGAAGTGCTGACCGGTCTGCTTGAACGCTACGTGCTGGTTCGGGCGCATCTGGATGGCTCGGCTGACGATCAGGTAGGCTATCGTGTGGGAGCCACCCAGTCGCTGATCAACCTGGTCGATGCGTTGAAACAGGCCGGTTTGACCGAGATGCTGGACGACGAGCCGCGCCTGAAAAGCTGTGCGCTGGAGTTATACCGTGCGCTGGAGTCACTGGTGAGCGACGGTGCGTTGCTCCAGATCAACGAGCGGCACCTGGGCGGTTCGGCGGCGTATACCTCGGCCGGCCAGACAACCCGGGCCCTGGTGGCCTGAAGGAACACCCATGCCTGCACCGTCCTCACTGCGACGCATCCGGCTGGAGCAGGCGCGTGTTCGTATTGAGCACCGAGCGGCGCTGGCGACGCTGATCGAGCGGCTGTTTCTGCGGCGATCTTTTCTATACCTGACACCGGCTGATCAGCAGTGGCAACGCCCGGAACTGGTCCAGTTGCTACGCCGGCATAGCCGGCTTTATCGGACGATCAGCACGCCTTTTGACGGTCCGTTGTTCTTCGCGCTGGGCTATTTCCGGGTGAGTGAGGACGAACTGGAGCCGATCGCCGAGGCCATCCCGGTGGAGGATCCCAAACAGTTCGCCTGGTTGCTCAGCGAATTTTTGGAGCCCGGCGCCTGTCTGTGGGTCGAGATGGATGAAGGATGGCAGGGGTGGCAGATCGTTGGAGAAGGTCAGCTCCGGTCGCTTTCGGAGGTGCCCGAGAAATAAGCGCGCAGCACCTGGAGTGCGGTTTCCGGGGGCATTTCGGATGAAGGTTTTTGATCCGGTAGGAAAACAACAGCCGTCTGTCGGCGACCGGCCGGGGTCAGGTGGTCGAGCAATCGCAGGGCCGGCGCTTGTCCCCGATAGAACAGCAGGGCGGTGGCCTGGTGGGGACGTCGGGGGTAGGGTTCGTCGGCAGGTAGCAGGCTGCGGAGGCGGTCGAGCGCCCGGTGCAGGGCGTCCGGCAGCGGGTCGGCCAGCGTCATGAACAGATCCACCGTGTAGTCGCGCCTGAAATCGATCTCGACGCGGCTGTAATGCGGCGCATCGGGTTGCCAGTTCAACCGGAGGTGGCCGCAGCCGTGGGTGATCCGGGCGATGGCTTCCGACAGTTCCCGGAAGCGCGTCTCCAGTTCGTCCTGCAACCGCTGGTAGACGGCGTTCAGGGCCGTGGGGTCAGATTGTGCGGCAGCTTCCATGGCCGCCTGAAAGGCCGCTTCCTGCAGCCATTGCTGCAGCTCCGGGTCGGCATTGATCAGTTCTTCCACCTGGCGCAGCGGTTGCTGGAGCGCGGGCGCAAGCAGCGCCAGCCACTCGTCCACAGTGCGGTGCTTCATGGCTCAGGAAGCCGATTCGTCGAGTAGGGCTTCCAGCCAAGGACGCATTTCCTTCGTTGGGAAGATGCCGATGACCTCGTAGCGGATGCGACCGGCCCGATCGATGATCACCGTGGTGGGCAGGGCCCAGATGCCTCCGTAGGCCTCGGAGACCGAGCCGTCGTCCAGAACGACAGGGTAGTTGATCTGGAAGTTTTCGGCAAAGGGAGCCACGACTTCGGCCCCGCCTTCGTCGGTCGAGACGCCTATCACCAGCAGCCCCCGGTCACCCAACTCTCGCTGCAGAGCAACGAGGTCTGGAATCTCCGTGCGACAGGGCGGACACCAGGTGGCCCAGAAGTTCAGCAGGATCACCGAGCCCCGGTGGGCGCTCAGTCGAAACGGTGCGCCGTCCAGAGTCGGCGCCTCGAAGTCCGGTGCGGGCCGGGGCGGCTTGATTTCTTTGACCCCGGGCAGCAGCACCTGCTCCGAGGCGGCCGCCTGCTCGGGGGCCTTTGGCCGGCATCCGGCCAGCAACAGGCTACCCAGCAGCAGAACCGGCGCGGTCCAGTTGATCCAGCGTCTCATGAATCGCATCGGGCGTAATGGCATAGTGGGAAGCATGAAAAACGACCTGACCCTGATAAATTACGAAAGTCTGGGGAGTCTCGTGGCGAATGCCCAGGCGGCGAGCAATGGCATCGGAGATCGGACGGGCCGCCTGAACCACCACCTCGTAGACCGGCACCGATCGCGCGGCGGCCACCTGCAGCACCTTTTCGCGCACCCGGTGGCTGATGCCACACCACCGGCTGTGTTTGAACAGCAGGATCGGCTCCCGGTAGGAGTGAGCCAGGGCTACGTCCAGCCCTGCTTCATCCGTCAGCGGAGTAGGCGAAAGGTCCGGTACTTCCTGTCGCATCGGGCAAAATGTTGCAAGCTTTAATGGTAAAAAGAGAATAAAAGGCGTGGGTCCCTATCGGATCTTGATCATGCAACCCTTCGTTGCGGTGCGGCGTGAGACGTTTCTTGAGCGCATTCGTTTCGTGCAACAGGGGATTTCAAACAGAGACAAGTCGTATGCAGACCGGAGCCGAGAACGTTCGCTGGGATCTGACCGATCTGTACCCCGATGAGGCTACGCTGAAGCAGGATCTGGAACAGGCGCTGGCCGAGGCCGAATCGTTTGCCCGGACCTATCACGGCCGGATCGGCTCGCTGGAGGCCGAGGAGCTGGCCGAAGCGCTGCGTCGCTACGAGGCGATTCTGGACCGACTGGGCCGCGCTTACACCTACGCTTACCTGCACTGGAGCACCAACACCGAAGATCCGGCCCGTGGCGCGCTCTTGCAGCACGTTCGGGAGCGCTACACGCAGGCCTCGCAGCAACTGCTGTTTCTGGAGCTGGAATGGGCGGCCGTCGAGCCGGAGCGCGCCCGCCAGCTCATGGAGGCCGAGGTGCTGCGGCCCTATCGGCACTATCTGGAGCTACAACAGCGGTTGCGCCCGCACCTGCTTAGCGAACCGGAAGAAAAGATTCTCGCCGAAAAGCGCATAACCGGTCGGGACGCCTGGACTCGATTCTTCGACGAGCTGCTCGGCAGCCTGCGCTTTGAACTGGACGGACACCTGCTTACCGAGCAAGAAGTGCTGGCCAAGCTCTACGATCCGGACCGTGAGGTGCGGCGACAGGCGGCGCTGGCCTTCACAGAAGGACTCAAGCCGCGCATTCGAGAGCTGACCTATATCTTCAACACGATGCTGGCCGACAAGGCCTCCGACGACCGTCTGCGCGGCTACCGGACCTGGATCGAAAGCCGCAACCTGGCCAACGAGGTCAGCGACGAGATGGTCGAGGCGCTGATCCGGTCGGTGACCGAACGCTACGACCTGGTGGCCCGTTTTTACGAACTCAAGCGACGGTTGCTGGGCCTCGACGAACTGTACGACTACGACCGTTACGCGCCACTGAAGGAGGCCAGCACGCGCTATCGCTGGGAGGAAGCCCGTCAGCTGGTTGAGGAGGCCTACCGGGCCTTTCATCCGCGCATGGGCGAGATTGCGGCGCAGTTCTTCGAACGGCGCTGGATCGATGCGGCCATGACGCCGGGCAAGCGCAGCGGTGCGTTCAGCCACGGGGCCGTCCCCAGCGCTCATCCGTACATCCTGCTCAACTACACCGGTACGATCCGCGACGTGC
This sequence comes from Rhodothermus sp., assembly GCA_015487635.1. Classification (GTDB taxonomy): domain Bacteria; phylum Bacteroidota; class Rhodothermia; order Rhodothermales; family Rhodothermaceae; genus Rhodothermus. The sequence goes on from WFPM01000052.1 coordinate 30,712, forward strand.
AGACGCTGGCGCACGAACTCGGCCACGGCGTGCACCAGTACCTGTCGCGCAAGCAGGGTATCCTTCAGGCCGACACGCCGCTCACCACGGCCGAGACGGCTTCCGTCTTTGGCGAGATGCTGGTCTTCGAGCGGTTGCTGGCGGCCGAGGCCGATTCTTCCAACCGGTTGGCCATGCTGATGGGTAAAATCGACGATACGATGGCCACGGTTTTCCGGCAGGTGGCCATGAATCGCTTTGAAGACCGCATGCATAACGCCCGGCGCCAGCGGGGCGAGCTTCCCACGGAGGCGTTCTGCGATTTCTGGATCGAGACGCAGCAGGACATGTTTCGCGGGAGCGTCGTCCTCGGCGAACACTATCGTTACTGGTGGAGCTACATTCCACACTTTATTCATACGCCGGGCTACGTGTATGCCTATGCGTTCGGCGAACTGCTGGTGCTGGCCCTTTTTGCCCGCTACCGGCAGGAAGGTCCCGACTTTGCCGAGCGCTATCTCCAATTACTGGAGGCTGGTGGCTCGGACTGGCCGCACGTGTTGGTGGGACGACTGGGCGTTGACCTGACCGACCCGCAGTTCTGGCACGAAGGATTACAGGCGATCGAAGCGCTGATCGCACAGGCCGAGGCGCTGGCCGCACAGATGACGCAGGCTTCGCAGCCGATGCCCGCCCGCTCGGGGTAGGCAGCGGTGCTTTTTTCTATCATCAATCACAAGGAGGGAATCATGAACGCTCGCTACAACGGGCGGGTCGGGCTGGTCCTGCTCTGCCTCATGCTGGCTGCCGGGAGCGTCCATGCGCAATTGCTTACCGGCTTCGAAGTGGTCGCTTCGGAACCGACTGCGGGGGCTACCGGCGTACCGTCGGAAACGACCGTATCGTTCACGTTCTCGGTGCCGCTTCCGGATTCGCTCCTGGAGGCCGGCCTGGATTCGTTGCTGGATCTCGGGATCGGCGTGCATCCCTGCGATCAGATCTTGGTGGGCGGCAGCTCGCCCTGCGAGCAGGTGACCGGCGGAACGCTCAGCCAGGACGGCCGCACTCTGTCGTTTCAGGTCACGCATCTGGCGCAAACCACCTATACCTGGACGGTGCCGGAGCTGGTCGTGTCGGAGACTGAGATTGCCCTTCGCGGCTTTTTCCTGCAATATGCCACGGGAGAAACGCTCGGCGGGGCGACGGTGGAAGGAACGGTCATGCTGGAATCGATGGGTGAAGGTGAACTGTCGCCGGCAAGGCCCGAAGCAGTTGCCCTGGCCGGCTGGATGGAGCCGCTTCGGAGGTTGACGCAACCTCGCGTGCCCGGATGGTCGCAAGCCATGCCGTCGCTCCTGGACCCCGTCGTGCAGGCCGTGCGGCAACCGACTCCGGATAAGCGTGGCACTTCGGCAACGCAGCAGATGAGTCCGGCGGGGATGGTCGTGACGCTTTCGGACCGCTACGGCAATCCGGCCGGTGGCGCTGTGGTGGCAGCCGACGGGACGTTCCGCATGAGCAACGTGGTGGACGGCTGGTATCGGCTGGAAGGCTTTCTGGTACATTACGATCGGGTGCTCGGCCGGCTGCGCATTGCTTTTGCCATGCTGGATGAAGATATGGACGGCGAGGCCGATTCGATCCAGATCAGCGGCCAGGATATTTCAGGCGTGATGCTGACGGGCTAGGGCTTCGAGCTGGATCGGATTACCGCCACGCAGCAGGTGACGGCAGCCGGACAGATGGCCGGCTTTATGCTGGGCGGCACAGCCAACCTCGTCGGCATCGCCTCGGCTTCGCTGCCGCTGATTGAAGGGGGCCCCGACGGTAAAGCGCTGCTGTGGCTGTACTTCTTCACCGATAACGAAGCGGATCCCCAGCTTCTGTTGCTGGTGCAGGGGTCTTCGGGAACGCTGCTGCCGTTGCCGCTCGGGACGGCTTCGGACCTGGACATAGCGGGACCGTTTCCGGCCCTGCCGGGATCGTTTGTGGATACCGACGTGGCCGTGGGGGCTGCCGAAGCCGGAGGAGGTGCCGACTTCCGGACGGCTGCCAACGACGAGGTCCTGATCGTTGTGCTGGCCGGGCTGTTTGCTCCCTTGAGTGCGGTGGCGGAGTTCGTCTACGACGATCCGGCTACGCCGGTATGGGTGGTGGCCTACCTGCACCTGGGCTATCTCGACGAGACGGCCTCGGCCAAACAAGAAGTGGAGATTGGCCGCGTGTTCTACGTCGACATGCAGGACGGTACGCTACTGGGCAGTCGGTCCATGGTGCGCACGACGGCCGTCGAGCCGGTAGCCGGGGAGGCGCCCCGACTGTTTGCGCTGGGGCCCAACTATCCCAACCCGTTCCGACAGGAGACCGCGGTGCCGTTTGCGCTGGCGCAGAGTGGGCCGGTCGTCGTGGAGGTTTTCAACCTGCTCGGTCAGCGGGTGGCCACGCTTGTCGACGCCGTACTGCCGGCCGGGCGTTACGTGGTACGGTGGCAGGCCGAAGGACAGCCTTCCGGTCTGTATGTCGTACGCTTGCGGGCAGGCGGCCACCAGCTCAGCCGGGTAATTCTGCATCAACGCTGAGGAAAAAGCAGAGCAAATCATGGCACCTTTCGGGCTCCGGCCGCGTATTTCCGGCCGGAGCCTTAATTTTTTTGACGCATGGATCCACTCCTGTCCGATCCTGAAGCGCTCATGGCCAAGCTCCGGTCGGTGCTGGAGGCCCGGCCGGAGACGGTGTTTGCGCTGCTGTTCGGTTCGGTCGCGCGGGGACAGGCTACGCCGCTCAGCGACGTAGACGTGGGGATCTTCACGGAACGACCGATGGAGCTGCTGGAGCTGGGCGGGCTGGTGAGTGAACTGGAGCAGGCCGTGGGGCGGCCGGTGGACGTGGTGGAGCTGCACAAAGCGCTGCAGCGACGGCCGGCCCTGGCCTACGAGGCGGTGGCGCACGGTAAGTTGATCTTCTGTCGGGATGAAGACCGCTGGGTGGATTTCAAATGCAGAACGTTCCTGGCCTACTTCGACACGGAACCCCTGCGTCGCATAGTGCACGACGCTTTTTTGGAACGCTTGAAGAAAGGTCAACTTGGAGAAAGACGATATGCAGGAATACCTCCATCGTCTTGAGGACGCGCTGGCCGAACTGAGGTGATTGCGAGATCAGTATACGCTGGAAGATCTAAAACGAGATCGTCTCCTGGAATGGGCGCTTCGCTATGGGCTGCTCGAAAGCATACAGATCATCATCGATATCAGTTGTCATCTGGTCAGCCGTAATAATTTGGGTACGCCTTCTTCCTACAGTGAGTGTATTGCTTTACTGGCACGTGGAGGCTATCTGTCTGAAGAACTGGCACGCAAGCTCCAGTTATATGGTAGGGTTGCGTAATCTGCTGGTGTATGAGTATACCACTATCGACGTGGAGAAGCTGTACCGGTATCTCGATCAGCTTCCTGATTTTATTCAGTTCATCGAATCGGTACAGCCCTACCTTTAGCAGGAAATGGGAATAAACGCCGGGTCTTCGGCCACGAGCGTGCCGTCCGGTGCAAAGTCGCCCAGGCGTACCGGCTCGATCTGTCCCACGCGTTCGGGATCGAAGGGCCGCTGCACCCGGATGTAATTGTCGGTGTAGCCGTACATGCGGCCGTGTTTTTCGGTGCTTTCCCAGAGGACGGGGCGCACCTGCCCCTGATGGGCCTGGTAGAACGCATGGCGCTTTTTGTGGGAGAGCACCTGGAGCATTCGGTTGCGGCGGGAGCGCTCAGGTTTGGGCACGGGCCGGCCGCCCATGCGGTCGAGCTGCTCGACGGCCGCCGTGCCGGGCCGCTCCGAATAGGTGAACACGTGCAGGTAGGAGACCGGCAATTCGTTCAGGAAGCGATAGGTGTTCTCGAAGCGTTCGGGCGTTTCGGCCGGGAAGCCCACGATCACATCGACGCCGATGGCGGCATCGGGCAACAGCTCTCGGATGCGGGCCACGCGCTCGGCATACAGCTCGCGCCGGTAGCGCCGCCGCATCTTGCCCAGCACAAAGTTGTCTCCGCTCTGCAACGGCATGTGAAAGTGCGGCATAAAGGCACGCGACTCGGCCACGAAAGCGATGAGCTCGTCGGTGAGCAGGTTGGGTTCGATCGACGAAATGCGGTAGCGCTCGACGCCTTCCACCCGGTCCAGCTCCCGGAGCAAATCGAGCAGCGTCGCACCGAACTCCTGGCCGTAGAGGCCGATGTTGACGCCGGTCAGCACGATCTCTTTGAAGCCCATCTCGGCCAGTTGCCGCGCCTGGGCTACCGTAGCCTCGATGGGCTGTGAGCGGCTGCGACCGCGGGCTTTGGGAATCGTGCAGAACGAGCAGACGTAGTCGCACCCGTCCTGAATCTTCAGAAAGGCACGTGTGCGCTCGGTGGAGGAGAAGGCGGGGCCGAATTCCTGCAGTTCGTCGATGCAGGAGACCGCCACCTGGGTCTGCTCCTTTTTCTGGAAGCTTTCGATCAGCTCGAAAAGGTGAAACTTCTCGCGGGCGCCCAGCACGACGTCGACGCCTTCGATCCGGGCGATCTCCTCAGGGCGAAGCTGAGCGTAGCAACCCGTGACGATGATGAAAGCGTTCGGATTCTGGCGGATCGCCCGGCGGATGATCTGGCGGCACTGGCGCTCGGCTTCGGCCGTAACCGTGCAGGTGTTGATGACGGTCACATCGGCCGGCTCACCGAAAGGCACCACTTCGTAGTGGCGCGCGAGAAAGTCGCGCTCCAGCGTGCTGGTTTCCGCAAAATTCAGTTTGCAGCCGAGCGTGTAGAACGAAACGCGTGGCATCGACGTTTAGGCAACCCTGATCCCCGGTGGCGACGGAGCGAACGCGAGCCGGGGCGGGGAGTTTCGGAAGCAGTCAGAGCGCTTATGCTGGCCCCTGAAGGATATCCGATCATCGGTGGAACGGTGCTGGTGGCCGTGCTCCTGGCCGTCGGCGCCTACTACTGGTTGCCGGGAGCCTGGCGCGTGGTGGGCCTGCTGCTGGCGGTGCTGTTGCTGGGCTTCGTGCTGTATTTCTTCCGCGATCCGGAGCGGCACCCGCCGGAAGGCGCCGGGGTGCTGCTGCTGGCACCAGCCGACGGTAAGGTGGTGGAGATCGTCGACGTGGACTACGAGCCGGTCTATCTGAAAGGACCGGCGCGTCGGCTGTCGATCTTTCTTTCGCCGCTGGACGTGCACGTCAACCGGGTGCCGGCCGACGGCGTGGTCGAGCTGGTCCGCTACATTCCCGGCGACTATCTGGTGGCCTGGCACCCGAAGGCCAGCGAAAAGAACGAACGCTCGGAGATCGGACTGCGTCATCCGAGCGGTGATCGCATTCTTTTCAAGCAGATTGCCGGCGTGCTGGCCCGGCGTATCGTGTTCCATTTAAAGGAAGGGGATACGGTACGGGCCGGCCAGCGCTTCGGAATTGTCAGGTTCGGCTCCCGTATGGACGTACTCGTGCCGCCGCACATCCGGTTCGAGGTAAAGGTGGGCGATCGCGTGCGGGCCGGCGAGACGGTACTGGGCCGCCTGGTGACACGGCCGCCCGAGCGGGAAGCCGTTGTGCCGGGACGTTTGCACAACAATTAAACAGAGCAGGCAGGGCATGTTGCGGGCACGCCGGGGATATGATCGGCACGGCCAGAAACAGCGCCACTTTCGGGCGCGGCTGCGCGCTTACCGATCCCAGCGTCGTCGGCATCTGCGCCGGCCCATTCCACGGACCGCCGTTCCGTCGTTTTTCACCCTGATGAACCTGTTCAGCGGCTTTCTGGCCATCACACAGATCCATGAGGGGCGCTTCGACTACGCCTGCTGGCTGATCGTGCTGGCGGGCTTTTTCGATATGCTCGACGGTATGCTGGCCCGGTTGACGAACGGCACCAGCCTGTTCGGGGTCGAGCTCGACTCGCTCAGCGACGTGGTATCGTTCGGCGTGGCGCCGGCCTACCTGGTCTATGCCTTCAACCTGCAGGCCTACGGCACGCTGGGGTTGATCATCGCGTCGCTGCCGGCCGTCTGCGGGGCCGTCCGGCTGGCCCGTTTCAACGTCCAGTTTGACGGCGAAAAGCGGGAGTACTTCCTGGGGCTTCCCATTCCGGCGCAGGCGGCGGCGCTGGTGGCGTTGGTCCTGAATGCCGAAGGCGTCGATCTGTTGGAGCGGCTGACGCCCGGGGACTTTCCGGTGCTGATTCCCGTTGTGTTCGTGCTTTCTGCCCTCATGGTCACGAATATTCCGTTCGACGCAATTCCGCGTCCCAGCCTGGCCTACCTGCGGCGCCATCCCTGGAAGTCAGGCGCCTACGGGTTGGCGCTGTTGCTGATTATCTTTTTGCAGCAGATTGGCTTGCTTCTGGTGCTGGCCGCGTATATCCTGCACGGCATCGGTCGCGCCATTTTTAACCTGGTGCAGGCCATCCTGAATACCCCGCTGGAACCCGTTTCGGAAACGTCCAACCCCCAACCGGAAAACCGCGATGTTTAAAGCTACGGTAACCGTTCGGCTGCGGCCCTCCATCCTGGATCCCCAGGGGAAAGCCGTGCATCATGCACTGCAGAACCTGGGCTACAAGGCGGTGACGCAGGTGCGCATTGGCAAAGTGATCGATCTGTGGATCCAGGCCGACACGGCCGACGAAGCCGAGCGCATCGCCCGTGAGGCGGCCGAGAAACTTCTGGCCAATCCGGTCATGGAAGACTTCGATGTGACGGTCACTCCCGTGGAGACGCCTGCTGCTGCCGGATAAAACCTGTCACGACGAGCCATGGGACAGCCGAACTTGCTGGCCGAGACGAAGCCGGTCGGTCCGGCGCCTGAGGTGGACGTCGAAGACGCCGAGGAAACGCGACTGGACGCCCCCTGGCGCGTGATCCTCTACAACGACGACATTCACACGTTCGACGAGGTTATCTTTCAACTCATGAAGGCCACGGGCTGCTCGCTGCCTGAGGCTGAGGCCCTGACCTGGAAAGTGCACACCGAGGGCAAGGCGGCCGTCTATGAGGGCTCGTTCGAAGAATGCTTCCGCGTGCAGGGTGTGCTCCGCGAAATTCAGCTCATCACGGAGATTCAGGGGTGAGCCCTATGAGAAGATCAGGTAGGTCAGTTTGACCGTAAAGGCGTTGTTGGGAAACAGCCGGAACGTGTCGCGGAGCTGCTCCGGGAACGTCAGCCCCTGATACCATGAATTCGGCTGGAAGGGATCGGCGCGGTTGTAAGCGTCCCGGTCGTGGGTCCAGACCAGGTAGAGCACCGAGCCGGGGTGGTATTCCCAGCGGAGCACTACGTTGAGGCGGAAGCTGTTGAGTACGAACTCATGCCGCTTGGGGTAGTCGGGGAAGGGGAGCAGCGTGTCTTTATTGAGGCGGAGCGAGGGGTCGGTGTAGCGGCCGCGCGCCAGCAAAAGCTGGGCGAAGCTCTGTACCGAGAGCATCGGGGAGAACGTGAGCGTGCTGCGGAGGGAAAACTCCAGCGAGCGCGTGTCGCGGCGACCGAAGACGGCCACGTAGTACCGATCGGAGAAGCCGTTGTATGGATCGTATCGGGCGGCCAGCTCGTTCAGGGGACCTGCTGCCGGAAGCAGGCGGTAGTCTTCCTTGGTCAGGCGGTCAGGCGAGGCGCTGCGCGTCCCGATGGCCCATCCGTCTGGCAGCAGGGCAAAGCTTTCGTTGGAGGCCCACCGCAGCAGGTTGTGCTCCTGTTCGAGGGACAACGCGGTCCGCAGGTCCAGCCAGTCCAGCGCGCTCCATTCCAGCTGCAAGCCGGTATTGAGCCGTTGCCCGCCTTCTTCATCCAGTTCCAGCTCAAAGGAGGGGCGCAGACGCAGGCTCCGGCGCGTGTCTGTGCCGTATGCTCCTGCAATGAGAAGCTGACGGGGTTGATAGATGGGGCCCATACCCCGGGCTTCGTACAGGTCGTAGCCGCCCCAGAGGTAGTCGCCCCGGAGGCGCAGCTCCAGTTCGGCAAAGCCACGTGTGAGGGCACTTGCCCGCATGAAGAAGCCGCTGCCCATGTACACGCCTTCGCGGTAGGAGCGTTGATGCCAGGAGAAGAGAAACGCGTCGGCCCGCTGGAAGGGACCGAACGGCCGGTTGTTGTTGAACTGGTGGCCCAGACGCATCCAGAAGCGAACCAGGTTATTGCGCCGGAGCTGGCCCACGTCGTTGACGTTGAAGCGGTCGTCGAAGCCGTCCAGGCCGGCGCCGTAGGTCCAGATGCCGCGCACGCGCTCCAGACGCAGGGCCGTGGCCAGCCCGGTCGAGGCCTCCCGGCCGTTCACCTGGCGATGGGAAAAGCTCAGGTGGCCGCCGAAGCGAAACGTGTTGCCGACGAAGCGCAGGTCCCAGTCGGCTCCCCCGGCCAGGCTGTAACGGAGCTCGTTGTTGCTCGGCCGTTGGCGAAACAATCCGGTGAGCATGCCGCCGACGGTCGAGTACGTACCCAGCTCCTGCCGGAGGCGGCCGACGAGATAGTGGCGTTCTGGTTGAAAGTCATTGCCGGTCGTGGCACCCAGGAAACCCAGGGAAAGGCCTCCTTCGGTGCGTCCCGACAGTTTGGCCGCGCCGATGATGGGCGCGGCGGCCCCGATGCGCCGACTGTAGAAAAGGCGGCCTTCGCGGCCATAGGAAAAATTGAAAATCTGGACGCCTTCTGTGAAAAACGGTCGCCGCTCTTCAAAGACCGTTTCGAAGGCGGTCAGGTTGAGGACGGCCGGGTCCACTTCAACCTGTCCGAAGTCCGGGTTGACCGTCAGGTCCAGGATGATATTGGAGGTCAATCCCAGCTTCAGATCCAGCCCCGTGTTAGCATCCAACTCAGCGTTGATCCGGCCGTTACTCTGCTGAAGCCGAGTGCCATTAGAGACCACGTAAGGAGTGATCTGCACATTGCGACCAGGGCGCAGTCCCCGCAGGTTTTCGAGGCGCGCAAAATAGGCGACTACGCCTGAGGACCGAATATTACGCGGAATGAACGGCCACTCGTCCACTTCGCTCAGGCGGGCAATGTCGCGTCGGAACAGGATACCCCAGGTCTGCACTTCGGCCCGGGGAAAGCGCAGCATGGCGTAGGGGATGCGCATTTCGACCGACCAGCCCGAATCGACCACGGCGACAGCCGCTTCCCAGACGGCATCCCAGGAAAGATCGGGGCCACCGCCGCGCATCCGTGGCCCTCCTCCGGTGCTGAGAATGCCGTCGGCCAGTACGCCGGCAGCATTGACGGCAAAGACGTAGGCCGTCTTGCGGTCGAAATAGGAATCGATGGCGACGCTGAACCAGTCGGCCTGATTGAACTGATCCCGTCGGCTGAGCAACCGTCGAATTCGGTGCGGCTCGGGGTCGTAGAGCATGGCCCCGATGTAGAGCGCATCCGGTCCGTAGAGCACGCGCACCGCGGTGGGAAACGTAGGGGCCTCACCCTCAACGGGCTCGGTCTGGCGAAAGTCGGTGGCAGCAGGGGCCTGTTGCCAGGCTGGTTCGGTCAGCCGACCGTCAAGGCGTACGCCGTGGTTGAGTGGCACGGCCTGCAGGGATGGCGTGAGAAGGGTATCGGCCTGCGGCCGGGCCGGTATAGCGGTAAGCAGTAGCGTCAGCAACAACCAGTACATCCTGCAAAAAAGCGTTTTCAGTACCCGATGCGTACGAATCGCTCGGACGATTCGTTGCTTGGCCTGATAATTTCAGGAGGATTCAAGCGGCAGCTTGTGGTTGCTTGATAGATCCGGTCGCCGAACTCCGAAGCATCATCGTTGGCAGCATTGGCGACGGCATGCAGCACGACGCGGGCGGTCGTGTCCGGTGGCACCCAGCGAAGCCTCCAGACGGCTTTTCCAGGCGCCGTCAGTTCGGTTCCGGCCAGGCTGTGGAAGGCATACCAGACGCCCCGCAGTGTGTCGAACCATACGCGGTCGTCCAGGGGTTCCAGTTGGCCCGCCTGGCGACCGCTGTCGGCATAGCGCATGGCCAGTTCAAATCCGGCCCGCCGCATCTCAGGGTGCTGCAACGTAACGCGCAACGTGTAGCCCGTGTCTGAACGGCAGGTGTCGGGCAGGCCCCGGATCGTCAGCCGGCCGCCGGGCTCGTTCGGGAGATACTCGAAATGGCATCGCCGACAGGTTGGCTCGCCAAAACCGCCCGTGTGGGCCAGCGGAGGGTGATCGACGTAACGGCCGTGCCATCCCAGGACGGCCGCCAGCAGCAGCGTCGGCACAACCAGGCGGCGCATCACTCCGGCAGCCGGGCGCGGGCGATTGTGTTGGCGTCGGTGCCGAACCAGAGCGTGCGCGTGGGCGCGTGAAAGAACATATGCCGGACGGCCCCGCCGCCACTCGGAATCTCTGTGATGCTGAAGAATTCGCCTCGCTTCGGGTCGAAGCCCACCAGCCGATTGGGATCGGGGCCCGTCTCGACAAACCAGAGCCGATCCCGGTCATCGACGGCCATGCCGTAGGGGCGGGCGTCTTCGCCGCCGGGCACCGGCCATTCCTGCACGTTGCCGCTGGCCGGATCGTAGCGGCCCAGATAGCCTCCGGCATAATCCACGTACCAGATGACCCCGTCCGAGGTGCGCGCTAGCCGACGCGGCCGCGCCTCGGCGCGGGGCAGCGTGATTTCTTCCAGTTTCATTGTAGCCGGATCGACCGTCAGCAGCTTGTTTGTACCAAAGGCCGTGGCCCAGGGGCGCCCTGAGGGATCCACGATGATGCCGTAGGGTCGCGCCCGGGGTGTGGGCACCTTGAGCAGCCGAATGGAGCCATCGGCCGGATTGAAGTGCCCTACGAAGTTGCTGCCCTGCACCGTGAACCAGATGGTGCCGTCCGGCGCAAAAACCAGCGTGTGGGGATCGCGGGCGGCCGGATCGGGCATCGGATAGCGCTTTACCTCGCCCGTGCGGGGATCCAGTCGGCCGATGTAGGCCGCCCGGTTGCCGGCGATCCAGACAAGTCCGCTGTCGTCCACGATCAGATTGTGGGGACCGGTGCCTTCCGGCAGGTCGAAGCGCGTAAACTTTCCGGTGGCCGGATCCAGGTAGGCCGCGTAGTCGCCGCGCTGACCGACGAACCAGACGCGGCCTTCGTGGTCCACGTATGGATCGCGCGGCCGCGTATTCGGCCAGGGGACTTCCCATTCGGTGATTTCCACGGGCGGCCACAACACCGCAGCGATCAACAGCAATCCGCTGAAGAGGTAGGAGGCAGGGCGCATGGCTTGTAGATCCTGGTTTGACAGGCATAGCTTTCAGAAACTAAATGATTCGCCTCAGGGTAGGGAAGGCCCTGTTACGAACTGCACGCGGCTGTTATGAACGGTAGCAGCGACGATACATATCGGGTAGTGGCCGGCACGGCACGGGCCGAGTTGCGCGAGAAGGGTTCCCGATTCATCGCCGAAGTCTTTCCGGTGGAGACCGAGGAGGAGGCCGTAGCAGCCATCGAAGCGGTGCGCCGTCGTGAGCACGCCGCCACGCACCACTGCACGGCCTACCGGCTGGGACCGGAAGGCGAGCTGTTCCGCGTCAACGACGATGGCGAACCCTCAGGCACGGCCGGTCTACCTATCCTGCGCCAGATCGACGCCCGTGGGTTGACCAACACGCTGGTGGTGGTAACGCGCTACTTCGGCGGGACCAAACTGGGGCGTGGTGGGCTGAGCCGCGCCTACAGCGAGGCCGCCGCGCGGGCGCTGGACCAGGCGCCCGTGACCGAATGCATCGTCACGGTGCCGTTCCGGCTGCGCTTTGCCTATGCCGACACGGCGCCCGTCATGCGATTGATCGAGCGCACGGGCGCCCGCATCCGAGCAACCCGCTATGATGCCGAAACCGAGCTGCTCGTCGAGGTGCCCCGCTCGCAGGCCGCTGCCTTTGCAGAAGCCTTTGTCGAAATGCTGGCCGGGCGCGGGCAGTGCACGCCTCAGGAAGCGTTGCCCCGTAGCACCTGATCGATCAGCCGCTGCATCCGGGCGTGATGCGACCCTTCCCAGTAAACGCGGCCGCAGGCGGGGCAGCGGTAGAACTCGGTGTAATGGGCCCAGATACCCGACGGTAGCTGCGCGGCCACGGCTTCGGCTTCTACGGGCTCCAGGGGCACGTTGCAGCACATGCAGCGACTGAAAGGATCGACGAATTCATGCAGCTCGAAGCGATCCAGCACTTCGGCCAGCTGTTCCCGGGGCGAGGTGGCGCGCACGAAGTAGCCGTAGCGCACGGCCTTGCGGGCCAGCAGGCGGCGATCGCGCGTCAGCAGGATGCGGCCGTCGTCGCCTGCCCGACGGGCCAGGGCCGCATCGCCGGGATCGGGATCCGACAGATGCTCGGCGTCGAAGCCCAGCATGCGCAGGTAGCGGGCCAGTCGCCCCAGGTGCGTGTCGAGCAGAAAACGCGGCGGGCGCTCTGGCGGTAGCGTGTGCAGCGGCTCGGCCGGCAGCAGGTGGTAGAAGATCGGATAGAAGCTCAGACGCTCGCCTTCTGCCGGGCGGTAGTCGAAATCGACCGGACGGCCATCGGCCAGAATCAGTGCGACCTCAGGCGGGGGCACGTTGAGCTGCACGAGGATTTCCCGGACCGTGGGCCGCCCCAGAAAGCCCAGCTTGAACGTGCGCTGCTTCCAGCGTGCAGGCAGAAAGTCGTTCAGGCCGGCATAAAAGCGGAGCCAGAGCGTGCGCATCAGCTAATCGTTCAACGCCGAAACCGGCGAGTCCGGAGCTTCGGTCTGTCCGCGGCGCATGGCCTCGACGGCCAGCCGATCGACCCGGTTGTTCAGGGCGTCGTCGGCATGGCCTTTTACTTTCAGAAAACGCACGTCGTGTCGACGGGTGAGTTCCAGCAGCGCCCGCCACAGATCCTGATTTTCGACGGGTTTCTTGCTGGCCGTGCGCCAGCCGTTGCGTTGCCAGCGATCCACCCAGCCTTCCTGAAAGGCGCGCACGATGTAGTTGCTGTCGGTGTAGACGTCCACGCGGCAGGGCTCCTTCAGCGCCCGGAGCGCCTCGATGACGGCCGTCAGCTCCATGCGGTTGTTCGTCGTGTGTGGTGCAGAGCCCGTCAGCACTTTTTCGTGCTGGTTGTAACGCAGAATGGCTGCCCATCCGCCGGGGCCGGGGTTGCCGCTGCAGGCCCCGTCGGTATAGATGACGACGTGTTTGCGCGGGGTACTCATACCCGTCGTCCAACGAAACCGAAGCGGCGCGGTTCGGCAAAACTTCGGCGGAGGCCGGGCGTTCAGAAGGCGCAAACCGATGAGGGGAAGGCGATGAAGTTTGTCGATTACGTAACGATCACGGTGCGCAGCGGAAAGGGTGGGGCCGGCGCCGTCGCGTTCCGGCGGGAGAAGTACGTCCCGAAGGGCGGACCGGCCGGCGGTGACGGCGGCGACGGTGGGTCGGTCTATCTGGAAGGCGATCCGAACCTGTACACGCTGCTGGACCTGCGCTACAACCGCCACCATTTTGCCGAAGATGGAAAGCCGGGCTCCGGCAAGAACAAAAAGGGCCGCGATGGCCGCGACGTGATCATCCGGGTGCCGCTCGGCACGGTGGCGAAGATCACAGAGACCGGCGAGGTGATTGGCGAGGTGCTCCGGCCCGGTCAGCGGCTGCTGCTGGCGAAAGGAGGGCGGGGCGGCCGGGGCAATGCCTTTTTCAAGTCGCCCACGAATCAGGCGCCGCGCTATGCGCAACCCGGCGAGCCCGGCGAGGAGAAAAACATCACGCTGGAGCTGAAGCTGCTGGCCGACGTGGGACTGGTGGGCTTCCCGAACGCCGGCAAGAGTACGCTGATTGCTTCGATTTCGGCAGCCCGCCCGAAGATCGCCGACTATCCGTTCACGACGCTGGAGCCCGCGCTGGGCATGGTGTATGTGGGCGAATTTCGTTCGTTTGTGATGGCCGATCTGCCCGGAATCATCGAGGGCGCGCACGAGGGACGCGGGCTGGGCATTCGCTTTCTGAAACACATCGAGCGCAACGCCATCCTGCTGTTCGTTATCCCGATCGTCGAAGCAGAGCCCGGACGGGTCTATCGGACGCTGCTGGGTGAGCTGGAGGCGTTCAATCCAGCCCTGATCGAAAAGCCCCGCGCCGTTGCGTTGAGCAAACTGGACCTGGTGCCGGAGGACGAACGCGAGGCTCGGGTGGCGGCCGTGAAGGCCGAACTCCCCGACGACATGCCGATCTATCCGATCAGCGCCGTGGCCCGGATCGGACTGGAGACGCTGAAGGAAGGGCTCTGGCACCAGCTACAGGAATTGCGGGCGGCGGCCGAGGCCACCACGTAACAGATCGGGCCGCGCGGGGTCTTTATGCAAAAAGCCGATCGTGACAGCCGAGCCTTTCCTTTTCGATGAAGACGAAGGCGCGGCGTTCGGGGCCGCGCCCGACGATCCCGTCGAAGAACTCCGGGCGCTGGTGGCGCTGACGCTGGTACCGGGCGTGGGACCCGGCCGCATCCGGGCGTTGCTGGCCCGCTTCGGTTCGGCGCAGGCGGCCCTGCACGCGCCGGTGGCCGCGCTTGTGCAGGTGCCGGGTATCGGCATGCAGACGGCCCGCCGAATCGTGGCCTTCGACGACTGGGACACCGTGGACGCGCAGTTCGAGCGGGCCGAGCGGGTCGGCGCCATGCTGATTCCGGCCTGGGACGAGCGTTTCCCACCGCTGCTTCGCCAGATCTACGACCCACCGGCGCTGCTCTGGGTGCGCGGGGAGCTGACGCCCGCCGACAACAACGCCGTGGCCATCGTAGGCACGCGGCGTCCGACGGATTACGGGCTGCGCACGGCGCGTCAGTTCGCCGCCGCACTGGCCAGGGAAGGGGTGACCGTGGTCAGCGGGCTGGCCTACGGCATCGACGCGGCCGCCCACCGGGGGGCTCTGGAAACCGGCGGGCGGACGCTGGCCGTGTTGGGCTCCGGCGTTGATCGTATCTACCCGTCGCGGCACGAGCGGCTGGCGCGGGCCATTGTGGCGCAGGGCGCGCTGCTGTCCGAATTTCCGCTGGGGGCGGCGCCCGACGCACCCAACTTTCCCCGACGCAATCGGCTGATCAGCGGGCTGGCCCGGGCCGTGCTCATCGTCGAGGCCTACAAGACCGGTGGGGCGCTCATCACCGCCCGCCTGGCGCTAGAGCAGAATCGCGAGGTGCTGGCTATTCCGGGCGCGCTGCACAATCCGGCCAGCGCCGGAACTAACCGGCTCATCCGCGACAGCCTGGCCCGGCTCGTCTGTTCACCCGAAGACGTGCTGGAAGCGCTGGGCCTGGGCAGGGCGTCGGCGGCTCCGGAGCCGCCGCCACCGCCGCCGCTGAGCGGGCTGGAACGGCAGCTTTACGATGCCCTGGAGCCCGAGCCTGTCCACATTGACGTGCTGTGCGAACGTACCGGACTGGACCCCTCGACGGCGCTGGTCTATCTGCTGCAGCTCGAATTCAAAGGCCTGGTGCGCCAACTGGCTGGCAAACAGTTTTATCGGCTCTGAAGGCGATCGAAATTTTCGCCCAGCCTGCGCGGAGCGCAGCGAAGTACGCCGCGAACGGTCTGTGCCAAGAGTGCGTCTGTGGCCTTATCGGCTGAGAAGAGGGAGGTACGCCGATTTTCGAAGCGCTCCGGGCGGATACAGAGGCCCTTCACCTGCAAGGGATGAAACGCCGACGGAAGGAAGCCCCATCATGTCTGTAGGGACGTATCGCTGTGTACGCCCTACCCTGAGGTGGATAAAGAAGACGGGCTTCTCGATACAGCCTGGAGGTTGGCGTGTGGCCTGTGTACCCGGCTGTTTTTCTCGCCTCAGCGCCGGTTCTGCTGGCGTTGCAGGCGTTCGAGCAGTTCGAAGTAGCGTTTGATGAGCGCTTCGTAGTCGGGCGCGTAGCCGCTTTCGAGGGCGTCGATCAGGGCACGGCGCAGGCGGTCGAGCTCCTGCTGCGGTGTCAGTTCGGGCGGGCTTTCGCGCACGACGTCTTCGCCCGGACGGCTCTGGCGGCGGCGTTCCTGCTCCTGCTCACGGATGGAGTGCTGGGCTTCGAGCAGGCGGATGAGGATTCGGCGCTGGCGCTCGATCGTCTCCCGGTTGATCTGGCCGCGCTGAAGTTCCTGGACGGTCTCTTCCATCTGGCGGGCGAGGGCGTCGAGGTCGCCCAGCAGGCGGCGCCGGGCTTCCCGGTCGCGGGCGAGCTGCTGGAGCTGGCGGCGGATGGCTTCCTGCTGGCGGGCAAGCTGGCGCATGCGCTCGAGCTGATCGGTGGCCAGCCGCGTCCCCTGAATGTCGTTGAGCAACTGCTGGATCTGGTCGTTGAGCTGTTGCTGCTGGCCGGCCATGCGCTGCAACTGCTCGATCATTTGCTCCAGCGACAGGCCGCCCATGGCCTGTTGGTTCTGCAGCTGAGCGAGCAGGTCGGCCAGCATGCGGGCCAACTCGTTCAGGTGCATCATGGCGGCCGTCTGGTAGCTACCCGCCGTGCGGGCGCTGCCTTCGGTCAGCGCGCCGATCGCCTGGTCCATGGCCTGGAGCGCTTCGCCGGCTGTCTGCTGCACAGCCCGGTCCATCTGGGGAATGCGACGGGCAAGCTGGCGCAGTGAGTCGGTGACGGTGCGGGTGCCCTGCACCAGTTGTTCCTGACGGCGGGCCATCGGTGCTGCGGCCCGCTCTGTATGCAGCGCCTGGATTTCGTTGCGGAGCGCTTCCTGCGCTTCTGAAAGCAGCAGAATGTGCCGGAGGGCCTGACGCAGACCGGCCGCGTTGATCTGTCGCCGGGCGCTTCCCATCTGCTGCTCGAGCTGCTGCAGCCGGGCGGCCAGTCGCTCCAGCTGCTGCTCCATCTGCTGCTGCTCCCGGCGTGCCTCTGAGAAGTTGCCCTGACGGAGCTGCTGTGCGTTCTGCTGCATACGCTCCGGAAGCTGCTGGCGGCGCAGTGCCTGGCGGAGCGAGTCCATGGTCCGGCGTGGCATGCCGCGCAGCTCGTCCATCTGGCGACGCGTTTCTTCCAGCAGTTCTTCGAGCCGGTGAGCTTCCTGGCTGGCCTGTTCCTGCTGGCGGGCCAGCGCTTCGGGATCCACGTGGCCGGTGGAGTCGGACGCGGACGATTCGCCCGTTTCGCCGTGCTGCCGGCGTTCGAGTTCGGCGGTACGTTCGGCCATGCGTTCCTGCAGGCGGGCCAGTTCCTCGGCGCGGCGGGCCGCTTCTTCCAGTTGTTGCTGCGTACGTAGGCGCTTGAACAGTTCCAACGCACGCTCGATGCGCTCACGGAACTGGGCTTCGTTGAACTCCACCTCCTCCATGCTTTCCAGCAACCGGGGCAGGTCGAGCGCCCGCAGCGCTTCCTGGAGTTTTTCCAGCGCCTCGCGCAGCTCCGGCGACTGAATTTCCTCAACCACGCGCTGCAGCTCCCGGTACAGCTCGAGCGTTTCGTCGCTTACCAGCCGGTTGGTGGCCATTTCCCGGGTGATCTGTTCGAGCTGTCGGGTGAGCGATTCGACCTGCTCTTCGAGCGCTTCCTGCTGGCGGCGGAGTTGTTCGGCCTGTTGCTGCTCCTCCCAGCCGGCCTGCCGGGTGCGCTGGATCGTCTTGCGCAACTCCTGGAAGGTGGTACGAAGCTGCTCGGCCTGCTCACGTACCGACTCCAGCCCTTCGACCACATCGTCCTGGGCGGCGTCGAGCATCTCGTAGCGTTCGGCCAGCGAGGGAAGCCGGAGGTACTGCAACGGCGTGCGGCTCGACTTGGGGCCGGAGACGCGGTCGTTGTCCCACACC
>WFPM01000053.1 GCA_015487635.1 Rhodothermus sp.
AAGGAGCGTTTGCTGAAGTATCATGGATTGTCGGCCCAGTGGTTTCCGTTGTATTTGAAGGAGCTGGAGTTTCGGTACAATCATCGGAAGGAGGATTTGTTTGAGAAACTGTTGGAAGTGCTAAAAGGTGGAATGAATTGAGCAATCACCTAAAACAAAACGGGGCGAGCCCGGAAGCCCGCCCCGCCGTTCTCAGGTCCGGGTCGGCTCAGTAAATCCGGAAGCCCGGCGAGACGTAGTTGGGCGGCAGGTAGCTCAGGAAGAACGGCCCGTAGGCGATCACGATCAGGATGATCGCCACGATCACCCAGAAGCCGATCCGATCCAGGCGGGTCGCCCAGCCGTTTTTGGCCGGCTCGATAAGCGTTTCGGACCAGGGAATGTCTTTCGGCGCCTCGCCGGCCTTTCCTTTCCAGATGGTCATAACGATCACTACGAAGAATAGCGCGATGCCCACGAACATGAGCGTGCCGCCCACGCCGGTCAGGATGCGGCCCACGAGCCAGTCAGGATCCATATAAGGTGCCTGCACGAGGAACGTCCGACGCGGCATGCCTTCCAGACCGGCCGAGGCCATACCCCGGGCAAAGATCAACACGCCGATCGTGTAGATCCAGTTCGAGGCCAGCGCCACCTTGCGGCCCCAGAGCTTGCGACCGGTCAGATAGGGTACCATCCAGTAGGCCACCCCCATGAACGTCATGGCTACGGCGCTCCCGACGGTCATGTGAAAGTGCCCCGGTACCCAGGTCGTATTGTGAATGACCTGGTTCATCGTGAACGAGGCATTGATCAGGCCCGTGATGCCGCCGAAGACGAACGTGATCATGGCCAAAAGTTGCGCCGAAAGCGATGGGTCGCCCCAGGGGAGCTTCGGAATCCAGCCCAGCAGGCCCCGCCCGCCGTGTGCCCGGCCGCCCATCTCCAGCGAGGCCATTACGCTGAAGGCCGTGATCAGACTCGGGAAGAACACGCCGAAGGTCAGAATGGCGTGGACGAACTTGAACCCTTCGTGAATGCCGGGATCTGTGTACTGATGGTGAAAGCCCGTTGGGATCGACAACAATAGAAAGAGAATGAACACCAGCCGCGTGAGCGAATCGCTGATCACCTTACCGCCCGCCTGACGCGGCACCAGCGCATACCACGACACGTAGGCCGGCAGCAGCCAGGCGTACACGATGGCGTGGCCCGTGAACCAGAAGAGCGTGCGCGTCAGCAGCGGGTCGGTCCGCTCCACCCAGCCAAACGACCAGGGAATCAGGAAAAACAGAAACTCAACGGCAATCGGCAGCGAGGCCAGAAACCACATCACGTAGGAAACGATCGAGATATGGGCCAGCAGCGGCATGCGCACGCCCGGATTTTCCCGCTTCCAGCCCCGCCAGGTCAGCAGCATGTTCAGCAGGGCCAGCCAGGTGCTGATCACCACAAAGACCAGCCCCACGTAGTAGGTCCAGTGCGCCTGCAGCGGCGCATACGAGGTGTAAAGCACGCTGGCTTTGTTCGTGACGACCGCGTAGATCACCAGCAGGTTACCCAGCACCAGCGTGCCGAAACTGGCCCAGAGCAACCGGTCGTCCAGGCGACGCGAGAGTGCCCGCGCCACCATGAGCGGGAGGAAGGCGTTCGCAAAAGAGAACGTGAAGATGATAGCGTTGGCCACGCCGTGGGCCGTCAGGCCCTGGTAGTAGCTGCGCAGGGCCGGGAAATACCCCAGAATGTCAATGCCCGCGTACGAAAGGGCCTGTGCCAGCCCATGAAAGATGCCGGCCGTCAGCGCCGCATAGCCCACGTACAGCGTCCAGCGCAACACGCGGCGCTGCGTCTCGGGCAGCGTAAACGGAGTCGGATCGGCCACGACCGGCGTCGAGGCTACAATGTGCTCTGCCATGGCTTATTCCACAATGATTTTTCCGTACATGTTGTGATGCCCGGCGCCACAGTATTCGTGGCAGATGATCAGGTATTCGCCCGGCTCGCGAAACCGGTAGGTCAGCCGCGAAATCTGGCCGGGAATAAGCATCATGTTGACGCGCGTCCCCTCGATGTGAAAGCCGTGAATCACATCGAAAGTCGTCGCGATGAAGTTCAGCTCGGCCCCGACCGGCACGCGGATTTCACTCGGGTGAAAGCGCCAGGCCTGGCCGATGATGACCACGTCGTACTGATTGGGTCCGGTCTGGTGAACCCCCGGATTGTCGAAGGGCGGCGTCGTGAAGACCTTGGCGGGCTCAATCTCGCCGGCACGCCCGGGCAGGTGAATGCCCAAGGCCACTGTAGCATAGACGAGCGCGGCCATACACAACACCAGCAACACGCCGCCCAGTATCATGAAGGCCCGTTCGTAGGTGTGTACTTTCATGGCGCTATCGGTTTAGCAGCAGATAGTAGACGATTGTCCAGAAACCCACGACCATCGCCAGAAAGATCATGGTCAGAAAGAGCGTGCCCCGCACGTCGGGCTCTTCCGGCGGCGCAGGTTGGGATCCCTGTGGTTGCTGTTCAGCCATAGCCCCTGCTCGGTTTTGGTTCAGGTAGTTGGATTCAGCCTCCTGCTTCCATCCAGCGCTGCGCCTGCCGCGCCAGCCACCACAGCCAGACGACAAAAACCACCAGCAGCGGCAGCGAAATCAGCAGGCGCGTCGGATTCACATGGAGCGACAGCAACTGGTTGAGTGTCTCCCACAGATAGGCCACCACGGGCATCCCCAATAGCACGACGATCCCCATCTGAATCACAGCCCGGGCGGTCGACATCGAAGCACGTGTTTCCATACCTACTTTATTGTCCCGTCTGCCAGCAAGTAGGTGTACAAAAAAAGCGTTCTGGATCTTTAAATCAACAGTCCTTTTTCAAGGAAATTGTAACATCCGGGTGAATAAAAGATATAAAAGATATAATATTCTTTTATCCTAAATATATTTCTAAATAGCACGCATTGAGGCCCGGAGGACCTGCGTCTGGACTATTCTGGCTTCTGCTTACCGCACCACGGCACCGGGCTCGCTCTCGGCCGTGACGGGCACCAGGCGCCCCTCCCGGTCTTCGGCCATGAGCAGCATGCCCTGGCTTTCGAGCCCCATCATCTTACGGGGCTTCAGATTCGCCACCACCACCACGCGCCGCCCCTCCAGGTCTTCGGGTGCCATCTGCTCGGCCACTCCGGCCAGAATCTGACGTTTTTCGAAGCCCAGGTCCACCTCCAGTCGGAGCAGTTTTCGGGACTTCGGCACGCGCTCGGCTTTTTCAACACGCCCCACCCGGAGGTCCAGCCGGTCGAAGTCGTCATAGACGATCTCCGGCTTGAGCGGCACGTAAGGTGGCCCGTCGGTCTTTGCAGCCGCCTGCTGCGCCCGCGCCTCCAGGCGGGCGATCTGCTGTGCGATCACCGCATCCTCAATCTTGGTGAATAGAATCTCCGGCCGGCCGATCTCGTGGCCCTCGGGCAGGAGCGGACGCGCGGCGTCGTCCCAGCCCAGCGGTCCCTCTCCCCCCGGCGTACTGGGTCGCACGCCTTCAAGCCGGAGCATTTCACGCAGCCGCGCGGCGGCAAATGGCAGCACCGGCTCCATCAGGATGCTGAGTGCCGCGCAGATCTGCAACGAGACGTGGATCGTGTTGGCACAGGCCTGCGGATCAGTCTTGCGCGTGTGCCAGGGTTCGGTGTCGTTGAAGTACTTGTTGCCCAGCCGTGCCAGGTTCATCGTCTCCTGCACGGCTTCGCGAAAGCGGAACTGCTCGTAGGCCGATCCGATGCGCTCCGGGAAGGAGGCCAGCTCCCGGAGCACCTCCTCGTCCACCGGTCTCGGGTTGCGCAGCGAAGGCACCCGCCCCTCGGCGAAACGCCCGGCAAAAGTCAGCGTGCGGTGCACGAAGTTACCCAGGATGTCGGCCAGCTCCGCGTTGACGTGCTGCTGAAACTCCTTCCAGCTGAAGTCCGCGTCGCGCGTCTCCGGCAGCATGGTCGCCAGCGCGTAGCGGAGCAGGTCCGGCGGAAATTCCTCCAGGTATTCGTGGAGCCAGACGGCCCATCCGCGGCTGGTCGAGAGCTTGCGGCCTTCCAGGTTCAGGAACTCGTTGGCCGGCACGTTGTCGGGCAACACGAATGCGCCATGCGCCATGAGCATGGCGGGAAACATCAGGCAGTGGAAGACGATGTTGTCCTTCCCGATGAAATGAATCAGCCGCGTGCGCTCGTCCTGCCAGTAGCGCCGCCAGGCTTCCGGGTCGCCTTTTTGCTGCGCCCACTCGCGCGTGGCCGAGATGTAGCCGATGGGGGCGTCGAACCAGACGTAGAGCACCTTGCCTTCGGCCGGGACGCCGTGCCGCCGGGCCACGTCTTCGGGCACCGGCACGCCCCAGGGAATGTCGCGCGTGACGGCCCGGTCGCGCAGCCCCTGCTGCAGCCAGCTCCGCACCTGCCCCAGCACATTCGGCTTCCACTCCGGATGCGTAGCGATCCAGGCCTCGAGCTTCGGCTGAAAGTCGCCCAG
>WFPM01000054.1 GCA_015487635.1 Rhodothermus sp.
AGCACCGCAACGACACCCGGCGCATGGCCGCCAGCGCTTCCATCGACTCGAGCACGTCGCGCACCAGCACCGACAGATCGAACGGCGCCGGTTGCATCTGCAATTCACCGGTCTCCAGCCGGGAGATCTCCGTCAGATCCCGCACCAGATTAACCAGTCGATCGGCATTGTGCAGGATCTTCTCCAGAAAGGCACGGCGTGTGGCTTCGTCGCCCGGATCGGCTTCGAGCAGCGTTTCGGCGAAACCCCGGATCGCAAAGATCGGCGTTTTCAGCTCGTGCGAGACGTTGCCGAGAAACTCGCGCCGGTAGTTTTCCTTGCGTTTGAGTTCCTCGATTTCCTTTTCGAGCGTGCGCCCCGTGCGATAGACCTGCCAGATCAGGCTGTTCAGCTCGTCGCCCTGCGGCACGTGCGCCAGCTCCAGGTTCTCGAACGAGCGACGGCGAATCTGACGGAGCAATTCGCGGGCCAGCGCCAGCCGGGGCATGATCAGGTAGGCCGCCGCGAGGAACACACTGAGGCCGAAGATCAGCAGCAACAGTCCCAGCCGCAGCCAGGGTTGCTCCACGTATAACTCCACCAGAAGCGCCGGCAGCAGGGCCAGCAACACGCTGTAGGCGGCCAGCTTCCAGGCCAGCCGTCCCGGACGAAAATGACGGAGCAGTCGTACGGGCATGATGCGCTACTCGCGAAACCTGTAGCCCACGCCCTTGACCGTCTCAATATAGTGGCGGCCGAGCTTTTCCCGGATCTTGCGGATGTGCACGTCCACGGTCCGGTCCACCACGTACACGTCCCGTCCCCACACCGCGTCGAGCAGCTCCTGCCGGGTGAAAACCCTGCCGGGATGGGCCGCCAGAAAGTAGAGCAGCTCGAACTCCTTGCGGGGCAGGCGCACCGTTTCGCGCCCTTCCGGCCCGTTGCGATAGACCAGATAGCGGTCGCGATCGATCTCCAGATCGTGGATGCGCAGCAGATCGGGGGGCGTCTCGTAGCGCCGGGCGCCCCGCAACAGCGCCCGCGTCTGGCTCAGCAGCACCGGGACCGAGACCGGCTTACCCACGTACATGTCGGCGCCGATCTCCAGCCCCTGAATCTGGTCTTCCTCTTCGGTCCGCGCCGTAAGCATCAGGATGGGCGTCGTGCGCAGCCGGGCGTCACGTCGAATGCGGCGGCACACTTCGATTCCGTCCATATTCGGCATCATGATGTCCAGAATGATCACGTCCGGCTGCCACCGGGCGGCCTTCTCCAGCGCCTCGACACCGTCCCGGGCCAGTTCTACTTCGAAGCCTTCCCGTTTGAAGTTGTAGGCCAGCAGTGCTAGAATATCGTCTTCGTCATCGACGAGGAGCACGCGCGGCGGCCGTTCGTCAAAGGCGGATAGCGACATGGCTCGCGTGGCCGTTTCCATTTATTTGATCTGAAAGATCTTTAACCTTCCCAAAATACAGAGGAAACGGCCGTTTTATGTTATCGAAGCGTTATGCGCCGGATTTTCAACGACAGGAAGGCGCGCGGTCAGGTCGTCCAGCGGCGGATCGAAGGCTTCCTGAAACAACTCGAAGCAGACGCCCTCGGCTACCGACTCCAGCGGCTGGTTCTTTTCGATGACGCGCCGATAAGTCTGGTAGCAGGCCAGCGCTGCCTCGGCCCGCTCGAGATCTTCGGCGGAGAACGAAATGCAGGCGTCGATGCGCTTCCATGGGGAAGTGTGCAGGTGGGCGGGTTTCTTTTCGAGCCCTTCGGGTAAGGTGAAAAAAGCCAGCCGCCGCGGCACGCCAAGCCGTTCCCGCAATGCGCAGCAGACGCGCTTGACGACGGCGTGTGTGACCAGATGGTCTGGGTGCCCGTTGATACCGTGCACCGGGTAGGTCACCACCACCTCGGGCCGATGGCGTTCGATGGCTCGGGCCACGACGTCTTCCAACAGGCGGGGATCCAGCTCGGCCAGCGCCCCGTCCGGGAAGTCCAGCACCTCCAGACCGGAGAGCCCGAGCACTTCGGCCACGCATTGCATTTCCTCGAAGCGAACCCGGCCCATTTCAGGCTTGCTGTAGCCGTGATAGTGCCGCTGGCGGGTGGCCTCGCCCCGCGTGAGCGTCAGCAGGTGCACGGCATGGCCTTCGCGTCGCTGGCGGGCGATGGCCGGCGCCGGCCCGAAGCTTTCGTCATCCGGATGCGGAAAGATGTACAGCAGCGTGGCCACCGAAACGCACACGTTTTTGCAGCGCCTAACTATGTTGCACCAGAATTTGTTGCAACAGATTATGCATCTGAGGTTTCCCGGATGATCTCATGGAAGACGGTTTGACCGGTCTGAAGCATGCGGCGCACGTAGGGCAGACAGAGCCGGCAGCGGAGGCCGAAGCGCACGTGGCGCTGCAGCTCCTCGACGCTGCCGGCTCCAGTCTGCGCGGCCACGGCTTTCAGTTCCGCGAACGTCCGCTGAAAGCAGAGGCAACGGTCGATGCGCATCAGCGCGTTTCCTGCACCAGTTCGATGTGAGAGGGCGCCGGGCCGACGGTGAAGCGGCCCACCTGCCGGCCATTGCGGTCCAGGATAACCACGGCGCCGGCGGCCGTGTAGTCGGGTCCGCCGTTCGGTCCGGCGGCCAGCCGGGCCACGTAGAGACGCTGCTGCGCTGCATCGTAGGCAACGGCCGTCAGCGCGGACAGATCGGCCGCCTCGGGCACGGTCAGCGTGGCCGCCAGCGCGTTGGCGTCGGTGTCGATGCGGAAGACCTGATTGCTGGCGCTGCTGATGGCGTACAGCTCTTCCGCGGTTGGCGCATAGTAGGCCACCTGGGTGCCGTTGGCCGAGCCGAGCTGCACGTCGAACGTCAACCGGGCCGCCACAGCCCCGGTCGTCGGGTTCATGAACACCACCTGGCCGTTCGTCTGCTCGATGATCGCACTGTAGTCCTCGTTGTAGACCGTCTTGCCCTGGCAGACGACGACCAGTTCTTCCTCTCCGTCGATGAACAGCGCCTTTGGACCGTCGCAGCCGGGCTCGAGCGTACCGACCACCTGATCCGTCGCGGCGTCGATTACCGAGATCGTCCGCCCGGCACCCAGCGCGCCGTAATTGGCCACATACACGCGCCCTTCATAGACGACAACGCCTTCGGGATACGGTCCCACCTCGATCGAATCAACCACAATAGTCCGTGCGGCCGGATCGACGGCAAACACGAGCCCGTTGCCGCCAAAGATCATGTTCGTCACATAGGCTTTGTCGTCGGCGGCAAAGGCCAGATAGCGCGGGTTGGGCAGGCCTTCGATGCGCCCGACGAGCTGTTGCGTGGCGACATCGACCACGGCGACGTGTCCGACGCTGAACGTGTTCAGCGCCACATACGCCCGTCCCTTGTGCAGCGTCAGGCTCTGCACGAAGGCGTTCAGAGCCAGCGTCGAGGTCTGCCCCGTGGCCGGGTCGTAGAAGGTCAGCGAGCCGTTCTGGTCGCTGAAGTTTCCGCCGTTGCCCACCAGCACGCCGGTGGTCACAAGCTGTTCTCCGTCGTCCTCGCTGCCCAGCAGGTCACAGCCGCTCAGCACGAGCAGCGGCAGCGCGATCAGCAGTAGCAGGCGTCGCATCGTCTGTCGCTCCTTCTGGTTTGTTTGTTCAGGGTTCAGGGAAGCAGGTCTATGCGAAGCTGCGCGCGCACGTGGCGCGGCGGCATCGGATAGAAGCGCACGACCTCGTAGGCCGTGTCGGTCAGGTTCTCGACGGTCAGGCCAAAGGACAGCCGGGTCCGGGCGACCGGCTGCTCCAGGCGCAGGTGAGCGTCGAGCACGGTGAAAGGTGCCAGCGCCTGGGTCTCGTCGGTCGTGAGATAGCGGCGGCCGGTATAGCGGGCGTCGAGCCCCAGCATGAGCGGGCCGGCCAGCACGTCCAGAAAAGCCTTGAGCTGATGGGGCGGTACGTAGCGGAGCTGGCGGCCGTAGGCCCGTGTGGCCGGGTTCGAGCGGTCCTCGGCACGGGTAAGCGTGTAGAAAAGGCCACTCTGCAGCCGAAGCGATGCGGCCAGCGACACGTCGGCCCGGAGCGAAGCCTCCAGGCCGCGCGTGCGCACGTGTCCGACGTTGATGGGCCGCCAGAGCTGCAACCCCGGCGCCACGAAGCCAGGGTACCAGACGATCTGGTCCGACAGCGTGGTCTGAAAGGCCGTCAGTTCCATCGTGAAAGGCCGAAGCTGTGCATACAGGCCGGCTTCGGCGGTCCAGCCGCGCTCGGGCTTCAGCTCAGGATTGCCGCCGGGCCGGAAGAAACGCTCACCCAGTGTGGGCGCCCGAAAGGCACGCCCCACCAGCCCCTTCAGGTGCAGCGTCCCTTCCTTCAGGGCCAGGTTCAGGCCAAGCCGGGGGCTGACAGCGCGAAAGGTGCGGCCGGCCGTCGCGTACAGATCCAGCCGCAGCGCCGGATAGAGCCGCAGCCGTCCCTGCCGTCCGGACAGGTGCAGCGCCAGGGCGACCGCGCGTTGATCGACGCCGCCGCGCAGCGCCGCGCGCTCCCACCGGGTTTCGGTCCGGGCGGTCAGGACCCAGTGCGGGTGTAGCGCCTGGTCGAGCGTCGCTTCCAGCGCCAGGCCGCGCGTGCGCGTGGTGTCGGCCTCGCCGGCAAAGCGGTTGACGTAGGCCAGCAGCGTGTGCTGGTAGCTACCGCGCAGCGTGAGCCGTCCAGTCGGCAGCGACCGTTCGGCCAGCAGCAGCAGGCGGCGCTGGCGGTCGGTCTGCTCCGCATCGACCGGCGGCGCATTGCCCGGGCCGGGGAGGCTCCGGCGCGCCTCGGTCAGCCACAGCGTCCCTTCGAGCCGCCAGGTGCTCTCGTAGCGCACTTTGCCGAACGCCGAGGTCATCGCCCGGTCGGCCCCTTCGCGGTGGCGTACTGCCGGCGGCGGCAGCGGATTGGGGTACGGGTAGTCGCCGATGGTGCGGCTGTGCTCGACGGCCCCCAGCACGGCCACGCGCCCCGCACCGGCATGCGCGACCACGCCCAGGCTGCGTTCGCCGAAGGCACCCAGCCGCAGCGCCACGCGACCGCCCGGACGCACCGCCGGTCGCAGCGTGTAGAGCCGCACCACGCCGCCGATGGCGCCCGATCCGTAGGTGGCAGCGGCCGGTCCGTGGACCACCTCGACGGACGACAGCAGCACGGTGGGCAGCAGCGTCAGATCGATCAGGCCCGACTGCGGATCGGCCACGCGGTGTCCGTCGATGAGCAGGAGCGTCTGCGTGGCGCTACTGCCTCGGAGCGAGAACGTGGCCAGCCCACCGCTTCCGTAGCGTTTGATGAAGAGCCCGGTTCGCGCTTCCAGTAACTCGGCGGCCGTAGCGGCGCCGGTGCGTTCCAGCTCGACTACCTCCAGACGCCACAGGCGCCGCCCGACTTCCCGGGTCTGCTCGACGCGCTCCCCTTCGACGACGACCGGCGGTAGCGTCAGCGTGGTATCGGCCCGTTCCTGGGCCCGGGCGCCCAGCGTGCACCCGAGTCCCAGCAACACCAGTCCGCAGCGAACGACAGAAAAGCCCATAAAAAAGCCCGCTACCTCAATGCGAGGTCCGGGCCAGCGCAGCCATGCCAGAACGACAGAACGGCCGCCCCTACGGCCGGTGCGGTCGAACAGCCGGTGCATCAGGCGCGGACCTCAGTTCCCGGAGGCTTCGGCCTGACGCCGCTGGCAGGTCTCCTGGCTCACCGTGGGTTCCGTCGATACAACGGAACGGACCCGACACGGGCTCCACCGCCGGCCTTCCCATCTGCCCGGGGCAGACAGTGACCGTCGGCTTCCTCGCCCGCCGGTCGCAGCCACGGCTCACAGTTGCGGGTACAGCTCCAGATTCCCCGGCCCGAAGGCCGGGCCACTGGATTCCCTTTTCATCCGCCCGTGGCGGAACCAGCGGCGCATGTCGAAGAACACAAAGCAGAATTTAGGCATGCAGCGCGCTGCGTGCAAACCTTCCCCCAGAACTTCCTGTTGAAATTTTTGGAACCTTCCGGAGACTTGCCCATAGGCGCCGAACTTCGTAGGTTTAGCGCCAACCGGATCTGCGTATACGAAAAACTTCGTATTCCTCACATGAAACTCTCGGAGCGCATCAAGCAGCGCCATTTCGTTTCGCCGGCTCAGGAGGCCCTGCTCAACATTCTGGTGACCAGCTCCTGGCTGCTGAACGAGCTGTCGGCGCTTATGGCGCCGTTCGGCGTCACGCCTACCCAGTACAACGTGCTGCGTATCCTCCGAGGCAGCCACCCCGGTAAGCTCACCTGCACAGAAGTCGGACGGCGCATGCTCGATCGCACGCCGGACGTCACTCGGCTGCTCAATCGTCTGGAACGGGCCGGTCTGGTCACGCGCAATCGTTCCAGCCACGACAAACGCGTGGTCGAAGTGGGCATCACCGAAAAAGGCCTGGAGTTGCTGGCCCGCATGCAGCCGGTCGTGGATGCCGCGCAGGAACGCCTGATGCGCCGCCTTTCCCCGGAAGAGCTGCGTCTGCTCAGCGACTTGCTGGACCGCCTCCGGGTGGACGAAGACGCGTCGGAAGAAGCCTCGCAGGACAAAACGGGCACCTGAGCACGCCGCATACTTCGTGAGGCCTGGGGCCCGAATCGGCCGCAGACGGGCTCTGTCGGCTGCACGGCGCTGGTGCCGGCCGAAGCCACCGTGTCCAGGCTTTTCACGGCGTTCCGGCTGCCGGGCATGATTCTCGACAAAAGAGTGAGGACGGCCAACGCCGAAGCCCTGCCCTTTATCGAAAGAGGCGCAGCAGCAGATTGAGCAGGATGGTCAGCACCAGGCTGACCAGCAGCATGGTGCCCAGCGGGAAGTAGATGCGGACGTTCCCCTTTTCCCAGCTGAAGTCGCCGGGCAGGCGGCCGATGGGCAACTGAGGCAGCCGCCCCAGCAGAAGCAGCAACCCGCCCAGTACCACCAGCACGACGCCCATCAACAGCAGCCAGCGTCCCAGCTCGGTCAGCGGGCTCTGCGCCATGGGTCAGGACGAAACGCTTGCCTCGCGAGGAACTTCGACGAACGTCAGCCAGCCGTAGGGATCCTTGCCCTCGCGGACGATCTCGAAGAACGCCTGCTGCAGCGCCTCGGTCACCGGGCCGCGCCGTCCCCGGCCGATCGTGTAGCGATCGACCGAACGGATCGGCGTAATCTCTGCGGCCGTTCCTGTGAAGAACAGCTCGTCGGCAATGTAGAGCGCCTCGCGCGGGATAGGCTGCTCAATCACCGTGTAGCCCAGATCGCGCGCCAGCGAGATGACTGCGTCGCGCGTAATACCCGGCAGGATCGACAGTGTCAGCGGTGCCGTGTAGATGATGCCGTCTCGCACCAGGAACAGGTTCTCGCCGCTGCCCTCGGCCACGTAGCCGTCCACCGACAGCATGATGCCCTCGGTGTAGCCGTTGAGCACGGCTTCCATCTTCACCAGACCTGCATTTGCGTAGTTGGCGCCGGCCTTGGCCATGGCGGGCAGCGTGTTGGGAGCCATCCGGTTCCAGGTGCTCACCTGCACATCCACGCCCTGCTCCAGCGCCTCGTCTCCCAGATAGGCACCCCACTCCCAGACCGCAATGAAGACTTCCACCGGGCTGTTCAGTGGGTTGACACCCAGGCTGCCCATCCCCCGGAAGACGACCGGCCGAATGTAGCAGGCCTTCAGCCCGCTGGCCCGTATGGTTTCGAGCGCCGCCGCCTCCAGTTCCTCCAGCGTGTAGGGCACCTCCATGCGGTAGATCCGGGCCGAGTCGATCAGCCGCCGCATGTGCTCCCGCAGCCGGAAGACGGCTGGCCCCCGCGCCGTGTTGTAGCAGCGGATCCCCTCGAACACCGACGAACCGTAGTGCACCACGTGCGAGAGCACGTGGATCTTCGCCTCTTCGAACGGCACCAGCTTGCCGTTAAACCAGATCGGATGTCTGTCCATGGTCGCTTATTTTCGTTGGGTTCATGTCAGAAACTACGGAAATCCCTCTTACCTTCGAAACCTGCCCGTCCGCTTGACCATTAGCAGGAGCAGGTTTTCACCCACACACGCAGACATCTATGCGCTGGGGTCGCTGGATTCTCGGGCTGGTCATTGTCCTGTTCATTTTGCTGGCCGTAGCCGACGCACTCGATCTATTCGGCCGGCGTCCTTACTATGAAGTTCCGCATGGGAACCACACCCATTACGTGCCGCGCGATCGGGATCCTGATGTACCGATTGAGCGCTTTCCCAGGCGTCCGCCGGAGCGGTGCGAGCGCATCGCGCCCGACGGTCGGCTGGTGCCCATCGAAGGTTGCCAGTAGCCTCACGCGTCCGTTCCATCCCGTCCCAGCCGCTCCAGTGCCTCGCCGCTCAGCCGCATCGTGATCCATTCCTGCATCGGGCGCGCGCCCAACTTCCGGTAAAAGCGGAGCGCCGGCTCGTTCCAGTCGAGCACCTGCCACTCCAGCCGCTGCGCGCCACGCGCGACGGCAATTTCGGCCACACGCTTCAGCAATGCAAACCCGATCCCGCGTCCGCGGTAGGCCGGGCGTACGTAAATATCCTCCAGATGAATGCCCCAGCGGGTCAGAAAGGTTGAATAGTTCGCAAAGAAAAGGGCAAAGCCCAGCGCCTCGCCGGTTGCCGGGTCTTCGGCCAGGAGCGCTTCGCAGTGGGGCGAAGCGTCCGGGTGCAGGTGCGCCCGAAGCGCCTCGGGATCGGGCCGGGCCTCGTGGCGCAACTTTTCGTAGTCGGCCAGTTCCAGAATCAGGGTGACAAGCGTTTCGGCGTCGTCCGGGGTCGCCTCGCGGATGCGAAACGCAAGGGCTGTTGCAGGAGCCTTCATCGGTAGCGGCGGAAGAATTCGTCGTCTTCGTCCTCTTCGTCGTCGTCCCGTCCCAGCGACGAGAGCATTGAGCCCATGATGTCGCTGTAGCGGGTCTCCTGGTCGAGCAGATCTTTACCGAGCAGCGAGTGCTGGTGCAGCGCTTCCAGGACGAATTCCATCATCGACGCCGTCTCGGCCGGGGTGGCCGGTCGCGTGTAGCGCTGCACAAGGGTGCAGAGCCCCTCCACCGCGTCCAGCCGGCGGGCGTACTCGTCGAAGGAAAGCTCGGGTGTCAGTTCCACCTGTCCGCCTTTCGCGAACCAGTCCAGAATGGGCTGGTAGACGACGCGCCCTTCTTTGCGGTTGGCCGGATCCGGGAAGTAGCGCGGGAAGATGGCCTTGACGGCGCGCCCGACGAGCATCCGGGCCACGTTCTGCACGCCTTCTTGCTCGCCCTCATACACCAGTTCAATCTTGCCGGTGATGGCCGGTTCGACAAAGACCAGGTCGCTGATACGCACGGTAGTTTCTGGCTCGCCGTTCAACAGAGCCCGCCGCTCGGCCGCCGAAATCAGACATTCAAGCGCGGCCCGCGTCATGCGTACCGACACGCCGGACTTCTGGTCCACGTACTCGCTCTGGCGGGCCTCGAAGGCGATCTGCTCGATGATTTCCCGGAAAAAGTAGGGCACGTGGACGCGCACCTGGCCGTCGCGTTCCTGCCAGGCCTCCTGTTGCGTAATGGCAATGCCGATTTCAATCGTCTTCGGATAGTGCGTGATGATCTGGCTGTCGATGCGATCCTTCAGCGGCGTGATAATGTTACCACGGTTCGTGTAGTCTTCCGGGTTGGCCGTGAAGACGAGCAGGATGTCGAGCGGAAAACGAATGTTGAAGCCGCGAATCTGAATGTCCTGTTCCTCCAGGATGTTGAGCAGGCCCACCTGGATGCGTGGCTGCAGGTCGGGCAGCTCGTTGATGGCGAAAATGCCCCGGTTCGTGCGGGGAATCAGGCCGAAGTGGATGACTTCTTCGTCGGCGTAGGTCAACCGCCGGTTGGCCGCCTTGATGGGGTCGATGTCCCCGATCAAATCGGCGATGGTCGTGTCGGGGGTGGCGAGTTTTTCGGCGTAGCGCCGGCTTCGGTGAAGCCATTCGATGGGCGTGTCGTCGCCCATGTCGGCCACCATCTCGCGGCCGTACTTGGAGATCGGAGCGAATGGATTATCGTTGACCTCGCTGCCTTTGATGATCGGGATGTATTCGTCAAGGAGTTCAGGGAGCATCCGGATGATGCGTGTTTTGGCCTGGCCGCGCAGCCCGAGCAGGATCATGTCGTGCCGTCCCAGAATGGCGTTCTGGATCTGGGGAATGACGGTCCGCTCGTAGCCGATGATTCCCGGAAAGATCTCCTCGCCACGCTGCAGCTTGGCGATCAGATTTTTGCGCAATTCGTCTTTGACCGACAGCGGTCGATAGCCTGCCGCTTTCAGGTCTCCCAGCGTCTTCAGTTCGGTCAACCCCCGTCCCATAGCCGCCAACGATCGATTCAAGCGGTTCGCAGGTTAGGTAGCACGGTCACGGTACAGCCCTGTTCCCCGGCCGGTCCCAGCGGTAGGCCACGATCCAGGGCTCCGGATCGTTCAGCACCACCACCAGCAGGCACGAAGCATCTCGGCAGCGCACGGCCAGGTCGTGCGGATAGAACCGACGGTTCAGGCGCTGCTCCGGGGGGATCAGCCGATGGCGCAGCCGGCCGTCACGCAGCCCGAATACATCGATCTGCACCCATCCGGGCCGCAGGTTGAGCACAAAAAGCAGCGAATCGACGGGCACGGCCGACGAGGTGAGCAGTGGCGCCTCGTGCACCTCCCCCACGAGAAAGGCCCGACTGCGGGCCAGCATGGGCGAATCGAAGCCCACGAGCGCCAGCGTGTCAAGCCGGCCGTCGGGCCACCAGCGGTCGATTACGGGCCGGAAGCCGGCCAGGCTCAGCAGCACCTCGCCCCGGGGACGTACGAAGCCGGCGTAGCGCCAGTAGGGTTCGGGGAGCTTTTGCCGACGCACGACGCGCCCCTCTCGGTCGAGCTGCATCAGTACGCCGCCCTGTCCTTCACGCACGGCCTTGACGAAGTAGCCGTCCGGCGTGGCCGCCGCATAGAGCAACGCACGGTCGGGCAGCTCGGCCGGTAGCGATAGCCGCCGGAGCACACGGCGCCCGACAATCAGCACGAGCTGGCGGGCTTCCGGCGCCAGCACCACCAGCGTATCGCCCCGGAAGCCGGCCAGGTAGGGATAACGCACGTCCGAGGGCCGCAGCGTGTCGCGCAATGCGCCGGTCGTGTCAAGCACGGCCAGAAAGTGGCGCTCGGCGTCGCTGACGTAGAGCAGCCCCTCAGGGCCGAACTGCACGGTGCGGGGGCGCTTGAGCGGCAGCGCCTCGGAGGCCGAGACCCTCCACAGCGGCCGCAGCGTGTCGAAGGGCACGGTGGCCGCCACCCGACGCGAAAGCGAATCGGACGGGAGCAGCGTCGTGGGTTCTTCGCGGCGGCACGACGACGGAAAGCACCCCGCCAGCAGCAGTGCCAGCCCCAGCAGTAGCGCCGTGTACCTCATCGCCGCGACGACTCCTGGCGTCCGATGCGCATTTCCAGCGTCAGACGCTTCCCGTCCCGCAGCACGCCCACCTGCACGCGGTCACCGGGGCGAAAGTCGAACAGCCGGGCCCGCAGCTCGTCGCTGTTGGCAATGGGCGTACCACCAAACGACACGATCACGTCGTAAGGCCGCAGGCCGGCTTCGTCAGCGGGCGAGCCGGGATCGACGTCGGTTACGAACACGCCGCGCGTGTCGGGCACGCCCAAGGCCTGGGCTATCCGTGGCGTCAAATCCCGCACGTACAGGCCCGTATAGTAGGAACGGTCCACGTAGCCTTTCTCCTTCAGCTCGGCCACGATGCGCTGGATTTTGTGGGCCGGGATGGCAAAGCCGATCCCCACCGAACCGCCCGTTTCCGTATAGATGGCCGCGTTCATGCCGATCACTTCACCGAGTGCATTGACCAGGGGTCCGCCCGAATTGCCCTGGTTAATGGCCGCGTCGGTCTGGATCATGTCGCGGTAGAGCCGGCCGTTCTGGGCAGGCAGGTTGCGTCCTACTGCACTGACCACGCCCACCGTCACCGTCGGCGGCGCCGCCTCGAACAGACCGTACGGATTGCCCAGCGCGATCACCCATTCGCCCACGATCGGTTTACTCTTGCTGAAGCGCAGGTAGGGCAGCGGCCGGTCCGGGTTTACCTTCAGCAGCGCAATGTCCGTCACCGGATCGGTGCCCACCAGCTCGGCATCCATGGCGCGGCCGTCGGGGAACGAGACGGTAATCTTCGTGGCATTCCCCACCACGTGGTCGTTCGTCACGATGTAGCCGTCCGGCGAGATGATAAAGCCCGAGCCGATCGCGTGAATCTGGCGTTCAATGATGCGCGAGCGCGGCCCCCCGAAAAAGAATTCCCAGATCGGATCGTTGAAAAAGTCGGCAAACGGATCGCGATAGAGCACGCGCTGCACTTCCAATACGTTGATGCTGACCACGGCCGGCGAGACCTCGCGCACGGCCCGCGTGATAGCCGTCTCCCGCGAGCGGTAAAGCTGGGTCTGCACATCCACCGTGTCGGCCACCACCCGGGGCGTGTCCGGCCCCGGCTTTTCGGAACGGGCATTCTGTGAACACCCGAATTCGAACAACGGCAGCAGCAGCAATCCCAGCAGTGGAAGGGCGCGTCGCATGGCTAACGGTTGGCTGCATCTGAAAGGGTACAGAGCCAGGCGGCTGATACGAACCAGTCCGTGCCGGGTTCAACCGATGAGCGCGCCGGCCGTTTAAGGTGCGGATAAAAAACGGCGAAGCGGGCTCATGCGCAAACCGGTGCGCCATATTCTGTTCTGGAAACCATACGGGGTCCTGAGTCAGTTCACCGATCGAGAAGGGCGTCCGACGCTCAAGGACTACATCGACGTGCCGGACGTCTATCCGGTCGGGCGCCTGGACATGGACAGCGAAGGGCTGCTGCTGCTCACCAATGATGGCCTGCTCAAGTACCGGCTGCTGCATCCCCGCTACGGGCACTGGCGCACCTACTGGGCGCAGGTCGAACGCATTCCCGACGACAAGGCGCTCCGGCGTCTGGCCGAAGGTGTCGTGATTGCCGGGGGCTACCGGACCCGTCCGGCCCGCGTGCGCCGCATCGATCCGCCGGCGTTGCCGCCGCGTCCCGTGCCCATTCGCT
Source organism: Rhodothermus sp. (assembly GCA_015487635.1). GTDB lineage: Bacteria > Bacteroidota > Rhodothermia > Rhodothermales > Rhodothermaceae > Rhodothermus. The sequence continues at coordinate 13,097 of WFPM01000054.1, forward strand.
ACCGCAAGACGGTGCCTACCTGCTGGTTGGAAATTTCCATCCGGGAAGGCAAAAACCGGCAGGTACGCCGCATGACGGCCGCCGTGGGCCATCCCACGCTCCGGCTGGTCCGCGTGGCCCTCGGTCCGTTGCGCCTCGACGGCCTGGAGCCCGGCCACTGGCGCCCGCTCACGCCCGACGAAGAGGCCGCTCTCTACCGTCTCTGCCGCCTGAAAAAACCATAGCGCCGGCGTGGCATTTCTCTCAGAAAGACCCCACTTCGGGGAACCATGCCTCGTCTTAGCATTCTGGCGACCGCACTGCTGTTTGTGGCCGGATGTAGCCTGCTGGGCACCGGCTACACGTCCCGGCCGGAACTGCTCGGCTCCTGGATGTGGGCCTCGTCTACGGGCGGCTTCGCCGGGCTACGCCTGACACCGGACAGCACCGGATACACAATTCGGCTAACGTTTCATGCCGACGGCACCTTCGTCTGGCATCGCAGCGATCAGCCACCCGTCACCGGCCGCTACCGATTTTTCCAGTGCGACGATAACTGGTACGTTCGCTACCTCCCAAGCGACGAGCGCTTCATGCCCGTGCAGCGGATTCAAATCCTGGCACCCGACACGCTAACTGCTGCACGATCAGTGCGAGGATTGCTTCTCGCACCGGTTTTATCGGATCCGGTAAAGAGCCGGCCGTGCCGCAGCTTGGACGTAACACCGACAGAGGCCACGTCACTTCACGGCTTATACGATTTCCGGGATATCATGATGCCTGTGCGCGGCCTCCTAGGCCCCCCTTGTATCTTTGAGATCAAGTGTCTTGGGTGTCGGTAGCTCCTGGTACCCCCCGGGGCCTGTAGAGCCTGCACCTGAGCAAGCGCACCGACACCCATCTTTGACGCAGCCCGTACCGTTGCCCGAACCGGCTCGAAGGGCCGCGTTCGCATCACAAGGCCGAGTGCTTTGAACTTACAACCTTCAAACCGAGGGGGCAACCATGTTCGTGGGCATTGATGTCTCCAAAGACCAGCTCGAACGGGCCTGGCGCACGCCTTCGGGCCTGAAGCGCGCGCGTCTGGCT
>WFPM01000055.1 GCA_015487635.1 Rhodothermus sp.
CAAAACTTTGACCGGGGCTTTTTCGTGGAATCGCGCGGTGCAAAGGATCTTGGAAAACCACCGGCGGAGATAGAAATGGACCCTTTGCTGAGTTTACTGCTGCTGATTGCGGGCGGCCTGCTGCTGTATCTTGGCGCCGAGGGGTTGATCCGGGGCAGCGTGGCGCTGGCATTGCGGCTGGGACTGACGCCCCTGGTGGTGGGCCTGACCGTTGTGGCCTTCGGCACGAGCAGTCCGGAACTGGGCGTGAGCCTGCAGGCGGCGCTGAAGGGCAGTCCGGATCTGGCGGTGGGCAACGTGGTGGGCTCGAACATCGCCAATCTGGCCCTGATTCTGGGAGTGGCGGCAGCCATCCGGCCTATCCGTATCCAGCTGCAGCTGGTACGCTTCGACGTACCGGTGGCCATCGGGTGCACCCTGCTGATGCTCTGGATGCTGCACGATCATCGGATCGGACGGGCCGAAGGCGCCGTGCTTTTCGGACTACTGATCCTGTATCTGCTGGCCAGTTTCTGGATTGCACGACGAACGAATAAGACGGTAGCGCTGGATGTGCCGGCGCGTCCCTCGCGGAGCGTCTGGCTGGATCTGCTTTTCACGGTGGGTGGGTTGGCACTGCTGCTGACAGGCGCCGATCTGTTCGTGGAAGCGGCCGTGGCGCTGGCGCGGGCGCTCGAGGTGAGCGAGGCGGTCATCGGGCTGAGCGTCGTAGCCGTGGGGACGAGCCTGCCGGAGTTGGCTACCACGATCGTGGCCTCCATCCGCAGAGAGGCTGATCTGGCCGTGGGCAACGTCGTGGGCTCGAATATCTTCAACATTCTGGCCATTCTGGGGCTAACTGCCCTGGTGCATCCCATTCAGAGCAGCGGCCTGCGGAATCTGGACCTGGCCGTGATGACGGGCGTGACGCTGCTGGTCCTTCCGCTTTTCTGGAGCCGCTTTCGCATGATGCGCTGGGAAGGGGGCTTGCTTTTGATGATCTATGCGGCGTATCTCTATACGCTGGTGCCCTGAGCCCGTCGGACATTTGCGTTTTTGATTCACCTGTCGTACGATTGTAAAAGATAACGACAGGGACCACCTGATGAGGGCCGCCCCATGGCCTGGTTGAGCCGTCGCCGCCGCCGGGAGTTGTTGCTGGCGCTGGGGATCCTGCTGGGCTTTACGGTGCTGATGATCCTGATCGGGATCCTGGCCGGCTGAAACAAAAAAGCGGCGTCCCGAAGCGGAACGCCGCGCGGGCTTTCAGGGGAAGTTGTCAGACTTCCTCGGGGGCGTAAATGTCCTTCAGGAGCGCCTGCAACTTCGTACGCCCACGGTTGATACGGCTCTTGACCGTTCCCATGGGCAGCCCGGTGATCTGGGCGATCTCCTCGTAGGTGAGCTGCTGCACGTCACGCAGCACGACCACCTCACGAAAATCGGGAGGAATGCTGCTGAGCGCCTCCTGAATGTACTTGTCCTGGATGATGCTTTCGGCGTGCTTGTCCGGTGAGAACGTCTCGTCGGGCAGCGCGATTTCGTACTCCTCGTCGTCGCGGTTGACCGACTGGATGGAGTAGACGCGCCGCCGCTTGCGTTTCCGGTACTCCGAGCGGGCCAGGTTCCCGGCGATTGTGTAGAGCCAGGTCGAGAACTTGGCGATCCGCTGGTAGGAGTGCCGGTTGCGGTAAACGCGCAGGAAGGTTTCCTGCAGCAGGTCCTCACACCGACGGGCGTCGCCGAGGAAACCGTAGAGGTAGTGCATCAGGCGCTCGGAGTAGCGTTCCACCAGGATGTTGAACGCCTCGACGGTGCCCGCCTGGAACTGCTCCATCAGGTCCTCGTCGCTCATCTGCTGCAGCAGCGCCAGACGGTCCTGCTGCTCCGTTTCCTCCGAACGCGGACGCTGGGTCTTTTTGACGATGCGGGTTCTATGCAGCACGGTCGTGTCTGCCGGGTTTGGTTTGGTATTAAAATTCTACAGACTCATCAATATATACGATTTTGAAGAAAAAAGGTGCAAAATTTCCATTAATTCATTTTATGTCCCTTTTTAAAGCAAGGCTTCGTAAGTTTACGCAAAATGGATCACCTGAACTGTAACGATCCAGCTGGCTACTTCGTATCTCACAGGCTTTTTGCAAAACAACCGGGAGTGATGCTATGCGAATCTTCAAGCTGCTGGTTATCGGAATGACGTGGTTGCTGGCAGGAAGCGCTGGCCCTGCATTGCAGGAGGCACCGGCCGATACGGCGCGCGTGGTGCTGGTCGTGCACGGCGGGGCCGGTACGATCACCCGGGATCGCATGACGCCCGAGCGGGAGCAGCAGTACCGGGCCGCGCTGCGCGAGGCGCTGCAGGCCGGCTACCGGGTGCTGCAGGAGGGCGGCACCAGTCTGGATGCCGTGGTGGCGGCTATCCGGATTCTGGAGGACTCGCCGCTGTTCAATGCCGGCCGCGGAGCCGTGTTGACCACTGAGGAGACGGCCGAGCTGGATGCCTCCATCATGGACGGCCGCACGCTGCAAGCTGGCGCTGTGGCTGGCGTGAAAACTGTTAAGAACCCGATCCTGCTGGCGCGGCGCGTGATGGAAGCCTCGCCGCATGTTATGCTGATCGGACGCGGTGCCGAAACCTTCGCGAAGGAGCAGGGCCTGGAACTGGTGCCGAACGAATACTTCATTCTACCGGAGCGCCGGGAGCAGCTGCGACGCATGCAGCAGCGAGGCATGGGCGCGGTGCCCGAACTGCAGGAACACGCCTACGGTACCGTCGGTGCCGTGGCGCTGGACCGCCACGGCAACCTGGCGGCCGGCACCTCGACCGGTGGGATCATGGGCAAGCGGTTCGGGCGTGTGGGCGACTCGCCTATCATCGGAGCAGGCACGTACGCCGACAATGCCGCCTGCGCCATCTCGGCCACCGGACAGGGCGAGTACTTCATCCGGGCGGCCATCGCCCATGAGATCGTGGCCCTGATGAAGTATGCGGGACTGACGGTCGAACAGGCCGCGGCCGCCGCCATCCACGGCACGCTGACGCGCATGGGCGGCACCGGCGGCGTTATCGCGCTGGACCGCAACGGCCGGGTGGCCATGGTCTTTAACACGGAGGGCATGTACCGGGGATACGTGGACGAACACGGCCACATCACGATCAAAATCTACCGCGACTGAACGGACGATCGTCCAGGACACTGGACAGCCCGAATGATCAGATCGGCAAGGGGCGCCTCGGTGCGCCCTTTGTTTTTAGAAAGAGCCATTCCATCAACCTGACCCCTGGATGTGCCATGCGTAACCACCGTCTGGCTATTTCTCTGGCCGTGCTGGGCGCAGCGCTGTTACCGCTCGCCTGCGAGGGACCGGCTGGACCGCCGGGACCGCCCGGCAACGCCAACGTGCTCTCTTTTTCGTTCACGCTGAATCCCGAGACGCTGCGCTACAACGGGCCCGTCGCCTCTGTCGGGTACGACATGCCGGAGATCACCCCGAGCGTGGTGGCAGGCGGGGCCGTGCTGCTCTATTTCTACGAGCAGGGCACCTGGACGGCGTTGCCCTATACGTTCGCCTACGAATCGGCCGAACTGCCGGCCGTGGATTTCACCGTCACGCTGGGCTATGCGTTCGAGGTGGGCTTGCTGGAAGTCTTCTACGAGGCCTCGACCGAGGCAATCGACCTGCGCCAGTTGGCGCTGGTGCAGACGCCCCGGCAGCTCAAAGTCGTGATCATCGACGGCTTGGCGGCTGCCAAGGCTCCGGTAAACCTGCGCGATTACGAGGCGGTAAAAGCTTACTTCGGCCTGCTGGACTGACACCTTTACGGGCGCGTTACGCCGGGGGTAGATTTTCCGGCATCCGATTCTTTTTTTTAGAAAGAGATACAACCACCAGACCCCGATCGAGCCATGCACATGTCTGTCCGCGGAAGTCTGCTGCTGAGCCTGGCCCTGCTCGGGGCGGCCTGCCGGCAACCGGCGCCGCCTCCGGCTGAGGCGCCCGCTGCTCCGGAAATCTCCCGGGCCGTTGCCGTGCTGCACCCCACGGAAGGGAGCCAGGTAGAGGGCGTGGTCCAGTTTACTCGGACGGCCGAGGGCATTCGCATCGAGGCGACCGTCTCGGGGTTGACGCCCGGCCGACATGGTTTTCATATCCATCAGTGGGGCGACTGTAGCGCGCCGGATGCCACGTCGGCGGGCGGTCACTTCAACCCCACCGGTCAGCCGCACGGCGCGCCCGATAGTGCAACGCGGCACGTGGGCGACCTGGGTAATCTGGAAGCCGGCGAGGACGGGATGGCCAGCTACAGCCGCGTCGATACGGTGGTGGCCTTCAGCGGTCCGCGTTCCATCATCGGCCGGGCCGTGATCGTGCACGCGGCCGAGGACGACCTGACCTCGCAGCCCACGGGCAATGCAGGCGGCCGGCTGGCCTGCGGCGTGATCGGCATTGCTGCGCTGGCAGCGGAATAGTTTGTTATCTGGCCGAAGAGAGCGAGCGACTTCCGCCCGAGCTGCGCGAGCAATCGCAGTATGTGTTCGCCTTTAACACGCTCCGGCCCTTCGGACCCGTTCCCCCTGGAAGGGGGGTATTTCTGAACTCCCTCAGCCGCTGCGCGGCAGCTCCTCCTGCAAGGGGGAGCCGGTATCTACGGACGGCGGCCGGCGGTGGAAGCAGGCGCCTGTGCGCGTTTCAGCGCCGAGCCTTTTTGCTCAGGTACTTCCCTCTCCCTGCCAGGGAGGGGGCCAGGGGGAGGGTCAAATCCAGCCGCTTTCCGCGCCGCAGTTCGGGGTCCGGGCGTTGGCCCCGCGCATTTTCCGGGCGGAAAGCCCAGGCGCAACGGTGGTGCACTCCTTCCGGACAGACGAGGTCCTTTTCATCCTGTAGCGGCGGACGGCTGTGCCCAGGCTGTTGGGCCTGTGGCTCATGTCGGACGCATGGGGTGTTGCGCCCTTTATGCACCGGATAATCAGCGAGCACATATAGCGGACGACCTGTGCTGCTGGCCGTGCGTACCGATTACGGCCGGGGCGAACCGAACTGTCCGGCCTATGACCTGAGGATCGAGATGACACTTCACAATGCCTGGCGCGAGGAAAAGGGCTAGGTGAACGCGGCCGACAACGGGCACCTCTATGCTGCGAGCATCTGCACGGTAGCGCTGGTACGCAGTGTAGTCTTGGTCCACGACATTACCGGCGGCTCTGGCTTCTTAGCCGGAGAAGTTCCACGAACGCGTTCTCAAGTGAAATTATAGCCCTATAGCCCGGGATCAGCGGTGCCATCGCCAGATCGTAACGGTGGTGTCGTAGGCGGCATAGATCAAGGTGTCCTTCACATCGATCAGGCCCTTGATGCTGTCCGGCACGGGCATCGAAAATTGATAGTCGCCGGTATGGGCATCGTAGACATCAATGTACGGTTGGCCATCCTTCCCTTCGGTCCAGGTGTAGAGTCGGTCACCATCTACCGTGAGTTCGTAAGTAACGGTCGGCGCCGAACGATCCACGTATTCGGTGGCGCCTCGACGAATCAGACGGGGCATCGGGACAGGTTCGATGGTCTGTCTATGGAATTTCAGCCGTCCGTCTGGATAAAAAGCCGTCAGCCATCCAATGCGCCGGGGCGCATAGACGAAGAAGCTGTCGGCTCCGGTGATCCTGCCGTCCAGCAGCAGGCTGTTGGCAGCCTGGTGCTCAAGAAATTCCCCGAAGCGGCGCAGCAAACGGAGCCGATAGCTTCCGTCGGATTTACGCTCCAGCCGATAGACCTCGAACAGGGCATCGGAGCGGGCGTGTAGCAACTGAACAACGAGTAGGTCTCGGGAAAGCAGGGCGATTCTATATGGGCGAAGCTTGGGGGTCAGTGAAGCCATCAGGCGTCCATTGGTGTCAAACAGGGTGATGCGTGCATTTACGGCATCGCATACGAAGACGCGCCCCTGCTCATCGACTTTGAAGTCGGTGACCATCTGAAAGGCCCCGGGCTCCTCTCCGGCGCCGCGCCCATAGGTCTGGGTTATTCGTCCTGTTTCCGGGTCGAGTCGAAGTATCTGCTGCCGACCACGGTCGAACACGTACACAGTACCTTCCGGACCGGCTCGGATGTAGTCCACATTGTAGAGGAGCGTCTCCGGGCGATCCCCAAAAATGCGCCACAGCGCTACCTGTACCGGCTGTGACTGGCGTGCAGTAAGCGTTTGCGGTCGGGGTGGCGGAAGGCGATCAGACGGCGTCGGGTTGCCTGGACCTGAAGACGAAAGGGGCGCCAGCAACCCGACAAAGACCATTACAGAGAGTGCTCCGAGAATCTGAAAAAGGCGCCGCCGCATGGTGACGTTTGCTTACTCTCTATCCACATCTTCATAGGTCTCCTGGGTGATCTTGATCAATCCTAAGAGATAAGACTTTACCTGTCGGCAACAGAGCGACCCACTGCCCGGACAGTTAGCATCGGCGCAATCTGATCCACAGGCTTCCGTGGGCGTGATCAGGGCTGCCGTGTTAGCGACGACAGCCGTACGTGTGGACCCGTCAAGCAGGAACAGAGCGCCCAGCAGCGACAGAGCCATGGCAACAACGAGCAGCAACCGTCTCATGACCCACCTCCCTCGAGATTTGTAATTCGCACCCGATAGGCCCCGGGTCGGCCGTCGGGGGTGCGGGCCGGACGACCGACCTCGCCCCCTAATTAACACACACACACACATCTTGTCAAGGGGCGCTTCGGGGAACTATGGCGCAAATTTTCAGGACGGATGGGCGCCGAGACCGAATCTGTTATGGAGAACTGGTTGCAGTCGAAAGGCCGGCAATTGCCGGTCTGTGCATCGTGTGGTACGCAATCCGGAAGCGGGGCGATGCGTGCTCCCTGGCCTTGAACCGGCATGTCCGGCAAAGGGTGTTCAGGCGCTTCGACGGACCCGTTGTGTACCGGGATCGTGAGGGGGTGCCCCCTTGGGTCTCCCTGGAAATTACCGGCGGGCCGGCAGCGGGTCGTGGCAGGGCGGCGCCGAGGCTTCTTCGCAGCGGGGAAGGCTTTCGAATCGGCCTGATGCCGTATTGCTTGCGCAGCCGTTGCTTCAGGGCTCGCTTGATCCGTTCCATGCGGGGCAGGTCGGCTTCATCGATGACCACGTGCGCCTCGAAGGCCCGGTGATGTTCGTCGAGTTGCCAGATGTGCACATGATGCACGTCGCACCCGTGTGCCGTCTGGCGCAGGTCGGCGGCGATGTGCCGGGGAGCCAGATTTTCCGGCGTGCCTTCCATCAGGATGTGCGCGGTCTGACGGAGCAGTTTCAGGCTCAGAAAGGCGATGTATATGTGATCGCTGATTTATCGGTGCATGAGGCGCCCCACGCCGGGTGGCGGACGTAACCAGGAGGTGCGACAGGGCAGCCCCAGCGGTCCAGCCCTACCCGGTGGAAACGTCGTCGTTGAGCTGGTAGGTGCCTCCTTTCCGCCCGAAGGGTGCGGCGCCAACCCCCAACGCCAGCTTCCCGAACGTCGGCGCAAAAACCAGCGGGAGCAACCCTCCCCCTTTCCCCCTCCCTGGCAGGGAGGGGGCAGTACCTAAGCAGAAAGCGCCGGCGCTGAAACCCGTACAGGCGCCTGCTTCCACCGCCGGCCGCCGTCCGGAGATACCGCTCCCCCTTGCAGGGGGAGCTGTCGCGAAGCGACTGAGGGGGTTGCACCATGATATCCCGGAAATCGTAGTAGATGGCGATGCCGTATCGTTCAGGTTGTGGATGGCGTCGGAAAACAGGGCCAGACTGCCACCAGCAACCCCCAACGATCTCTGCCACCGAGATGAGCAGGTTCAGGCCGATCGACCTCAGAAGCCGACGGCGGCTGCTATCGTGCGGATGGAATGGACGTGCGCCATGGAACCGGCCATGCGCTTTTAGCACGTATGCGAACAATAAAAAGCCGGGGTTCCACTCCGTCCGGTGGAGCGAAACCCCGGCTTCCGACTCAGCCGGCCGCTGCTTCGATGCGTTCCAGGTCTTGAATGCCCTTGCGTACGTGCTCGGCCGAGGCTTCGAGCAGCTTACGTTCCTCCTCGTTCAGCTCTACCTCGATGATCTCCTCGACGCCGTTGCGGCCCAGTCGTACGGGCACGCCGATGAACAGGTCTTTCAGCCCGTACTGGCCGTTCACATAGGCGGCGCAGGGCAGGATGCGCTTCGAATCCTTGACGATGGCTTCCACCATCTCGGCCGCCGCTGCGCCCGGTGCGTACCAGGCCGAGGTGCCCATCAGCTTGACGATCTCGCCGCCGCCGAACTTCGTGCGCTCGACGATCGCGTCAATTTTCTCTTGGGGCAGCAGTTGCGTGATGGGGATGCCGCTGACTGTCGCGTAGCGGGGCAGCGGCACCATCGAGTCGCCGTGGCCACCCATCAGCAGCGCCTGCACGTCGCGCACCGAAACGCCCAGCTCCAGCGCAATGAACGTGCGGAAACGGGCCGTGTCGAGCACCCCGGCCATACCCATCACGCGATGGCTCGGGAAGCCGCTTGTCCTGTAGGCCACGTAGGTCATCACGTCGAGCGGATTCGAAACGACGATAATGATCGCGTTCGGGCTGCCCTTGACGAACTGCTCGGTGACCGAGCGCACGATCTTCGCGTTGATCGCAAGCAGATCGTCCCGGCTCATGCCCGGCTTGCGCGGCGATCCGGCCGTGATCACGCAGATGTCCGAGCCCTCCGTGTCTTTGTAGTCGTTTGTGCCGATGATACGCGTGTCGTAGCCGTGGATGGGCGCGGCCTCCTGCATGTCGAGCGCCTTGCCCTGCGGCAGCCCCTCGACGATGTCCACGAGCACGATTTCTTTGACCATGTCCTTGCGGGCCACGCATTCGGCCACGGTGGCCCCCACGTTGCCCGCTCCGATAATCGTAACTTTCATGGCTCCTCGCTGGCTTTGGGTGAAAAGCAATGGCTGTCTTTCCTCGCTAAAAATAGCACGAAGTGGCCGAAAAGAAAGGTGCTGCTGTGTAAATTGCCGGCAAAGCCTCAAGTTGCCGATGGAGAGCTATGCGCGCGGTATTGGTCAGTGAACCGGGCGGTCCCGAAAAGCTCTACCTGGGCGAATATCCCACGCCCGCGCCCGGTCCGGGCGAACTATTGGTGCGGGTGCGGGCCACGTCGCTCAACCGGGCCGATCTGTTGCAGCGGGAAGGAAAGTATCCACCCCCGCCGGGTGCCAGTCCGATTCTGGGACTGGACGTGGCCGGAACGGTGGCGGCGGTGGGACCCGGCGTGACGGGCTGGCAGGTGGGCGACCGCGTATTCGGTCTCGTCGAAGGGGGCGGCTATGCGGAATATGCCGTGCTGCCGGCCGGCATGGCCATGCGCATTCCGGACAACCTGTCGTTCGAGGAGGCCGCCGCCATCCCCGAGGTGTTTCTGACGGCCTATCAGGCGCTCTGCTGGCTGGGCCAGCTTCAGCGAAACGAGCACGTGCTCGTCCATGCCGGCGCGAGCGGGGTGGGGACGGCCGCTATCCAGTTGGCCCGACGTCTGGGCGCCCACGTGCACATCACCGCCTCGGCCGCCAAGCATGAGGTCTGTCAGACGCTGGGCGCCGAAACCACGATCGACTACCGCACGGAAGACTTTCCCCGGCGCGTGCTGGAAGCCACCGGAGGAACCGGTGCGCATCTGATCATCGACTTCGTCGGTGCGCCCTATCTGGAACCCAACCTGCAATGCCTGGCCACGGACGGTCGGATCGTGCTGCTGGCCACTATGGGCGGCAGCCGGGTTGCGTCGTTCAACCTGCGGCTCCTCTTTGCGCGGCGGGCCCACCTGATGGCCTCCACGCTCCGCAACCGCCCGCGCGACTACAAGGTGCGACTGACGCAGGAATTCGCCGAACGCTTCCTGGACGATTTTGCCGAAGGCCGGCTGCGGCCCGTGATCGACCGTATCTACGACTGGACGGAAGTGGCCGAGGCGCATCGACGCATGGAGGCCAACCTGAACGTGGGCAAGATCGTGCTGCGCATCTCTTGAGGCGGGCACGCGTGGGTGCCCACGTCCGATGTTCGGGCGGACGATGATCTGTCTCTGCGTGAAACGAAACCCGGGCACGATCTGGTAGGGGCGCACCACTGTGTGCGCCCATGATTTTTGATGGTGATTGCTTAATAGGTTCCACCTTGTTAAATTCCCTGAGCAATCCATAAAGGTGGAATCATGAAGCTGAGTGAACTGGCCGCGCTGGCCGCCGACGAGCAAAAAGCCGAAGCCTTCCTGCAAAGCCGCGGCCTGCTGCAGCGCTTCACC
>WFPM01000056.1 GCA_015487635.1 Rhodothermus sp.
AGACCAGCGATACGTCGTGGGTGGACCGGCACACGCTACGCCCGATCCGCCGCGCCACCCGGGGCATGGGCACGCTGGTGCTGAACTATGCGGACGATCGGATCACCGGCCGCATGCAATCACCTATGGGCGCCATGGCGATCGATAAGAAACTGGAAGCGCCGGTTGTGGCCAGCGGTGGCGGGTTCGATCTGTACGTGGCCGGGCTTCCGCTCGTGGAAGGCTACGAGGCGACGCTCCGGGTCTTCAACCCGCAGCAGCAGGAGGTGCGGCCCGTGAAGCTGCAGGTGACCGGCACGCAGACGGTCGAGACGCCGGCCGGTACGTTCGAAGTCTATGTCGTCCGACTGGAAATGCTCGACGGTGGGCCCGGCAGCGGCACGATGCACGTGCTCCGCGAAGCGCCCCACTTCAGCGTGTTGACCGAGCAGCAGCTTCCGGCCCAGATGGGCGGTGGCACGGCCGTCACCCGGTTGGTTGCGCTGGAGCAGTAGTCGGCAGACCGCTACAAACCACAAAAAGGGGCGACCGACGGGTCGCCCCTTTTTTGCTTGCCGGAACTCGTCAGGAAAGTTTACACCTCGGCGCCGATTTCGGCAAGGCGGACGCCCTCCAGGCCCATGGCCTCATAGGTGGCGCCGGCGAAGGCCGGAATCGTTTCGGCGATCTCCTGCATGATGTACTTCGGGCCTTTGTAGCGGAGCGGATGACCCAGCCGTTCGGCCACCTCGGGCAGAATTTCCCAGCTCGGCTTGCAGTCCACCTGGTGCTTTTCGTTGTACCAGCGATCGTAGGGCGTGCCGTGCTGGTCCAGGCGGCTTTTGCCGATTTCCTGCATCAGCACGCGGTTGACCGTGCGGATGGCTTTAGCCGGACGCACGCGCTGGGCGTGTCCGTCGCAGTTGACGTAGGTGCCGACGGTTTCGACGACCGTGGCGGCCGGAAGAGCCACGTCGGCCACAACCAGCGTCTGGTTGGTGGTGTTGTAGTAATGCAGGATGACGGGAATGTCGGCCAGCGCCTCGGCCGTGAAGAGGCCCGAGCCGACCGGGTCGTCTTCAAGCACGTAGATTGCCTGAATTTCGCCGCTTTCGAGACGGCTCCGCACGAGCGCTTCATCGACGGGCAGGATGCCCAGTCGCTGGCAGCCCTGCGCGTTGGGGGTGCGGTCGTCGGTGCGGAGCCAGCCGTCGCCGTGGCCGGGCTCGATGTGGGGGATGTAGACGGGCGTGTCGGCCCCCAGCGCCTCGGCCAGCCGCTTGAGCAGGTAGTTGTCTTCGACGGTCGCGTAGGCCGAACCCAGGAACAGGATGCGGCGGCCGTCGATGCCCGCAAGCAGCTCGACCGCCCGGTCGTAGGCTTCTTCCCAGCTCACGCGCACGAGCCGACCGTCGCGACGCACCTCGGGGCCGTCCGGACGGTTTTCGTTGAAGCGGTGATAGTCGAGCCGGTCTTCGTCGGGGAGCCAGTAGCCGTTGACGGCCGCGTTGGCGCGCGCCGTGATTTCGACGATCAGGTTGTCGCGCACCCAGTAGTAGCAGTTGGAGCCCTTTGCGTTGGTGATTGTGATGGAGGGCGTGGCGCTCATCTCCCAGGGACGCGCCTTGAAACGGGCGTCGATAGACGTCAGCGCGCCCACCGGGCACAGATCGATCACGTTCATGGAGTAGGGATCGTCGAACTCCACGCCGGGCGGGGTGATCGGATAGTTTTTGACCCCGCGTTCGATGATGGTGAGCTGGTGGCTCTTGGAGATCTCATCGGTGAAGCGCACGCAGCGTGTGCAGTTGATGCATCGCTCGGCATCGAGCATGACACGGGGGCCCAACTTTACCCGTTTGGGCTTGTGCACCTTGAGAAATTCGAAGCGGGAGCCTTCGGGCCCGTACTTGTAGGCCTGAATCTGGAGCGGGCATTTGCCGGCCTGATCGCAGATCGGGCAGTCGAGTGGATGGTTGATGAGCAGAAATTCTAGGTTGTCGCGTTGGGCACGGGCTACCTTCTCGCTGGTGCGATGCGTTTTGACGACCATCCCGTCGGCCATATCGAGCGAGCAGCTCGTCTGCAGCTTGGGCATGAACTGGATGACGGGCTGGCCGTTCTCGTCGCGCTTCGGTTTGCCGGTCTCCCGGTCGATGACCGGCATGCCCACTTCCACCAGGCACTGGCGACAGTTGGCCGGGATCGACAGCGCCGGGTGGTAGCAGAAGTGGGGCAGCTCGATGCCGTGATCGAGGCAGAACTGCAGCAGTTTGGGCCGCCCTTCGAATTCGTAAACCGTGCCGTCTATGGTAATCCGGGGCATGGTGCTTCAGGTTTGGTCGGTCAGCTGATGGAGCGCCGGACGGTAGTCTTTATAAACGATCAGATCGTAGACAAAGTGGTTGAGCATTCGGTAGGCATAGAGGAAATAGCCCAGTCGGGCATACCGAAACCCCCAGTAGGGAGCGGAAAGCGACAGAAACGAGGTCGGAAATAGCACGTAGTCGGGCAACGCAAGGCGAAAGATGGCCGCCGCCAGCAGAAGCGCAATGGCCAGAAAGCCGAAAATCATGCCCGCCATGGCCCAGGCCCGGTAGCGGTGCAACTGGTTCATGCGCCGCTCGACGAAGTCCGGGTCCAGAAATTTGGGCAGCTCGTCCAACCGCATGCGCATGGCCGCCTCTCCGAGGTCGGGCAGAAGCGCCCGTACCGTCTCCTCGAAGAGCAGGTCGTTCAGCGACGGTGGATAGGAGGCGTAACGCATGGGGTCAGCTGGTTGGCGTCAGATCGATGCCCGTCGGAATCAGGCTGGGCTTGCACCTGGCCTCGAACTCTTCGCGGAAGCGGAGGATGGTGTAGCGTACGGGCCAGGCGGCAGCGTCGGCCAGAGCGCAGACCGTGCGGCCTTCCATCTGATCGCACAGGTCCAGCAGCAGATCCAGGTCGCGCAGGCGGCCTTCGCCCTCGTCGATGCGCGTGAGGATATTTTCGAGCCAGCCGGTGCCCTCGCGGCAGGGCGTGCACTGGCCACAGCTTTCATGCGCGTAAAAGTGTGCCACGCGCCGCAGCCACGAGACCATGTCGGTGTCTTCGTCGAGCACGAGCAGGCCGGCCGTGCCCATCATTGAGCCAGTCTCCCGAAGCGACTCGGCGTCCATGGTCACGCCGTCGATCATGTCGGCCCGCAGGGGCGGCGTGGAGCTTCCGCCCGGGATGACGGCCTTGAGCTTTTTGCCACCGCGAATGCCACCGGCTACCTCGTAGATCAGATCGGTGATCAGCATACCGGTGGGGTATTCATAAACGCCGGGACGGTTGACGTGGCCTGAGATGCCGTAAAGCACCGGACCGGGATGGTTGGGCGCGCCGATGGACGCAAACCACTCGCCGCCGTTGTGCAGAATGAGCGGGACGTTCGCCAGCGTCTCCACGTTGTTGATCGTGGTGGGGTAGCCCCACAGACCCCGCTGGGCCGGAAACGGCGGCTTGATGCGCGGGTAGGCTCGCTTGCCCTCGACCGATTCCATCAGGCTGGACTCCTCGCCGCAGATGTAGGCTCCGGCGCCCTTGTGGATCACGATGTCGGCCGAGAAGTCCGTGCCCATGATGTTCTGACCCACATAGCCTTTAGCGTAGAGCTTTTCCAGCTCCCGCTCCATGTGCTCGATCCACCGGGCAAATTCGCCGCGCACGTACAGGTAGCACGTGCGCACCGACATGGCGTAGCAGGCGATCAGGATCCCCTCGAAAATCTGATGGGGATTGAATTCCATGAGCTGGCGGTCTTTGAACGTGCCCGGCTCGCTTTCGTCGCCGTTGCAGCACAGGAAGCGGGGCCGATCGTCCACCGGCGGCATGAAGCTCCACTTCAGCCCCGTAGGGAAGCCGGCGCCGCCCCGCCCGCGCAGCTTGCTCTTTTTGACCTCTTCGATCACCGACTTCGGATCCCACCGGTCGGAAGTCAGCACTTCGCGCAGGGTCTGGTAGCCGCCGTGCGCCTCGTAGACTTCCAGCCGGTGCAGGTCCCGAATGGGCGGGAGCAGCACCCGCTTGTAATTCCGCCAGTCTCCGGCTTTACTCTGGGCTCCGTTCGTTGCCATATGCACAGCAGGTTAAGCGCGAGATTCAGGAAACAACCGGGCAACTTCAAGGAAAGCCCCGGGCCGGGCCAGGGGCGCAATCTGATCATGCAGTGCCAGCACCATGTGCTGCTGGTAGGCGTTGTTTTGGGGCTGGCGGTAGACTTCGAGCACGCCGTCGATGAGGTTGACGATCCAGTAGTCGGGGATGCCGGCGCGGGCGTAGAGCGCCGCCTTGCGCGTGCGATCGAACGCCAGCGAGGCGTCGGCCACCTCCACCACCAGCACCGCCGTCGAAGGATGCGCCTCGACGTAGTCGTCGATGGTGCCCTCGACGACGGCTACGTCGGGCTCGGGCTCACTGTAGGAATCCAGCGCCAGCGGCAACTGCACGCGCACGTCGTATTGGTCCAGCGGAAAGAGGCGCCGGAGCGCTTCTTCGATCCAGCGGATGGCCGCGGCATGCCGGCTGGATTGCGGGCTCATTTTCTGGAGGATTTCGCCGTCGATGAGTTCGAGGCGGGCGTCGGGGTCGACGAGCCCGACTTCGGCCAGTTTTTCGAAGGCCTCGCGCGTCCAGCGATATGTCTGCACCGCCTCCATGTCAGGGC
>WFPM01000057.1 GCA_015487635.1 Rhodothermus sp.
AGCCAGACGCGCGCGCTTCAGGCCCGAAGGCGTGCGCCAGGCCCGTTCGAGCTGGTCTTTGGAGACATCAATGCCCACGAACATGGTTGCCCCCTCGGTTTGAAGGTTGTAAGTTCAAAGCACTCGGCCTTGTGATGCGAACGCGGCCCTTAGAACCGGTTCGGGCAACGGTACGGGCTGCGTCAAAGATGGGTGTCGGTGCGCTTGCTCAGGTGCGGGCTCTACAGGCCCCGGGGGGTACCAGGAGCTACCGACACCCAAGACACTTGATCTCAAAGATACAAGGGGGGCCCCGGGCTACGGCTCCCCGGAAGCCCTGAGGCCTGTCCCTAAAGATCCGGACGGTGTCAGGGGATGCCACGCATATGCGCCATGACATCCGAGCAATTTTGTTTGTATTTGCCACATCTTTGCCTGCTGGATGCTGCCCGATTCATTTTCTATTGAAGTGAGAAGAAGTGAATAGACGCACCCTTTCCTCCACGCAAAGCAGGGCGGAGCACACCGGGGGTTAGCAACTGCTTTCGTTACGTGGTCAGCCCTGGGGTTCAAGCGGACAGCGGATCGTGGTGCTGAATATGGATGGATAGTCGGCTGTTTTCAGCGGCTTTTCACTCCGGGCTCTTCCCCGACCGCGGGGGGAGTTTGCCGACGGTCGGGATCGGGCGGGCGCCCGGCGGCAGACGGTCGGCCGGGATGGAGGTCGGCTTCGAAGTGGCCGCGGGCTGGGCAGTCTTATTGGTCGTTTTCTCCGCGCGCTTCTTCTGCACGAAATACTGCTCTTCACGGATGAATTCATCGGCAAAGCCGGCGCGGCGCAGGATGCCTCGCACGTTCTCGATCATCTGGGGATGGCCGCAGGCGTAGGCCACGGTCGTTTCGGGGGTGAAGTCTTCGGCTGCGTCCAGGTATTTGCGCACGATATCGTCCACGCGGCCCGTCTCCCCCTTCCAGGCGGGATCTTCCCACGGCCGGCTGACGGTAGGGATGTACGTCAGCCAGTCCACTGCTTCGGAGAGTTTGCGGAGTTCGTCCAGGTACACGCCCAGCTCCTTTGAGCGACTGGCACCGTGAATGACCAGAAACCGGTGGGGCGGCGACTCGCCCTGTTCAATTGCATGCCGCTGCGCCCGAATCATGCTCAGGTAGGGTGCAATTCCGGTCACAGTGGCCAGCATCAGATGCCGCGTGCGCTTTGTCTCCAGCGTGAAGTGCCCCACGATCTTCCGGCGCATCCACATCGCGTCACCTTCGCGCAGTTCCCAGATACGCGGCGTCAGCTTCCCGTGCGGTACCAACTCGATGAAAAATTCCAGCAGCGGCTCGTGGGGGGCCGAGACGATCGAGTAAGCGCGTGGCACCAGCTTGCCTTCCACCTCGAGAGCCAGCGTGGCGTACTGACCGGGTGTAAAGGTTACCGGAATTTCCGGCTCGAAGCGAAACAGCGCCAGGTCCTCGGTGAAGTCGATGCGTTCGACCAGACGAACACGGCAGAATTTGTCCGTCGGCATGGCAACTCCGGCGTCGGTGAACAGAAACCACTTCCGAAAGCACGGTAAACCGTACTTTCTGCTCCACAATACGGAACGAGCAGGGCGATGTCAAGGGCCGCTCAGGCTTCGGGAAGCGTTTCGAGCAGGCGTTCGATCAGCGCGACGGCCGAGATGCCGTCGGCGTCGGCATTGAAACTGGTGACGATGCGATGGCGCAGGACGGGCACGGCCAGGCGGCGCACGTCGGAGATGAGCGGCGTGGCGCGGCCGTCGAGCGCGGCCAGAGCCTTGGCCCCCAGAATCAGGTACTGGGAGGCGCGGGGGCCAGCCCCGTAGCTCAGATAGGTGTTGATGAAGTCGGGCGTGTCGGGGCGTCCCGGACGCGTACGGGCCACCAGCCGCACGGCGTATTCGATCACGTGGTCGGCCACCGGAATCTGGCGGATCAGGTCCTGAAAGGCCAGCAGCTCTTCGCGGCTGACGACGGGTTCGACGGTCGGTGAGGGGCCCGAGGTTGTGTTACGCACCACGGCCACCTCTTCTTCAAAGGAAGGATAGTCGAGCCACAGGTTCAGCATGAAGCGATCGAGCTGGGCCTCGGGCAGGGGATAGGTGCCCTCCTGTTCGATCGGGTTCTGGGTGGCCAGCACGAAAAACGGCGGTTCGAGCGGGAAGGTCTGTCCGGCCGCCGTCACGTGTTGCTCCTGCATGGCTTCGAGCAGGGCGGCCTGGGTCTTTGGGGGGGTACGGTTGATCTCGTCGGCCAGCACGATGTGGGCGAAGATGGGGCCTTTGACGAAGCGAAAGACCCGCTGGCCCGTGGTGCGGTCTTCTTCAAGGATTTCGGTGCCCGTGATGTCGCTGGGCATCAGATCGGGCGTGAATTGAATGCGACTGAACTTCAGGTCGAGTGCCTGCGCCAGCGTACGCACCAGCAGCGTTTTGGCCAGGCCGGGCACGCCGATCAACAGCGCGTGGCCGCGCGCCAGCAGGCACACGACAAGTTGCTCGATGATGGCTTCCTGGCCGACGATGACCTTGCCGATCTCCCGACGAAGGCGCACGTAAGCCTCGTGAAGTGCTTCCAGGGGATCACCGGTGCGAAGCGCGCTCGGAGCAGGCATAGGCGGTAGGGTCAACGTTGGGCCAGCGTCGAAGTAACGATCTTATCTGGATAGCGTTCGGCCAGTTTGCGTGCTTTACCGGCCAGGCGGATGACGACCGACCGGCGCAGTTCGTTCAGCCACTGACGCAGCACGCGCTGGCGTTTTTCCTGAAGCGCCAGTTGTTCGATGCGGGCGTAGTCGGTTTCGAGGCTGATGCGGTGGCTGGGCACGAAGCGGTCGAGCCGCACGATGTGATAGGCACGGCGTCCGTCGAGCAATACCGCTTCGGCCGGATGGCTGATCTCGCCGACCTCCAGCGTATCGATGGTGCGTTGCCATGAAGGATCCAGCGCGCTGAGTACCAGGTCGCGTTCGCCCGTGCGGGGATCCACCACACGGCCACCCTGGGCCGCCGTGGCTTCTTCCTCGGAATGACGGCGAGCCATGAGTTCGAAGGGAATGTTGTACTGCAGGATGGAGTCGCGCACGGCTTCCAGGTAGGCGATGGCCTCGGACGGGTCGGCCTGGCTTTCGTCGATGCGAATCAGGATGTGGTTGAAGTCGATCAGGTCTCCCTGGCGACGGTTCACGCGAAGGATATGCACGCCGAAGGGCGTCTCGAAGGGCTGGGAAATCTCGCCGATGGGAATGCGGGCGGCAACGGCGGCGAATTCCGGCACGAGGTCGGCCAGGCGCGTGTCGGGGATGTGTCCGCCGGCCGCAGCCGAGCCGGGGTCTTCCGAAAAGCGTCGGGCCATGTCTTCGAAGGTCGAACGCCCGCTGACGATCGAGTCGCGAATGGCCGAGGCGATCTCGAAGGCTTCCTGGCGGGCTTTTTCCGAGGGACGCGGATAGCGCACGATGTGGCTCAGGCGCACTAGGTCAGGTAGCGTGGGAAGCGAGTCGGTGGGGAATTGCTCGAACCAGGCGCGCACTTCCGAGGGCGTGATGCGGATCTGCTGGAGCTTGCGGTTGCGGAAGGTTTCGGCTAGCATCTGCTCCCGAAAGTCCTCGCGCAGTTCGGCCTTGAGCTGGGTGAGCGTTTTGCCGTAGATCTCTTCGAGGCGGGCCTGGCCACCCACCTGTTGCATGAGCTGGTTGAGGCGTTCCTGCAGGGCCTGCTCGACGCGGTCATTCGAGATCTGGATCGTCGTGTCGCGGCGGGCGTGTTCGGCCAGTACCTTCTGGTCGATGAGCTGGTTGAGCGCTTCGAGCCAGAGTTCGTCGGAGTAGGGAATGCGCTGCTGTTGCAGGTAACCGGCCAGGAAGGCGTCCACTTCGGAGCGAAGGATCAGCTCGTTACCCACCACGGCCACGATCTCGTCCAGCACCCGGTCGTTGGCGGGCGGCGATTGGGCACGCAGCAGACCGGGCACGAGCAGCAGAAGGATTGTCAGTAACCGACGCATGAGTCCTGAGGCTTTCGACGGACAGGCGCGGGATCAGGGGCGTTGCGGTTGCTGGTACAGTTCCAGTTCACCACGCACGCGTGCTTCATTGCGCAGGCGTTGAACCAGACGGGCATAGATCTGTTTCCGGGCCTGAATGCGTGCCTGCTGGGCCACCTCGTCGTAGATCCAGCGCAATTCGGGGAGGGTGCCGGCCGGCAGGCGTTCGACAAGCTGGAGCACGTGGTAGTGGCCGTCGATTTCTATGATCGAGGCCACGTCGCCGTCGCGCAGACGTTGCAGCGCTTCCCGCAGCGGGGCAAGCACGGCGGCCGTGAAGAGGCGGGACTCGGGGAAGTAGCGGTCGGCCAGCAGGCGCGCCTCCTCGGGATTTTCCGCGTACCGATCGACCAGCGCTTCCCAGAGCGAATCTGAGACGGCCGTAGCCTCCTGAAGTGTCCGATGCACCGCCTGGGCATCCTCCTCGCGGGTGGTATGCAGGTAGCGCACGCGCACGTAGGGCTCACGCAGACGGAGCTGCTCCTTGTAGCGTTCATAGTAGGCCTGGACCTCGGCCGGACCGGGCTGGCCTTCCTCGCTGGCTTCCTCTTCCTGATACAACTGTTCAAGCAGCGCGCTGATCAAGACGGAGCGTTCGTTTTCTTCGAGCAGGCGCTGCACTTCCGGATCGTCCCGGAGGCCGCGGCGCAGCGCTTCCTGATAGAGCAACTGGTTGGTGATCCACTGTTCAATCACCTGCTGGCTCGCCTCGGTCGAGTCCATCTGCACGGGTAGGAACTGCAGTGCGCGGGCCAGCTCCTCGCGGGTCAAGTAAGCCTGACCCACCCGCGCCACCACGTCGGGCGGGGGAGGTTGATCCCGGCATCCGGTCCCGCTCAGCAGAGCTAAGGCAAGCAGCAGGCGTTTCATTGGCTGGTGTTGGTAAGCGTCCGACGTTCGGTCGCGAAGGCCTGGCGCAGACGCTCCGGAAAGATCCGGGCTCCGTAGCGCGCGCGTAGCTCCTGATCCAGTCGGGCTTCCAGTTCCTTCTGGTAAGCGCTGAGCACGTCGGCGCGAGCCTCACGGAACGTCTTGGGGCGTGGCGGTTCCAGGCCGTCGTTGTAGAGCAGCACATGTCCGTTCCAGTAGCGGAACGGTTCGGTATAGCGGCCGGCTTCCAGGCGTAGCGCCCGATCGTAGAAGGAACCCGTGGGCTTTTCGATGTAAACGGTATCGACCGTGATGCCAGCGCTGCTGTCGGCTGTCAGTTCAGCGATCAGCCGGGCTACCGGCACGCCCTGCTGCAGGGGCTCGTAAACGCGCTGTTCCAGCACTGAATCGCGTTGCGCGCGGAAGCTGAGCACGCGCGTGCGCTCCGGAAAGAGGAATTCGCTGGCGTGTGCTTCGTAGTAGGCGCGCAGTCCAGCCGTGTCGCGTTCGGCTACCTTCCAGACGGCTTCTTCCAGCAGTTTGAAGGCCAGCAGGCCGTCGATGAAGTCCTGCATCGTACGTTGAAATTCCGGATCCTGTTCGGCCCACCGCAGCGCTTCATAACTGAGGACCCGGTCGTCAAGGAAGCGATCGGCCGCCCGCAGCAGGCGTTCCTGTGCGATCGTGTCGCGGCGCGAGGTGCGGCGCAGCAGGTTCTGCCGGTTGATGTAGTCGATCAGCTCGGCCAGCGTGTAGGTAGCATCTTCAACGGAGGCAAACGGCTGGCTCAGGTCGAGCGCGTCCAGCTCGCGACGGCTGACGCGCAGCGCTAGCGTATCGGGATGCGTGGCCACCTGCAACAGGGTAAAAAGCCGCGCTGTGTCGAGCCGGACGCTCAGCTGGCGGCGAAGTTGCCGGACAAACCGATTGCGGGCTTCCTGCAGCCGTCCCAGCCGGTCGGCTACGGTCAACAGCGTATCGTAGGCCGCCTCGAACGTTGGCGGAACGGGGCGCCGATCCCTGAGATGGAAGATGTGCAGCCCGAACGGGGTGGTGACGATGTGCGACACGTCGCCGATGGCTTTCAGGGAAAAAAGCGTGTCGCGCACCATGATCGGCATGGGGTGCGTGAAACTCAGATAGCCCAGGTCACCGCCCCGGCTTTTCGTGCGCCAGTCTTCGGAATACCGGCGCGCCAGCTCGGCAAAGTCGGCTTTGCCGGTCAAGACGAGCTGACGCAGGCTGTCGAGCGTGCGCCGCACCCGGGCCGAGTCTTCGGGCGTGGGGTCCGGCGTGATCATGATGTGCGCGGCGCGCACGTCGTAGGGAGCCGGCTTCCGGTCGTGTACCTTTAGCACGTGGTAGCCGTAGCGCGTCCGAAAGATGGGCGACAGCTCGCCGACGGGTGTGTTGAACGCATAGGTCTCCATCGGCTCGATCGTCTGGCCCATCTTGATCCAGCCGATGTGCCCCCGGCCGCCCCGGGTAGCGCGGGGCGACCTGGCCGACGGGTCGTCCGAGTGTCGGAGGGCGATCTCATGGAAGTCGGCCCCCTGGCGGACCGAGTCGATCAGGGCCTGCAGGCGCCGGTAGGCAGCCAGCGTGTCTTCGGGCGTGGCATTGGGGGGCACGCGCACGAAGATGTGACTGACGTCCACCATGTCCGGCATGCGCTCATAGAGCGTGCGCAGCAGCGGTTCGATGACGGCCTGGCGCATCAGGTGGTTACGGGCCAGTTCGACCCGATAGGCCGACGCTTCGGCTACGATGGCCGAGTCGCGATCGTACCCCCGGGTGCGGGCCTCCTGCACGCGCAGTCGGTAGTTTACGTAGCGCTCGAGGAAGTCCTGATAGGCCGACAGCGAATCGTCGGCCGCTTCCAGTCGGTTGCCCACCGAACGGGCATACTGGTACTCGAACGTGTCCAGATCGATCACTTCCGAGCCGGCTATGGCCACGACTTCCGGATTTTCGGGCGGATTTGTCTGAAGCGTACGGCAACCCACCGGCAGGATCAGCAGACTACCGAGCAGCAGGCAGACCGTACGCATGGCCCGTTTCCAACCGGACGACTTCACGTGCGACATGAGCTTGCTGCTTTGCGTAAAATGCCAGGCGTTCAAACTTAGGGCATGAACGCCCACCACGCAATGCCACATTCTCGGACGTTTGCGTAATTTTCCCACGGAGCCTTCCGGCAAAGCGTTATCTTACCGGGCAATTGCATCGCCAGAAGAAACGAACCGCAGCGCAGCTTTCGTATGGAGACGCAGACGCACAGAATAGAAGGACCGGTACGTGTACGCTTCGCCCCGAGCCCGACAGGCTTTCTGCATATTGGCGGGTTGCGGACGGCGCTCTACAACTTCCTGTTTGCCCGCAAGCATGATGGGCAGTTCATTCTTCGCATTGAGGATACCGATCAGGAGCGATACGTCCCCGGCGCCGAGGAAGACATTATTGAATCGTTACGCTGGGCCGGACTGACCTACGACGAAGGGCCGGACGTGGGTGGCCCCTGTGGACCGTATCGCCAGTCGGAGCGAAAGGAATTGTACCAGCAGTACGCGAAGCAGCTCGTCGAGGCCGGGTACGCCTATTATGCTTTCGACACGCCGGAAGAGTTAGAGGAGATGCGGCGGCGGCTTCAGCAAAGCGGCAATCCGTCGCCCAAGTACGACGCAATCACGCGCATGAGCATGCGTAACTCGCTCACGCTGCCCGCCAAGGAGGTCGAGCGCCTGCTGGCCGAAGGTGTGCCCTATGTGATCCGGCTCAAGGTGCCGCGCCGTGAGACCATTCGCTTCTATGACCTGATTCGCGGCTGGGTCTCTTTCGAAAGCTCGGAGATCGATGATCAGGTGCTGATCAAGTCCGACGGCATGCCCACCTACCACATGGCCAACGTGGTCGATGACCACCTGATGGGCATCACGCACGTGATCCGGGGCGAAGAATGGCTTTCGTCGACGCCCAAGCATGTGTTGCTGTACCGGTACCTGGGCTGGGAAATACCACAGATGGCCCACCTGCCGCTGATTCTCAGCCCCAAGGGCGGTAAGCTCTCCAAGCGTAACGCCGACGAACTGGGCATTCCAGTGCTGGTGCATCAGTACCGTGAGCTGGGCTACGAGCCGGAGGCGCTCGTGAACTACCTGGCCTTTCTGGGCTGGAATCCGGGCACCGAGCAGGAGGTCTTCACGCTGGAGGAGCTGATCGAGGCCTTTTCGCTGGACCGCGTGCGGCCGGCTGCCGTGCAGTTCAGCCTCGACAAGCTGAAGTGGTACAACCAGCAGTTCATCCGCCGTATGTCGGTCGAGGAACTGGCCCGCAAGGCCATGCCCTACCTGAAAAAGCACGGCATTGAGGTCGACGAAGCGTACGTCCAGAAGGTGGCGGCGCTGATGCAGGAGCGTATCACGTTCGTTGAAGAGCTGGCTACGTTCTGCCGGTTCTTTTACGAAGATCCCACGACGTACGAGGAGAAGGGCGTCAGAAAGCGCTGGAAGGAGAATTCGGCCGAACTGGTGCGGGCTTACGCCGACCGACTGGAGCAACTGGAAGAATTCACGGCCGAGACGGCCGAGCGGGTGCTCCGGGAGTTGGCCGAGGAGCGGGGCGTGAAGGCCGCCGAGATCATCCATCCGACGCGGCTGGCCATCAGCGGGCTTTCGTTCGGGCCGAGTCTGTTCGAAATGATGGAGGTCATCGGGAAGGAGGCGTGTGTGCGACGGCTCCGTCGGGCTGCCGAGGTGCTGGGCTGAAACGCGGATCGCCCTGAAGCCGACGGTAATGGCGCACCAGGTCGAACACGGCAATCCCGTAGGCCACGGCCACGTTGAGCGACTGCTTGCTTCCGAACTGGGGAATCTCGAGGGCCAGGTCGGCCCGCTCGATCAGCGCTGGTTGCACGCCGTAGAGCTCATGGCCGACGATGAGTGCCAGCGGGAAGATGTCGTCCGGCAGTTGGTGCGTGTAGGTAGGCGTGTCGGTCAGCTCGAGCGCAGCGATCGTATAGCCGGCCTCGCGGAGCGCCTCAACCAGCGGCACGGGATCGCGCACGTACTCCCAGGGCACGGTTTCCTCGGCGCCCAGCGCCGTCTTGTGGAGCTGGCGATGTTCGGGGGTGCCCGTGATCCCGGTCAGGTAAAGCTTCTCGATGCGGGCAGCATCGGAAGTGCGAAAAATGGAACCCACGTTATAAATCGAACGAATGTTGTCCAGCACCACCACGATCGGGTGGCGGGGCAGCTGTCGGAGCGTTTCAGGATCGGGGCGCGGAATTTCGTGGTGGGCCAGTTTGCGCATGGCTCGCCTGCAGGTTGCGGCGAAGAAAAATCGGACCAGACGCGGGAAGTTCCGTGATCATTGCCATTGACGGACCGGCCGGTGCCGGCAAGAGCACCACGGCGCGCCGGGTGGCCGAACGCCTGGGCTACCCGTATCTGGACACGGGCGCCATGTACCGGGCGCTGGCACTGGCGTTGCTCCGCCAAGATTCGACGCTCGATCCGGAGCGGGCGCGCGAAGTGCTGGCGCGTGTGCAACTGCGCGTCGCATGGGACGACGGCCGGCTGCGCGTCTTTCTGGACGGCGAGGACGTCACGGAAGCTATCCGCACGCCCGAGGTCAGCCAGGCGGCCAGTCGCGTCAGTACCTGGCCTGAGGTGCGGGCGCGTCTGCTGGAAGAGCAGCGGCGCATCGGTCGGGCGTGGGAGCAGCAGTACGGTGGCGTGGTGCTCGACGGCCGCGATATCGGCACGGTGGTCTTTCCGGAGGCCGAGGTGAAGGTGTTTCTGGTGGCCGATCCCGAGGAGCGCGCCCGCCGGCGTCAACGCGAGCTGGCCGAACGCGGCCAGGAGGTGCCGCTGGAGCAGGTACTGGCCGAAATCCTGCAACGCGACGCGCAGGACCGGCAGCGGGCCGTGGCGCCGCTGCGCAAGGCCAGGGACGCCGTCGAACTCGACACAACTTCGCTGAGTATTGACGAACAGGTGCAGCGCGTGTACGAGTTGGTACGGGAACGCCAGCGTCGTTTGCACGTTTAGCGGCACGCTTGAGGCGGAAACCGGAGCGCGGGCCTCCGGTTTTGCGTTCTGTGCCCGCACGTTCGTAACATGTTGGACCCTTAAACCCGGCTCGTCCGGTGTGGCCGGAGAAGCCCGGACGGGTACACCAAACGAGGAACGGAAGGCGAGGCTCGCTTCTCCTGAAGTGCCCGGGTCTTGCCTTCGGAAAAAAGAGTCTATGGCAGACGAACAGAAGCAGCAACAGGCAACCCAAGTCTCTGAAATGCCAGAGACGCCCGAAAAACCACAGGAGGAAACACCGCAGCCTGAAGCAGAAAAAGCTACGACACCCGAAGCGGCACAGGCTGAGACCGCCGAAACACCGGCGGCCGAATCAGAAACGGCCGAAGCTGAACCTGGGGCAGCCTCGGCTCCGGTAGCCGAGGCTGAAGCGGCCCCGGAGACTACCGAGCCTGAAGCCGAGCCGGAGCCTGTAGCCGAAGCCGTTGCCGAAGCTCCGAAGCCCGAAGCGCCAGCGCAGAAGACCCGTCCGGTACTGGGCTTCAAGGGCGAGATCACCGGCCCGGTCGTGAAGCTGGAAGACCTTGAAAAGCAGCAGGAAACGCGCGAGATCGATCCCTTCCACGAGCAACTGCTCCGACAGATCGAAGAGAGTTTCACGACCGTTCACGAAGGCGAGATCGTCAAAGGCCGCATTCTGGCCGTCGGTGAGAAGGAGGTCATTATCGACATCGGCTTTAAGAGCACGGGGATTATTTCCCGCAACGAGTTCGGCGAGGCCGAGATCAAGCCGGGCGACGAAGTGGAGGTCTTCGTCGAAAAACTGGAGGACGCGCAGGGCCAGCTCGTGCTGTCGAAGACGAAGGCCGATCGCGTCCGGCGCTGGCAGCGTGTCGAGGATGCCTACTACAACGAAAAGGTCATCGAGGGTACGATCGTGCGCCGCGTCAAGGGCGGCATGATCGCCGAGATCTTCGATGGCCTGGAAGCCTTCCTGCCGGGCTCCCAGATCGACGTGCGGCCCGTGCGCGACTTCGACGCCTACATCGGCAAGCGCATGGAGTTCAAAATTGTCAAGATCAACCCGGCCAACGAAAACGTCGTCGTCTCGCACCGGGCCCTGCTTGAGAAAGAGCTCCAGAAGCAGCGCGAGGAGATTCTCTCGAAGATGGAGCCCGGCCAGGTGCTCGAAGGCACCGTCAAGAACATCACGGACTTCGGCGTCTTCATCGACCTGGGCGGCGTCGACGGCCTGCTGCACATTACGGACCTCTCCTGGGGTCGCGTTTCGCATCCGTCGGAGCTGGTGCAGCTCGGCCAGAAGCTCAATGTCGTCGTCCTGGACTATGACAAGGAGCGCCAGCGGATCTCGCTGGGTCTGAAGCAGCTCCAGCCTCATCCCTGGGAAAACATCGACGAGAAGTACAAGGAAGGCGACGTGGTCGAGGGCAAGGTGGTCTCCATCACGGACTACGGCGCCTTCGTCGAGCTGGAGAAGGGGATCGAGGGGCTGGTGCACATCTCCGAGATGAGCTGGACCGACCACATCAAACACCCGAGCCAGAAGGTCTCGCTTGGCCAGCTCGTCAAGGTGAAAATTCTCCACATCGACCGCGAGGGCCGGAAGATCTCGCTCGGCATGAAGCAGCTGGAGCCCAACCCGTGGGAAGGGCTCTCCAAGCGCTATCCGCCGGGTACGGTGTTGCGCGGCAAGGTGCGCAAGATCACCAACTTTGGCGTCTTCGTCGAGATTGAGCCGGGCATCGACGGGCTCGTCCACATCAGCGATCTGTCGTGGACGCGCCGCATCCAGCACCCGAGCGAAGTGGTCAAGGAAGGAGAAGAGCTGGATGTCGTGGTGCTGGAGGTCGATGAGGAAAACCGGCGCATCTCGCTGGGCCACAAGCAGGTCCAGACGAACCCGTGGAACGACTTCTCCACGGTCTATGCGGAAGGCACCGACCACAAGGCCAAAGTGGTAAGGATTGAAGACAATGGTCTGGTGGTCGAGCTTCCGCTGGGTGTCGAGGCTTTCGTGCCGGCCGGCGAGCTCAAGCACAGCAAGAACTTCCAGGAGTTCTACCACGTGGAGGACGAGCTGGAGCTGCGCGTGATCCGCTTCAGCGCCACCGACCGGGAGATCGTCATGAGCGAGGTGGCCAAGGAACGGGCCGAAGCGGAGGCGAAGCGGGCCGAAGAGGAACGGCGCCGTCGTGAGGAGCGCAGGCAGCAGGAAAAGGCCGTGAAGGAATACCAGCGGAAGGCGGTGACCGGACCCACCACGCTGGGCGAGCTCAGCGGCCTGGAAGACCTGAAGGCGCAGCTCGAAGCGGCCGAGAAGGCGGCGCAGGAGGCCGAGCAGGAAGCGACGGCTGAGCCGGAAGAAACCTCCGAGCAGCCGGCCGCCGAGGCGCAGGCCCCTGAGGCCGAAGCCGGGGAAGAGGCTTCGGGAGAGGCCTCCGAGGACAAAAAGGACTGACGCCTGAAACCAACCGGTAAATAAATCGACAGGGCGGCAACCTGCAGGTTGCCGCCCTGTTTTATTTCTGCCGGATCAATTTCGAAGAAGGCCATGGAACCGGAAAAGAAGCCGGAAGCGCTCTCGGCCGAAGCCGCTGACGAGGCGGCCGAAAAGGTGGCGGCCGAAGCACCTGTGTACCGGGACGTCACGCACCGCTTCCCCGACTGGAAAGCCGTCAGCGCCAAGCAGCTTGAACTGGACCGGGCGCTGTTGAGCCGCACCGAAGGGCGGGTGCATACGCTGCTGTCGCACCTGCTGGTCGATCGCACGTTGCACCACTACCTGAGCTATGCCAACGCGGTCTCGGTGCGGCGGCTGGGCTACAACGACCACGGACCGGTCCACGCACGCATTGTCACCTACAACGCGCTGAAGATTCTGCGCCTGCTGCACGAAAGCGGCATTCTGCCTTCGATCGAAGCGGAAGAGGTGGGCACCTACGAGGATGCCCAGGTGGCCGTGGCACTGGCCGCCTTTCTGCACGATGCCGGAATGGGCATCACGCGTGAGGGGCATGAGCAATGGGCACTGACGCTGGTCGATCCGTTCATCCAGCACTATCTGTCGCTGGTCTATGCCGAAGGCGATCCCATGATCGCCGTGCTGCGGGCGCTGGTGCACGAGTGCATTGTGGGACACATGGGCAACGTTCGTATCCACAGCGTCGAGGCTGGCGTAGTGCTGGTGGCCGACGGGACCGACATGGCGCACGGTCGCTCGCGCATCCCGCGCATGATCAACCGCGATCCCATGATCGGCGACATTCACCGCTACTCGGCCAGCGCCATCACGCGCGTGCATATCGGTCCGGGCGAACGCAAGCCCGTCCGCATCGCCGCCTATATGGAACATGTGACCGGGCTGTTTCAGGTCGAAGAGGTGCTCATGCACAAGGTGAAGGCTTCGCCGATCATGCAGCACCTGGAGGTCTGCGCTTATGTAGGCAACGATCCACCGCGCTTCTATCTGCGCTGACGACTTGAGCAGACGGTCGGTGCCTGCTATCTTCCAGCGTTTCCCTTTCGTGTAGCCAGTCCACGAGCGGTCATGGAAGAACCGGTAAAAATCCTGCTCCCGGAGTCGGAGTTGCCCACCCACTGGTACAATCTGAACGCCGATCTGGGCGCGCTGGGTGCCGAGTTGCCACCCGTGCTGCATCCCGGCACGAAGCAGCCGGTAGGACCGACCGATCTGGCGCCGCTGTTTCCTGAGGCGCTCATTGCCCAGGAGGTGAGCACCGAGCGCTACATTGAGATTCCCGAGCCCGTGCGCGACATCTACCGGCTCTGGCGACCCACGCTACTGTTTCGTGCCCGCCGCTGGGAAAAAGCGCTCGACACGCCCGCCCGCATCTACTACAAGTACGAAGGCGTGAGTCCCACGGGCAGCCACAAGCCCAACACGGCCGTTCCGCAGGTCTACTACAACGCGCAGGAGGGCGTCCGGCGCATCACTACGGAGACCGGGGCTGGCCAGTGGGGCAGTGCCCTGAGCTTTGCCTGTCAGGTGTTCGGGCTGGAGTGCAAGGTGTACATGGTGCGCGTGAGCTACGAGCAGAAGCCCTACCGTCGCGTGCTCATGCAGGCCTGGGGCGCGACGGTGGTGCCGAGCCCGAGCACCGAGACGGAAGCCGGCCGCCGTGTGCTGGCCAAAGACCTCGACAGCACGGGCAGTCTGGGCATCGCCATCAGCGAGGCCGTCGAGGAAGCGGCCTCGCGCAACGACACAAAGTACGCCTTGGGTAGCGTGCTCAACCACGTGCTGCTACACCAGACGGTCATCGGACAGGAGGTGATCCGCCAGCTCGAACGGGCCGGCGCCGACTGGCCCGACGTGATCGTCGGTTGCGTGGGCGGCGGCAGCAACTTCGCGGGCTTTGCCTTTCCGTTCCTGGCCGAACGCGTGCGCTCTGGCCGTACGACGCGCATCGTGGCCGTTGAACCGACGGCCGCCCCGTCGCTGACGCGGGGTGTCTATGCCTACGATTTCGGCGATACGGCCCGGCTGACACCGCTCGTGAAGATGTACACGCTCGGGCACGACTTCATCCCGGCGCCCATTCACGCCGGCGGTCTACGCTACCACGGGATGAGCCCGCAGGTGAGCGCCCTGTACGCGGCCGGGCTGATCGAAGCGCGGAGTGTCCCGCAGAATCCGATGTTTGCGGCGGCGTTGAGCTTTGCCCGCAGCGAGGGCATTGTGCCGGCGCCGGAAGCCGGGCACGCCGTCTGGGGGGCCATGCAGGAGGCTCTGGCGGCCCGCGAAGCCGGCGAGGCGCGCACGATCGTCTTCAACCTGTGCGGCCACGGACACTTCGACCTGAGCGCCTATGAGGCCTATTTGGCCGGTAAACTCGAAGACTACGAGTATCCGGAAGCGGCCGTCCGAAAAAGCCTGGAGGCACTGCCGTAGATCGACTGAGCAAGACACGCATCGATGGAAGCATTCATTGAAACCCTGGACGGACATCCCGTCTGGCTGGGGCTGCTGGGCGGACTGGTCATTGCGACGTTGAATATGGGCGGGGCCTTCATGTTGCTGTTCTGGCCCCGTCCGTCGCAGCGTTTCCTGGATGCGGCGTTGGGTTTCGCAGCCGGGGTGATGCTGACGGCCAGCTTCACCAGCCTGATCTTGCCGGGCATCGAGTACGGCGGATTGCTGCCGGTGCTGGGCGGCCTGGCACTGGGGGCGCTGGTGATGGACGCCGGCGACCGCTGGCTGCCGCACGAGCACTTCGTCAAGGGGCATGAAGGCCCCGACGTGCAGCGCATCCGTCGCGTATGGCTCTTCATCATTGCCATCACGCTCCACAACATGCCCGAAGGGCTGGCCGTGGGGGTCAGTTTTGGCAGTGGCCACTACCGGGAAGCCGTTCAGCTCATGCTGGCCATCGGCATCCAGAACATTCCTGAAGGACTGTCCGTGGCGGTTTCTTCGCTCAGTGCCGGCCTGGGAGCCCGCTTCTATGCCAGTATGGTCGGGGTGCGCTCAGGGCTGGTAGAGATCCCGGCCGCCGTGTTAGGGGCCGCGCTTGTGCACTATATGGCCGTGCTGCTGCCCTGGGCTATGGGTTTTGCGGCCGGCGCCATGCTCTACGTCATCAGCCATGAAATCGTACCCGAAACACACCGTATGGGCCACGAGCGGTTGGCCACGTTGGGCACCATACTGGGCATCATCGTCATGCTTACACTCGATGTGGCCCTGGGCTGAAACGAAAAACGCCGGAGTTTCAGGTCCGGCGTTTTTCTCTGTCCGCGCTACACTTCGCACGTGTTACTCCACTGCGATCTTCCGCGGCTGGTGTGCGGCCAGCTTCGGAATACGGATGGTCAGCACACCGTCGCGCATTTCCGCTTTGATGCCAGCCGGGTCGATCGTCTGGGGCAGCGTGAAGCTCCGGAAGAACCGGCCGTGTGGCCGCTCCACATGCCGCACCGTCTCCTGATCGCCTTCGTATTCGGCTCTCCGTTCACCCGAGATGGTCAGCACGCCTTCGTTGAACTGGATGTCCAGGTTGTCCTTGGCCACGCCTGGAAGGTCCACCCGAATCAGGTAGGCTTCGGCCGTCTCCGACAGGTCGGCCCGGGGCGTCCAGGTCGCTGACCCCTCGGTCGTTTCCGCACCGCGCAGGAATTCGTCAAACAACCGGTTCATCTCGCGTTGCAGGGTTGTGAAACCGGGGAAATAAATGCGGTCTGCCATGGCTTGTTTGGTTGGTTGGTTTGAACTTTATCTGGTGAACCGACAGGCTGTCGCGCCTGCACGCGCCCAAAAGACCACGGGAAAACCGTGCCGGGTGCCAGAATGGACGGCTATGGCGTCGGATCCTGTCGTTTCTGGCAGACCGGCCTGAGGCTTGTACATAGCAGACGGCGGTTTGAATGCCTGCCACTTCGGCAGGAGACGCAAATAACCTTCAACAAACCAGAGGAGGCATCATGGCGGTAACGAAACAGCTTCCGCGCGCGCAGTGGAAGGAATACTTTGACAACTTCACGAAGGCGTTTCTGGAAGACCTGAATCCCGAAGATGCCGTTGTGGAGATTGTAGACCCCAAACTGGGGGATCAGTTTGAATCAAGCCATGCGCGCGTCCTCGGGGTTACCTACGATCCCAAAGATAACGTCTTCGAGGTGGCGCTGGAAGGGGTAGATCATCTCATCTATCAGCCTAAGGAAATCTGGGTGGTGGAGGAGGACAACGGATTTGTGAGTACGATCGAAGTCGTGCGCGACGACGGCACAAAAGAAGTGATCCGGTTGCAGAGCGTAGGACTGCAGCGAGCACAGCAATAAGCGTGTAACTGATAATGCCAGAGCCGTGAGGCACCGTTTTGCAACGGTAAAAGGGATGGAGTATTTTATCTAACCAACAGGAGAAAATGCGATGGCAGCTTTGATGGCCGTTTCCAAGTTCGAGCGGCTATTTCGCATGGCCGCCGGACTGGATGTCGATAAAGACGATCTCAAGCGATTGAGTGATTTCGTACGGCAGAAAATCTACGATCTGTTGTTGGCGGCGCAGGCTACGGCGCAGGCGAACGGACGCGACGTAATCGAGGTGCATGACCTGCCCATTACGAATGGACTACGTGAGAGCATCCGCACTTTTGAGGCGCTCGACACCGAGCTGGAACTGGAACCCATTCTGGAGCACCTGGCCGAGCTGCCACCGCTTCGGCTGGGCTACAACTACGAGGTAGAGGCCGAACTGCCGCGCCTTGTCGGCGCGCTTACGGTGGCGCTGGCGCGAACGTTCAAGCTTGTGGATCCAGAAGTCAAAAACCCGCAACCCTTGCACTGGGAACGGGCCATGGCGATCTTTAACCTGCTGCTGTAACCTCCTGCAGAACCATGAATGATCTGTTCTTTCTGTTTCTCATTCTGATGAGCCTGACGCCCGCGCTGCGCCAGCAGATTCTAGAGGCGCGTCGGGCGCAGATCATGCGACGGTTGGAGCAGAAACGGGGTTCACGGGTGATCTCGCTGATCCACCGGCAGGAGACCGTCTCGCTGCTGGGGATCGGTATTCACCGGTACATCTCCATCGAAGACGCCGAGGAGGTGTTGCGGGCCATTCGCCTGACGGACCCCGCCTGTCCCATCGATATGATTGTGCACACGCCGGGCGGTCTGGTGCTGGCCGCCGAGCAGATTGCCTGGGCGCTGGCGCAGCATCCGGCCAAGGTAACGGTGTTCGTGCCGCACTATGCGATGAGCGGCGGCACGCTGCTGGCGCTGGCGGCCGACGAGATCGTGATGGATCCATTCGCCGTGCTGGGGCCAGTCGATCCGCAGATCGGCCAGTACGCAGCCGCTTCTGTTCTGGCCGCCGTGCGCCGTAAAGGATCTGCTCAGGTCAGCGATGAAACGTTGATCCTAGCCGATGTGGCCGAAAAAGCGCTCGGGCAGGTCGAGCACAGCGTGCGGCGGCTTCTGGAGCGCAAAATGCCGGCCGACCGGGCCGCCCGCGTGGCCCGGGTGTTGACCAGCGGCGTCTGGACGCACGATCATCCGCTTCGGGTCGAAGACGTGCGGGCGCTCGGCCTGCCGGTCTCGACCGACATGCCGCCGGAGATCTACTCGCTCATGGCGCTCTATCCACAGCCCACCCGCATGCGGCCGTCCGTGGAGTACGTGCCGCTTCCGTATCGCTCCGACAGACCAGCCGGAACAGGACAGACATGATTCCCATCGGCGACGATGTGCCTGAGCGGCACTACCCGTTCGTGACCTACACGCTGATCGGGCTGAACGTCTTCTTTTTCTTTGTGGAACTGCTGCAGGGGCCTCGCCTGGAGGCCTTCCTGTATCGCTGGGGAACCGTGCCGGCCTGGATCATGAACTGGCAGGAACGGCCCGAAGTGCTCCTGACGCTCTTTACGTCCATGTTCCTGCACGGCGGCTTTGCCCACTTGATTGGCAACATGCTTTACCTGAACGTTTACGGGAAGTCGCTGGAAGGCACGATCGGATCCGGGCGTTTTCTGGTGTTCTATCTGCTCAGCGGACTGGCTGGAGGCATCGCGCACGTGCTCATGAATCCCACGAGCACGGTGCCGGCCATTGGGGCCAGCGGAGCCATTTCGGGGGTGCTGGGCGCCTATCTGGTGCTGTTCCCACGGGCGACGGTCTTTCTGGTGGTGCCGCTGCTGTTTTTCTTTCCGATGGTGGCGCTTCCGGCCGCATTTGTGCTGACCTGGTGGTTTGCCCTGCAGATTGTGGGGGGCTTGACCTCAGCCGCGTTCACCCAAGTGGGCGGTGGGGTAGCCTACTGGGCGCACATCGGCGGCTTTGTGGCCGGGCTGCTTCTGATCGGCCTGTTCTATTCGCGGAAGCAACGGCAACCCTTCCGCTACTACGGCGTGCCGGATCGGCGCTACTGGACTTACTGGGAGGGCTGAGTAGGCGGCTCCACCTTTTCCAGTGCAGCCGTCTCTTCCGGCGAGAAGCCGAGCTGCCGGGCGTGCGGGGCAGCCAGCGGAATGCGGAACAGGGAGCTGCAGGCTTCGAACGCCTGAGCCGGGCCGACCAGCACAAGGTGATCGCCGGGTCGGATGCGGAAGTCGCCGCCCGGATTGGGAATGAACCGGCCATCGCGGTAAGCGGCTAGCACGGTGATGCCGTAGCGCGGCCGCAGTGCCAGTTCGGAAAGGGTGCGCCCGACGGCCGGCGCGCCGGCATGCACGGTCACTTCGCGCGTGTGCAACTGGTCCTGTGTCAGCGCCGAAAGTACGTGCTTGACCTGCTCTGGATGTCGGAAGGCCTGATAGTTTTCGGCACGCAGCGCCTGAATCTCGGCAGCCACCTCTTTAGTCGACAGACCATAGGCGTCGAGCACGTGCGAGAAGAGCCGCAGCGGCGTTTCCAGTTCTTCGGGCACGACCAGATCGGCACCGGCCTCGCGAAGCGCGTCGACGTCACGGAGCAGGCCGGCGCGTGCAATGATGCGGAGTGTCGGATTCAGATAGTGAGCCAGCCGCACCAGGCGTTCGGCCGCGGCTCGGTCGTCGATGAGGACCACGAGCGCTTTGGCCCGGCGGATACCGGCGGCTTCCAGAATGGCGCGGCGGCTGGCATCACCCAGGAGCGTGGGCAATCCGGCCTCGCGGGCCTCCAGCACGCGGTGGGGATCCAGATCGATAACCAGCATGGGCAGTTGCAGCGGCCGCAGCATCCAGGCCAGGTGCTGACCGTCGCGTCCGTAGCCGACCAGAATCAGGTGGTCTTCCAGCGTGGTCTCCTGACCGTCGGCAGCCAGTTCGGCCGGCAACCGGACGGGCCAGCGCGCTTCCA
Source organism: Rhodothermus sp. (assembly GCA_015487635.1). Lineage (GTDB taxonomy): Bacteria > Bacteroidota > Rhodothermia > Rhodothermales > Rhodothermaceae > Rhodothermus. The sequence goes on from WFPM01000057.1 coordinate 19,767, forward strand.
GCCAGCGTCCCAGATGGTGTCCGGCCGGAAGCAGCAGTGGGGTGGCCAGCATCAGCAGCACTGCCGAAGCGATGAACAACGCATCGCCGTCCGGACGTCCCAGCGGCTGCAGGCCCACTTCGCGACCCAGCCGTTCTAGGACGAAGGAAAACTCTCCGATTTGCGCCAGCCCGAGTCCGACAACGGCCGCCACACGCGGTCCGTAGCCAAGGGCCAGCACGCTACCGCCCGTCACCAACGCCTTGAGCAACGCGATGAACAGGGCGACGCCGAGCACCAGCCCGGGATGGGCCAGTACAAAACGCACATCCAGCAACATGCCTACCGACATGAAGAACATGGCATTGAAGACCGTGCGCAGCGGCAGGATCTCACTGAGTGTGTGCTCGGCGTAGGGGCTCTCGCTGACGACCAGCCCGGCCAAAAAGGCGCCCAGTGCCAGGCTGATGCCAAACAGTCCGGTCACGAAGGCCGTCCCGAAGCAAAGCGTGACCACGGTCAGCAGAAACAGTTCGTGTCGGTAGGTGCGGGCTACGTAGTCGAGCAACCGGGGAATGAGCAGGCGCGCCAGGACAAGCACCACGCCGATGATGAGCAGGGCCTTGAGCAGGGTGAAGAGCACGTCTACGGCGGAGCCGCCCGCACCGCCCATGAGCGGCACAAGCAACACCAGCCCGACAGTGGCCAGGTCCTGAAAGATCAGGATGGCCAGGCTGGCCTGTCCGGCCGCGCTTCCGGTTTCGCCGCGTTCGGCCAGCAGCCCCATCACAAGCGCCGTGCTGCTGAGCGCCACCAGCGTGCCCGTGAAAATGGCGACAGGCCAGGCCGTGTCCAGCAAGTGCAGCAACAGGGCCACCAGCGCCGTTGTGGCACCCATCTGCAGCAGACCACCGCCCAGCACCAGACGGCTTAGTCTGGCCAGTTTTTCCAGACTGAATTCGACGCCGATCGAGAACAGCAGCAGAATAACGCCGATTTCGGCCATGCGACCGATGAGCGTCTCGCTCTGGACCAGGCCGATTCCGCCGGGACCGACCAGCACGCCCGCCAGCAGAAAGCCCACCACCGGCTCCAGCCGAAGCCGATAGCAGAGGTAGGCGATGGCCGTGCCGGCCCCGAGCAGCGTTACCAGTTCGCCCAGAAAAGGCAGTTGCAAGCCTGCCGCCAGCAGCATGGAAGTAACCGGATGGTTTCCTGTCGTTCAAAACATGCCAGAAACGAAGCGCCGGGTTGTCGGTTCATGCGAAGCATGCGGCCACGTTGTAACGAATCGGACATAACCGTATGGCGGACAAGCTGCGGGCCACGCTGGAAGTAGAAGCGCCGGTCGTGGCGCCCACCGACCATGAAATGACGGTCGAGGTGGGCTGGGTGTTGGCCGGCGCGTTCGATGAAGTCGACCGGCGCGCGCTGGCGCTGGCCCGGACTCGTCTGGCCAATTTGCTCACGAGGTGGTTTCCTGTTTTTGTCTGGCGCTTTCCGGTGGTCTGGCGCCGGGAGTTGCGTCCGACTTCCCCGGCTGAGCCGATCGAATTGCTGGAAGCAGCCACCGACGAGCGCGATCACGGCCGCTGGGACTTCGTGCTTGTGGTGACGGCCGCCGCGCTGAAAAGCCACTTCAAGCCGTTTGCGCTGGGCGCACCTTCCTCAGCGCTCGACGCCGCGGTGATTTCAACGCAGCGCCTTGATCCGATCGTGGAAGACGAGCAGGCGGAAGAAGATGAACGCATCGAAACGATCGCCCGGCGTGTGACGGCCCTGGCCGTACATCTACTCGGCCACCTGAACGACCTGCCCCACCAGGACGACCCCGCCGACTTCATGTACGATCTGAAGACGGCGGCCGATCTGGACCGCATGCGCTACCTGCAGGACCGAGAGCGCATGGAAGAAGCATTGCGCGAGGTGGCCGCCGAGCGTCTGGAAGAGACGGCCACCTATCGTCGGCCCGGACTGGCACGCCGACGGGGCGCCCGTCTGGGCTTCGGCCTGCGCGTACTGTGGCGTGAGTGGCGCAACATCTGGGAAGCCGTGCGCGACGTCGAGCCCTGGCTCTTTCCGCTGCGCTTCAGTCGCCTGACCACGGCCGCCTTTTCTGCCGTTCTGTTTCTCCTCATGACGGCCGAAGTCTGGGAGCTGGGCATGAGCCAACCGCCCCTTCGCGTGGCCGGGCTGGCGCTGCTGACGCTGGCCGCCACGTCGCTCTATCTGTTGCAGCGTCAGCATTTGCTCCGGCGCCATCGCTGGGAGGCGCGTCTGAGTGAGCAGCGCACCGTGGCCAGCATGGCGGCCAGCGTGGCCGTCGTGCTGGGCATGGCCAGCACGTTTCTGGTGATTTTCGCTGCAGTACTCCTGTTGAGCCGATTGTTTTTCTCGTTTCGGCTCATCAGCGGATGGGCTGAACTGCAACCCACCTGGCAGCACTATCTGACCTTTGCCGGCTTTGTGGCTACGCTGGGCCTGGTGGCCGGGGCGCTCGGTGCCTCCTTCGAGCAGGAGGTTTACTTCCGGCACGTGCTTCTTATCGACGAAGAAACCTAATCTTGGGCCGTGTCGATCTGGGCTCGCTGTAGACGGCCGCTGTAGTCGATGTAGACGGTTTTCGTCTCTGTGTAGAAATCGAACACCTCCCAGCCGCCCTCGCGATGGCCGTTGCCGGTCTGTTTGACCCCGCCGAAGGGCAGATGCGCTTCGGCGCCGATCGTGGGGGCATTCACGTACACGATGCCGGCTTCCAGCTCCTGGATCGCCCGGAAGGCCCGTCCGATGTCGCGCGTGTAGATGGACGACGAGAGCCCGTAGCGCACGCGGTTGGCCACCTCGATGGCTTCTTCCAGCGAGCCCACCTTCAGCACCGAGAGCACCGGCCCGAAAATTTCCTCCTGCGCAATGCGCATCTCGGGGCGGACGTCCACAAAGATGGTGGGTTCGAAGAAAAAGCCCTCGTCCAGCCCCGGACCGGTGGCACGTTTGCCGCCGAGCACGAGCCGTGCCCCTTCCTTGAGACCGATTTCGACGTAGCGCTGCACTTTTTCGAGGGCGGCCTGATTGATGAGGGGCCCCATGTCGGTGCCCTCTTCGTTGCCATCGCCCAGCCGCAGGCGGCGTGCTTCTTCGCAGAGGCGCTCGACAATCTCGTCGTGCACGGCCTCGTGCAGAATGAGCCGGCTGGTGGCCGTGCAGCGCTGGCCCGTGGTACCGAAGGCGCCCCAGAGTACGCCGTTGACGACCAGATCCAGATCGGCGTCCTCCATGACGATGAGCGGATTTTTGCCGCCCATCTCCAGCGAACAGCGTTTGTGCAGGCGACCACAGGTCTCGCCGATGCGCGCGCCGACCTCGGAGGAACCGGTAAACGAGATCGCGTTAACGTCCGGATGTTCTACCAGCGCCGCGCCGGCTTCGGCATCGCCATGCACCAGGTTGATCACGCCGGGCGGGACGCCCGCATCGAGGAGCGTCTGCACGAAAAGCAGGCCGCTGTGGGGCGCATCTTCGCTGGGCTTGAAAACCACCGTGTTACCGCAGGCCAGCGCCGGGAAGATCTTCCAGCTCGGCACGGCCACCGGGAAGTTCCAGGCCGTGATGACGCCCACCACACCCAGCGGCTGGCGGATCGTCATGTTGAACTTGTCGGGCAACTCGCTGGGCACGGTATGGCCGAAGAGGCGGCGCGTCTCGCTGGCCGCGTAGTAGGCCGTGTCGATGGCTTCCTGCACGTCGCCGCGCGTTTCAAAGAACGGCTTGCCCATTTCGCGCGTCATGGCCCGGGCGATCTCGTTTTTGCGGGCGCGCAGCAGATCGCCGGCCCGGCGCAGAATCTCACCCCGTTGCGGGGCCGGCAGGCGACGCCAGGCCGGGAAGGCCGCTCGGGCGGCGGCCACGGCACGGTCCACGTCTTCCGCGGAAGACCGCGGAAACAGACCGATCAGATCGGACCAGCGGGCCGGATTGCGGTCTTCGAAGGTGCGACCCGTGGCCGATGCGACCCACTCACCGTTGATGTAGTTGTGAAAAATCGTCGCCATGAGGAAATCCGTCGTCTGTTTGGAAGCGTTCCCGAAGAGACAGGGTTAAGATAGGGTACCCGGCGTTCTCCTGCCAGGGGCCGGTACCTGCTTTTGCATAAGCGAAAAGCCGTATATTCCGGGGAAAGGCCCTTTCTGATAGACGAACGAGGAAGCCTATGACCGATCGTTCCACCCTGCTGTCGTCGCTGGAAGCGCGGCTGGCCGCGCGCGTGCGCAACGTGCCGCCCAGTGGCATTCGCCGCTTTTTCGAGATTGCCGCTACGATGGAAAACGTGATCTCGCTGGGAATCGGCGAGCCGGATTTCGTCTCCCCCCCGGCGGCGATCGAGGCGGCCATTGCGTCGTTGCGGGCCGGACAGACCGGCTATACGGCCAATGCCGGCCTGATCGAGCTGCGCGAGGCCATCGCTGAAGAACTGGCCCGGCGCTACGGCGTGCACTACGACCCGGCACGGGAAATTCTGGTTACCGTCGGCGTGGCCGAAGGCATTCAGCTGGCCATGCTGGCGCTGGTGGAGCCGGGGGATGAGGTGCTCATTCCCGAGCCCTGCTTTGTTTCCTACGGACCGACCGCCGTGTTTGCCGGCGGCCGGGTGGTGCATGTGCCGACTTCAGTCGAGCATGACTTTCAGGTGACGGCCGCCGACCTGGAGCCCTACATTACACCGCGCACGAAGGTGCTCATGATCGGCTACCCGAACAACCCGACCGGGGCTGTGCTGCGGCGCAGAACGATGGAGGAGATTGGCGAACTGGTGATCAAGCACGACCTGTTTATCATTTCGGACGAAATCTATGATCGCCTGATCTACGGGCGCGCCTACGAGGAAGGGCATGTATGCGTGCCGTCGATTCCGGGGCTTCGGGAGCGTACCGTGCTGCTGGGAGGCTTTTCCAAGGATTACGCGATGACGGGCTGGCGGATCGGCTATGCCTGCGCGCCTGAGCCCATTCTGAAGGCGATGTACAAGCTGCACCAGTATATCGTCATGAGCGCCCCGACGATGGGGCAGGTGGCTGCCCTGGCGGCGCTGCGGGAGGCGCAGGACGATGTGGAGCGAATGCGTCGGGCCTACGACGAGCGGCGTCGCGTGATCGTAGATGGGTTGCGCGCGGCCGGATTGCCCACGTTCGAGCCGGAAGGGGCCTTTTACTGCTTCCCGGATATTCGTTCTACGGGGCTGACTTCCGAAGAATTTGCCCAGCGACTGTTGCGGGAAGAGCGGGTGGCCGTGGTGCCCGGGGATGCCTTCGGGCCCAGCGGGGCCGGCTATGTGCGGTGTGCGTACGCTACGTCGCTGGAGAACATCCGGGAGGCGGTGCGTCGCATTCAGCGGTTTGTGGTGCGTGTCCGGGAGGAGCGCCGGGTGGAAACCTGAGCGGGCAGTTGTCGTTGCCAGAGCCGCAACGGAGTGGCAGGTTGTTTTCGGGCACAAAATCCGTTATTGCAATGCAGGAAAAAATTCAAAGCCTGTTAGAGCGTGTGGACACGCTCGGGAGGTTTCTTTGACATCCCCGGGCGAAAAGAAAAGATTGCGAAGCTGAACGAAGAGCGTCTGGCGCCGGGTTTCTGGGACAACCCGGAGCGGGCGCGTGCGGTTGAGAAACAGATCGCCGAAGAAGAATCCTGGGTGGCGGCGTGGGAGCAACTGCGTCGCCAGGCCGACGACGTGCAGACGCTGCTGGAGCTTCAGCAGGAGGAGCCCGACGCGGATCTGGAAGAGGAGATCGCACGGGAAGTGGCCCGCCTGGAGCAGCAGCTTGACGAACTGGAACTGCGCAGCCTGCTGACCGATCCCGACGACCACCGGAACGCCATCCTGACCATCCATCCGGGAGCCGGCGGGACGGAAAGCCAGGACTGGGCCGAAATGCTCCTGCGCATGTACACACGCTGGGGCGAGCGACACGGCTACGATGTGGAGCTGCTCGAATACCAGGCAGGCGACGTGGCCGGCATCAAGAGCGCCTCACTGCGCATTGCCGGACCCTACGCCTACGGCTATCTGAAGGGCGAGTCCGGCGTGCATCGGCTGGTGCGCATCTCGCCGTTCGATGCAAGTGGCCGGCGCCATACCTCGTTCGCCAGTGTGTTTGTCTATCCGGAAATCGACGACTCGATCGAGGTCAACATTCGGCCCGACGAGATCGAAATGCAGACGTTCCGCAGCAGCGGAAAAGGCGGACAGAACGTCAACAAGGTAGAAACGGGCGTTCGCCTGATCTGGCGCGGCAAGCTCTCGAACGGTGAGGAAGTCAAAGTTGTGGCCGAGTGCACCGAAGAGCGCAGCCAGCTTCAGAACCGGCAGCGGGCACTCACCATGCTCAAAAGCCGGATCTACCAACTGGAGCGGGAGATCCGCGAGGCCGAAAAGCGCAAGCGGGAGTCCCAGAAGAAAAAGATCGAGTGGGGCAATCAGATTCGCTCCTACGTTTTTCAGCCCTACACGATGGTCAACGACCATCGCACCGAAACGAAAGTGACGGACGTTCAGGCCGTCATGGACGGCGACCTGGATCCGTTCATTCGGGCCTACCTGCTGTCGCAGGTGAACGAAGCCGCCTGAAATGCCCGAGCGCTATCAGTTCGACTTTCTGGTCATCGGTAGTGGTATTGCCGGCCTGACGTTCGCCCTGCGCGTGGCCGATCACGGCTCGGTCGCCATCGTCACGAAAAAAGAGAGCGTCGAGTCGAATACAAACTACGCGCAGGGCGGCATCGCGGCCGTCATGGACGCAGCCGATTCGTTCGAGCAGCATGTGCAGGATACGCTTGAGGCCGGGGCCGGATTGTGCGATCGGGAGGTGGTGGAAACGGTCGTGCGGGAAGGGCCCGATCGCGTGCGTGAACTGATCGCGCTCGGGGCACAGTTCACCTACGAAAACGGTCGGCTGCACTTGGGGCGTGAGGGCGGACACTCCCGGAATCGCATCGTGCATGCCGCCGACGCGACCGGCCGCGAAGTCGAGCGGGCGTTGCTGGCGCGCGTGCGCACCCATCCGAACATTCACATTTTCGAATACCATTACGCGGTCGATCTGATCACCGAGCATCATCTCGGCCAATACGTCTCGCGGTTGCGTCCCGACATTCACTGCTTCGGGGCGTACGTGCTGGACGAGCGGGCCGACGTGGTGCATACGTTTCTGGCGAAGGCCACGCTGCTGGCTACGGGCGGCTCCGGACAAGTCTACCTGCACACCACGAACCCGCCGGTGGCTACGGGCGACGGGGTGGCCATGGCCTATCGGGCCAAAGCCCGCGTGGCCAACATGGAATTCGTGCAGTTCCACCCGACCACGCTTTTCTACCCCGACGGTCCCAGAGAACGCTCGTTTCTGATCAGCGAGGCGGTGCGGGGGGAGGGGGCCCGGCTCTACAACCTGGCCGGCGAGCGGTTCATGCCGCAGTACGATCCGCGGGCCGAACTGGCCCCCCGTGACATTGTAGCCCGGGCCATCGACGACCAGCTCAAACGACGCGGCGATCCGCATGTCTGGCTGGACATCTCGCACCGGCCGGCCGAGGAAATCAAGCGCCGCTTTCCGAACATCTACCGGACGCTGCTGGACTATGGCATCGACATGACGCAGCAGCCCATTCCGGTCGTGCCGGCCGCGCATTACCAGTGCGGCGGGGTGTTGACCGACCTGCACGGCCGCACCACGATTCACGGGCTCTATGCGGCCGGTGAGGTGGCCTGCACGGGACTGCACGGCGCCAACCGGCTGGCCAGCAACTCACTGCTGGAAGCGCTCGTCTTTGCCCGACGGGCGGCCGAAGATGCCGTGCAGTACGTCCAGACGCAGACCTGGCGCACGGACGTGCCGAACTGGGACGACCGGGGCACCGAGCGCCCGCAGGAATGGGTGCTCATCTCGCACAACCGGGACGAACTGCGGCGCATCATGTGGGATTACGTGGGCATCGTACGCTCGCAGCTCCGTCTCGAACGTGCCTTGCGCCGTACCCGACTGCTCTACGAAGAAACCGAGGACTTCTACCGTCGTGCCCGGCTCTCGCCAGGGCTGTGCGAACTGCGCAATATGATCGCTGTGGCTTACCTGATCATTCGCAGCGCCCAGATGCGCCGCGAGAGCCGCGGATTGCACTATATGCTCGACTATCCGGAGCCCGTCGAGAGCGAGCGCCGGCCCACACTGGTCTGAGGAACCCGTTTTTGAAGCCGTCGTTTATGCCGTCGGGAGTGAGCGGGTTGTGTAGTCGCCTCCACGGAACGGAGTCGGTGTGTATGAAAAGGGGGGCTCAGGCCGCCCTTTTTTCGTTCAACCCGCTCAGGGAGTAACGCCCGGCCGTCCGTGGTGCGGGCGTTTTTTTGCAACGATCGACAACCATGACGCAGACGACGCACGAGACGCCGGCGCTGATCGAGCAGATCCGCGCCCGCGTCGAAGAGGTGCTGCAGGGAACGGCGTTCTTTCTGATCGATGTCGTCGTGCGCGGCCGACGGGGCGCGCACGTGGTCGAGATTTTCATCGACGGAGATCGCGGTCCCTCGCTTCGGGACCTGGAGCAGTTGAGCCGGGAGATCGGCTTTCTGCTCGACAGCGATGACCTGTTGCCCGGTCCGTACACGCTCAACGTGTCGTCGCCGGGCGTCGATCGGCCCCTGGCGCATCCCCGCCAGTATCCCAAGCATGTAGGGCGGGAGCTGGAGGTGGAACTGGTGGCCGTCGCCGATGCGCCGGCCGAGCGACTGCGCGGGACGTTGCAGCGTGCCGATGCCGAGGCGATCGAGCTGCGGCTTCCCGACGGGTCGCAGCGCCGGCTGCGCTACGAAGAAATTCAATCGGCCCGCGTCTGCCTGCCCTGGTAAGGCGGGCCCCAAGACGATGACAGGTGAGCCATGCAGAACAGCGAGCTGGTATCTTCCTTTGCGGAAATCGCGCACTCGAAGGGAATCGACCGGGATACGCTCCAGTTGATCGTGGAGGACGTCTTTCGGGCCATGATCCGGAAGCGTTACGGCTCGGACGAAGCGTTCGAGATCATCTTCAACCCGGATCATGGCGACATCCAGATCCTCCACATTCGGGAGGTCGTGCCCGACTGGGAGCTGGAAGATCCGGTCACGCAGATTGAGCTGAGCGAGGCGCGCAAGATCGACCCCGACTTTGAGGTCGGCGATGAGGTCGCCAGCGAGGTGAACATTGCCGAGTTCGGGCGGCGGGCCATCATGACCGCGCGCCAGACCTTCAGCCAGCGCATTCGTGATCTGGAGAAGGAAAAAATCTATCAGGAATATTCCGAGCTAATCGGCGAGATCGTCGTCGGCGAAATCTACCAGATCCGCCGGCGCGAGGTGCTGGTCATGCACAACCGCACGGAGCTGATTCTGCCGCGCGAGGAGCAGATCCCGCGCGACCGCTATCGTAAGGGCGATACGCTCCGGGCGGTCGTCAAAGAAGTGCGTCGTGAGTCGGGAGGCACACCGCAGGTGATCATCAGCCGGGCCGATCCGGTCTTTCTGGAGCGGCTGCTTGAGCTTGAAGTGCCTGAAATCGAAGAGGGCATCGTCGAGATCAAGAAGATCGTCCGGGAGCCTGGCGAACGCGCCAAAGTGGCCGTCGTCAGCCACGACGAGCGGGTGGACCCGGTGGGCGCCTGCGTTGGGCTCCGGGGGAACCGGATCCATGCCGTCGTCCGTGAACTCTCCAACGAGAACATTGATGTCATCGAGTGGTCCGACGATCCCCGGGAGTTGATCAAGCGGGCGCTGGCGCCGGCCAAACCGCTTTCGGTCACGTTGAACGAAGAGGCCAACCCACCGCGTGCCAAGGTGGTCGTGCGGGCCGACGAGGTCAGCCAGGCCATCGGGCGCGGCGGGGTCAACATCCGGTTGGCCTCGCGCCTGACCGGCTATGAGCTGGACGTCTACCGTGAAATCCTCCCCGATGAAGAAGACATTGAAATCGAAGAGTTTGCCGACGAGCTGGATGAATCGATCATTACGCGGCTGCGCGAGATCGGCTGCGATACGGCCCGGGCCGTGCTCGACCTTTCGGTCGAAGAACTGATGCGGCGTTCCGGGCTGGACGAGGAAACCGCGCGGCGCGTGATGGAGGTTATTCGTTCGGAATTTGAAGACGAAGAAGAAGAACTGGAAGGCTGAAGGCCGATCGCAGGAGGACGCAACAGGCGCTTATGGCAAAGAGGTTCAAAATCCGGCTGTTCAAGCTGGCCCGTGAGCTGAACGTCGGGATCGACACGATCGAACAACAGCTCAAGGAGCTGGGCTATGCCCACGCGCTCTCCGGGCGGGGGGTTAATGCCGTTCTGGAGGACGAAGACGCCTATGAGGCGCTGCTGGAGGCGTTTGCCCACGACCGGAAGGTGGCTGCCCGGCTGAAAGAATTGCGCGAGGCGCGTGAGGCGGCCGCCCGGGCGGCGAAGGCGGAGGCCGAAGCCATCGAGGA
>WFPM01000058.1 GCA_015487635.1 Rhodothermus sp.
GCACTACCCGGTAGACGCCCACCTGCAGCAGTGCTTCGATGTCTGCCAGCGTCCGGACTCCGCCGCCCACCTGGATCGGGATGTCCACCGTACGACAGATGGCCCCGATCACCTCACGGTTGTGCCCCTGGCCGCGCGCCGCGTCCAGATCCACGACGTGGAGCACCCGGGCATTCTGCACGCGCCACAGACAGGCCATCTTGACCGGGTCGTCGAAGTAGACCGTCTCCCGCTCATACGACCCCTGATAGAGCCGCACGCAACGCCCGCCGCGAATGTCGATGGCCGGAATGACCAGTAGCATTGCTTCTAAGAACAATATGGTATGTGATCTATCAGGTCTAAAGCCCGTTCATGCAGATAGATCCAGAAAATTCTTCAGGATCCGGAGGCCGTGTTGCTGGCTCTTTTCGGGGTGAAACTGCACGCCGAAGACGCGACCGCGCCCGACGATGGCCGGAAACGTCACATCGCCATAGGTGGTGACGGCCAGCACGTCGTCGGGGTTTTCGGCCACGGCGTGGTAGGAGTGTACGAAGTAGAAGTAGGCGCCGTCGGGGATGCCTTCGAGCAGGGGAGCGGGACGGTGGTGGACGATCGTATTCCAGCCCATGTGGGGCACTTTCAGCCGCCGGCCGTCCGCTGTAGTCTCGGGGAGGCGCACAACGCGCCCCGGCAGCAGTCCCAGCCCTTTGTGGCGGCCTTGCTCTTCGCTTTCCTCGAAAAGCAACTGCAGGCCGGCGCAGACACCCAGCAGCGGGATGCCCCGCCGAACGGCTTCGTGGATCGGTTCAATGAGGTTTCGGCGGCGCAGCTCGGCCATACAGGCCCCGAAGGCGCCGACGCCCGGCAGGATCAGGTGCCGGGCCTGAAGCAGCGCGTCAGGGCGATCGGTGCGGTGCACCTCGGCCCCGACCGCTTGGAATGCCTTTTCCAGCGAGCGCAGGTTGCCAATTCCGTAATCGATGATCGTGACCATGCGGCCGCTCAGTCGTGGTTATTGAGCTGGCTCAGCTCCTGGGAGCGGCGCGTAGCCGTGGCGACGGCGTTGATCAGCATGGTGCGCAGCCCGTGCGCTTCGAGTTCGGCCACGGCCGCGATGGCCGTACCGCCCGGCGTGGTCACTTCGTCGCGCAGGATGGCCGGATGGCGGCCGGTGTCCAGCACGAGCTTGGCCGCGCCGTAGACGGTCTGCGCCGCCAGCCGAAAGGCGACCGGACGGGGCAGCCCCTGCTTGACGCCCGCGTCGGTCAGCGCTTCGATGAACATGAACACGTAGGCCGGACCACTTCCGGAAAGGCCGGTGACGGCGTCCATCAGGTACTCGGGCACAATCTCGACCTTGCCGACCGCTGCGAAGATCTGTCGGCAGAGTTCCAGGTGTTCGGGGCGTGCATGTGCGCCGGCTGCTAGCGCCGTGGCACCCTCATCGACGAGCGCGGGCGTGTTGGGCATGGCCCGTACGACCGGCAGCGGCCGTCCGAAAAGCCGCTCGATGGTGGCCGTCGTCACCCCCGCCAGCACCGAGAGGATCAGCGCTTCGGGCTGCACGTGCGCCCGGATTTCTTCGAGCACTTCCCGGGCGTTTTGGGGTTTGACGGCCAGCACCACCAGCGTCGCGTCGCGTACGGCCAGCAGGTTGTTCGTGGTGGTCTGAATGCCCGGAAATTCTTCCTGCAGCGCTTCGAGGGCGGCCGGGTTGCGCCGTGTGGCACGGATTTGTTCGGGGGCCAGTTCGTGGCCACGGAGCAGGCCACCGATCAGGGCGCGTCCGATGTTGCCGGCACCGATGATAGCGATCGTCTGATGGGCCAGTTCTGTGCTCATAGGACGCCTTTGGTTGAGCGTACCAAACCGAATTGCACGTCGCGCCGCACCGCTTCGCGTAGCGCTTGGGCGACGGCTTTGAAGATGGCTTCGATCTTATGGTGGGTGTTCTGGCCGTAGAGCACCTGAATATGGAGGTTGCAGCGCACCTGTTCCGCAAAGGCATACCAGAAGTGCGAGACCAGCTCGGTGGCCAGATTACCGATCGTAGGTCGGTCGAAGTCGGCGGCAAACACGAAATAGAAGCGACCAGAGAGATCTACCACGGCACGGGCCAGCGTTTCGTCCATCGGCACGTAGGCGTGGCCGTAGCGGGCAATGTAGGCCTTGTCGCCCAGCGCCTCGGCAAAGGTCCGGCCCAGCGTGATCGCCACGTCCTCGACCGAGTGGTGCTCGTCCACGTGCAGATCGCCCCGGCAGCGGACGCTCAGGTCGAAGCCGCCGTGGTGGGCCCACAGCGTCAGCATGTGATCCAGAAACCCGACGCCGGTCTGACAGTCGGAGCGTCCGGTGCCGTCGAGGGTGAGCACGACTTCGACATCGGTTTCGCCGGTGGTGCGGCGATGGGAGGCCGTGCGGGGCGTAAAAGTCGGCGTGGCAGCCATCGAACCGAAAGGCTGATTGGGGCGTTTCGCTACGCACTGTTTGCACGCCACGCGTGCGCTGCAAATTTCTTAAAGTTTGAAGCGCTCCGCTACCGTAGATTTCAAAATTCGGCGATTTTCTCAAAAAACGAAACTTCGTATGGACGAAACCCGATTCGAGCGCATTCTGGTAACGGCGGCCCTGCCTTACGCGAACGGCCCCATTCACATCGGCCACCTGGCCGGGGCCTACCTGCCGGCCGATCTGTACTGTCGCTACCAGCGCCTCAAGGGCCGCGATGTGCTGTTTATCTGCGGATCGGACGAACTGGGCGTGGCCATCCTGATGCGGGCGCTCGAAGAGGGCACCACCCCGCAGGCCATCGTGGATCGCTACCACCCGCTGATCCGCGACAGCTTCGCCCGCTTCGGGATGAGCTTCGACTACTACGGCCGCACGACCTCGCCCGTGCACTTCGAGACGAGCCAGGACTTCTTCCGGCGGCTGGACGAAAAAGGCGTCTTCAAACTGAAAACCGAAAAACAGCTCTACGACCCGGAAGCCGGCCTCTTTCTGGCTGATCGGTTCGTACGCGGCACCTGCCCGATCTGCGGCTACGAAGACGCCTACGGCGACCAGTGCGAGCGCTGTGGCTCGTCGCTGAACCCGACCGACCTGATCAACCCGCGCAGCGTGCTTTCGAATGCCACGCCCGAGTTGCGCGAGACCACGCACTGGTACCTGCCACTGGGCGACTTTCAGCCGAAGCTCGAGGCCTGGATCGCTACGCATCCGGAGTGGAAGCCGAATGTGCTGGGGCAGGTGCCGCGTACGAACCGATCAGCCAGAAAGAGGCCGGCTTCCGGGTCGTAGAGCTGTTTTTCGGTTTTCAGTTTGAAGACGCCTTTTTCGTCCAGCCGCCGGAA
>WFPM01000059.1 GCA_015487635.1 Rhodothermus sp.
GGCGAGGGGGTACGTCTGGGAACGCCCTACGGCTCGGTGCGGGCCGGACAGGTACTGCTGGCGCTGAATGCCTACCTGCCGCGACTTCTGCCGGAGACGGCTGCCTACGTACGGCCCGTGCGGGCGCAGATGCTGGCCACCGAACCGGCCGGGCACCGCTGGGTGCCGTGTCCGGTCTATTCGCACGACGGTTTCTTCTACCTGCGCCAGCTCGCCGACGGTACGCTGCTGCTGGGGGGCGCCCGACACCTGTACCTGGAAGAAGAAGTGGGCTACGAGGATACCACCACCGAGACGCTGCAGGCCGACCTGGAACGCTACCTGCACGCCTACTTTCCGCAGACCGAAGGACTGCGGGTTCGGTGCCGCTGGAGCGGGACGATGGGTTTTTCGCCGGACGGCCTGCCCGTCATTGACCAGATACCCGGCCTGGAAGGCAGCTACTGGGTGGCCGGATTCTCCGGACACGGCATGGGCTACGGCTTCCGGATGGGACGCCTGCTGGCCGAACTCCTGCTGGAGCGGCCCGATCCCGAAGGCTACGATCTGTTTGCCCGCAGCGGCCGCCCCGCCTTCACGCCGGAAACCACGGCCTGAAACGAGCCAAAGACGCCCGCCATGATGCGTCGGTCGGCGCATGACAGCCGGCCAATTCGTGCAGGTTATTTTCGGTGGTCAACCACAGCAGAGCGATGCGGCTTTTTGCAGGACTGCTGCTCGGGCTCACGCTGTCCCTTGCCGCCCGGGCGCAGACGGCTTTTCAGGGGAGTGTCTATTTCCTGGCCGGCATGCCACAGGGTGAATTCCGGACGAACGTCGATAACGCCGGTTTCGGGCTGGACTTCGACTTCGGCTGGCGCTTTCTGGAGGTGCCGGTGTTTCTGGGTGCGGAGGCCGGCTTCATGATCTACGGGGTGGAGCGCCGTCGTGAGCCGTTCAGTCTGACCATTCCGGACGTGCTGGTGGACGTCGAGACCGTCAACAACATGGCCATGGGACATCTGCTGATGCGGGTGCAGCCGGGGCTGGCCCGACTCTGGCCGTTTGTGGAAGGACTGATCGGCGGGCGCTATTTCTACACGCGCACCACCATCGAAAGCGAGCAGCAACGAGAAATTGCCGCGTCCAACAACTACGAAGACGTGGCGCTGAGTTACGGCTACGGCGGCGGCCTGGAAATCGAACTCTATCGCAAGCCCACACCGAAGCGCACGCAGCGGTTTCTGCTCCATCTGGGAGGACGTTATCTGTACGGATCGGAGGCCGAGTATCTGCGCAAAGGATCCATTCGGCGTGAAAACGGCCGGGTGGTGTACGATGTGTACCGTTCACGGACGAACGTGCTCATCTGGCGCTTCGGCCTGACCTTTCACTTCTGACGGATCAGTACCAGATCAGGCCTTCGTCGGGGTCGCCCAGACTGGCCGCCTGATGGTGGGCGTAGCGCCAGGCAGTCCACCAGGACAACAGGGCATCCACGTCGTGCCAGTTAGCAGGCGGTTCGGCGCAGGGCTGGGGCAGCAACGGCAGTAGATCGCGGGCGAACGCATCGGGATCATCGTGGCGGTAGCGGGCCTGGAGGGTTTCCGGCAGGCGGCGTTGCACCACCAGGCGCGGATAGGTTTCCAGCACGGTGCTGCCCCGGCGGCGGAGCCGGTGCGCTAAGGCAATGGCACGGGCAGTCAGCCCTCCCAGAAACAGGGGCGACATGGCACCGGCCAGGCGGTCGGCCATGCGGAAGAAAAAGTCGGGCGTATTGCCGGGGTCCGGGCAGCAGTAGGCGCGGGGGAGGCTGAGCGGCGCATCGATGGCGACGAGGCGGGGCGGATGGGGCATTAGCAGGCGTTCGAGCCAGACGTCGGCGTCGGTCTGGCGCGGGCAGGCGCGCAGGTGGAGGCGACCGTCGCGGCCGTTCCAGGCCAGCACGGTGGTACCGGCGGTGCGGGCCCCGAAGTCGAGGCCGCAGAGGCTATCGGCCGTAAGGGAGGGCATAGCGTTTCTTCGGGCGATTTTGTAAGCTACACAATAAAGGTAGCACAAGCGTAGGTCAAGCGTCATGAAATCCGTTATTGCAACACTGATAACACTGGTTGTACTGACGGCCGGGACGGCACCGGCGCAGCCGCTGCCGGATACGCTTCGGGCACGCTATGAAGCCATTGCACAACGGATCATCGACGCAGCGCTGGCCGACAGCAGTGCGTTCGCGCGCCTGTCCTATCTGGTCGATACGTTCGGACCCCGTTTCAGCGGCACGCCCCAACTGGAGCGGGCCATCGACTGGGTGCTGGAGGCCATGCGGCGGGATGGGCTGGAGAACGTACGGGGCGATACGGTGATGGTGCCGCGCTGGGTACGGGGGAACGAAGCGCTGGAGCTGCGTCATCCCTACCGGAAGAAGCTGGCCGTGCTGGGACTGGGCGGTAGTGTGGCCACGCCGCCGGAGGGCATCGAGGCCGAGGTGCTGGTCGTGCGCTCGTTTGAGGAACTGGAAGCCCGCCGGGACGAAGCACGCGGCCGCATCGTCGTTTTCAACGTGCCCTTCACCACGTACGGCGAGACCGTCCGCTACCGGGTGCTGGGGGCGGTAGCCGCAGCGCGGGCCGGTGCGGTGGCCAGCCTGGTGCGGTCAGTGACGCCGCGCTCGCTTTACACGCCGCATACCGGCGGCATGCGCTACGAGGAGGGTGTGCCGCGCATTCCGCACGCCGCGCTTACCGTCGAAGACGCCGAACTGCTGCAGCGGCTGCAGGACCGCGGCCAGCGCCCCCGACTCTGGCTCTACATGGAGGCGCAGACGCTGCCCGACGTGCCGTCGCGGAACGTCGTGGCCGAGCTGGTGGGCCGGGAGCGTCCCGAAGAGATCGTGGTGGTGGGCGGACACATCGACTCCTGGGATGTGGGGCAGGGCGCCATGGACGACGCGGGCGGTTGTGTGGCCGCCTGGGAGGCCGTTCGGTTGCTGAAACGCCTGGGCCTGCGGCCGCGCCGGACCATCCGTGTGGTGCTCTGGACCAACGAGGAAAACGGACTCCGGGGCGCGCTGGCCTACCGGGATCGCTACCGGGGCGAACTGGACCGGCACGTGCTGGCAATCGAGTCGGACGCTGGGGTTTTCAGGCCGGAAGGCTTCGGCTTTACCGGATCGCCCGAAGCGCTGGCCCTCGTCCGCGCCGTTGCACGGCTTCTGGAGCCCATCAGGGCCGACCGGGTCTGGGAAGGAGGCGGGGGCGCCGACATCTCGCCGCTTATGCGCGAAGGGGTGCCCGGCATGGGACTTCGCGTGGACGGCTCGCGCTACTTCTGGTACCACCACACCGACGCCGACACAATCGACAAACTGGATCCCCACGAGTTGAACCTGTGCATCGCGGCACTGGCCGTCATGGCCTATGTGATCGCGGATCTGCCCGAGCCGCTTCCGCGCGTCACGGCAGGAGGATGAATTTTTCATCCGGGGCACGATGCTTGCTCCTGCGGCTTAATCCCCGCCACGTTGAACCGATACTTGAGGTAAATCTTGAGGCGTGCAAGCATCTGTTCCGGTATGAAAGCCCTCAACCGGCAGGCATCGGACGGCAGCGCTGTCGAAAAGGAGCCGATCCGGTCGTTTCTGAACGAACTGCTGCGTGTCATTCAGCAGTTACAGGTGCAACTGCAAAAAGTACCCTTTGAGGAAAAAACCGCCGAGACGCTTCCGGTCGTGCAACGTCTGCAGGTGGCCGATGCGCACTGGGTGGCTTCGCTTGTGGAGATCCACAGTGCGTTTTCCGGGCGGCTACTGGTGCTGGAAGCACGCCAACCATATCCGGACTGGACGCGCCTGATGCAGTTGCGACGGGAATGGCCGCTGGCGGATGTACCGCTCCTGGTCGTGCTTCAGGAAGACAATCCGCAGGTAGTGACCGAAGCCTATCAGATGGGGGCCGATGCCTGTCTGGTACGGCCGGTGAATCCGGCCCA
>WFPM01000060.1 GCA_015487635.1 Rhodothermus sp.
CGTACAGGTTTTTGTAGGTGGGTTCGATCGACGGGCTCACGCCGCAGATGTTGGCGATGGTGGCCGTGGGGGCGATGGCCAGCACGTTCGAGTTACGCATGCCCTGGCGGCGGATCTTTTCGCGCAGCGCGTCCCAGTCGAGACGGGCCGTGCGGGGCACGGGCACCGGCTCGCCACGTTCGGCTTCGAGCAGGTCGAGCGTGTCGAGCGGCAGCAGGCCACGATCCCACTTGGAGCCCTTGAACGTGGGGTAGGCACCGCGCTCGGCCGCCAGGTCCGACGAGGCCTCGTAGGCGCAGTAGGCGATGAATTCCATGAGCTCGTCGGCCAGCTCTACGGCGGCCTCGCTGGCGTAGGAAAGCCCCCGGCGGTAGAGTACGTCCTGAAAGCCCATCAGGCCCAGACCGATCGGCCGGTGGCGCAGGTTCGAAGTGCGGGCTTCCGGAATCGGGTAGAAGTTGAGATCGATCACGTTGTCGAGCATGCGCACGGCCGTGCGGATCGTGTCGCGCAGTCTGTCCCGATCCAGTTCGCCCCGCTCGTCCACGTGCGCCACCAGGTTGATCGAACCCAGGTTGCAGACGGCCACCTCCTCGGGCGACGTGTTCAGCGTGATCTCGGTGCAGAGGTTCGACGAATGCACCACGCCCACGTGGTCCTGGGGCGAGCGGATGTTGCAGGGATCCTTGAAGGTGAGCCAGGGGTGGCCGGTCTCGAACAGCATGGAGAGCATTTTGCGCCAGAGATCGACGGCCTCGACGCGGCGCCAGTTGCGGATGCGGCCGGCCTCGGCCTCGCGCTCGTAGTGCTCGTAGCGTTCGCGGAAGGCGCGGCCATAGAGGTCATGCAGGTCGGGTACCTCGTCGGGCGAAAAGAGCGTCCAGTGCTTGCGCTCGCGCACGCGCTGCATGAACAAATCCGGGATCCAGCAGGCCGTGTTCATATCGTGCGTGCGGCGGCGCTCGTCGCCCGTGTTGCGGCGCAGCTCCAGAAACTCCTCGATGTCCAGATGCCACACTTCCAGGTAGGCGCACACGGCACCTTTACGCTTGCCGCCCTGGTTGACGGCCACGGCCGTATCGTTGACGATCTTCAGGAAGGGGATGACGCCCTGGCTGCGGCCGTTAGTGCCTCGGATGTGGGCGCCCAGGGCGCGGACGGGCGTCCAGTCGTTGCCCAGGCCGCCGGCCCACTTCGAAAGCAGCGCGTTGTCGCGGATCGCCTTGAAGATGGCGCCCAGGTCGTCCTGCACCGTGGTCAGATAGCAGGACGAAAGCTGGGGGTGGGGCGTGCCCGCGTTGAAAAGCGTGGGTGTGGAGTTCATGAAGCAGAAGCTCGAAAGCAGCTCGTAAAACTGGATGGCGCGGGCGGTGGGATCGTCTTCGGCAAGCGCCAGCCCCATGGCCACGCGCATCCAGAGGTACTGGGGCAGCTCGAAACGGCGGCCTTCGGGCTCGTGCAGCAGGTAGCGGTCGTAGAGCGTCTGTAACCCGATAAAGGTGAACTGGCGGTCGCGTTCGGGATGCAGCGCTGCAGCCAGGCGGTCGATGTCGAACATCTGGAGCAGGCGCTCGTCGAGGCGGCCCAGACGGACGCCGTGCTCCAGGTACGCCCGGAAGCCGGTGCGACAGGCTTCGGCCTGCTCAGCGGGCGGGACCGGACGGCCAAAGACCTCGCGGTAGAGCGCGTCCAGTAACAGTCGGGCAGCCACGTACGTGTAGTTGGGCTCGCGTTCGATGTGCGTGCGGGCCGCCAGAATCAGCGCTCTGTCCAGTTCGTCTTCCGGAATACCCGGATAGACCGTGCGGAGCAGCTCCTCCCGGACCAGCCCGGGATCGACGTCGTCCAGTCCGTCGCAGGCCGCTTCGATGCGGACGCGAAGCGCCTCGTGCGGGAAGGGCGCCTCGGTGCCGTCGGCGCGGCGGTAGGTGAGTTGCCGGCGGCGGCGCGCCTCGGCGCGGGCCTCGCGGTAGAGGATGTAGCGGCGGGCGACGGCGTAGCGTCCGGCCCGCATGAGCGTGCGCTCCACCTCGTCCTGGATTTCTTCGACGGACACCTCGGGGCGCCCCTGGCACCAGCGCACCACGGCGCCGGTGAGCGCTTCGATCTCTTCGGCCAGTTCGGCCGAAAGGGGCGCGTCGGCAGGTAGTTCGAGTGTGGCGCGGAAGGCTTTTTCGAGGGCGCGCCGGATGCGTTCGGCATCGAACGACACGCGTCGGCCGTCCCGCTTGATGACGGTGGGCAGCGTGTCGGTGGTGAGGGTGTGCAGGGTGGCCATGGCGGCACCTCGGGTTGGTGGAACGTTCAGGATCGAGGTCCCCGCGGCCAGAAGGTGGAGAAGGGCAGCAGCAGCCGATGCGAACGGCGACGGCAGGTCGCCCGAGCGGCAGAGCCAGAACGCAGCAGCCACTTGCAGCCGATCACCACCCTGTGACGCGCAGGGTGTGC
>WFPM01000061.1 GCA_015487635.1 Rhodothermus sp.
GTCCCGAAGAGATCGTGGTGGTGGGCGGACACATCGACTCCTGGGATGTGGGGCAGGGCGCCATGGACGATGCGGGCGGTTGTGTGGCCGCCTGGGAGGCTGTGCGGTTGCTGAAACGCCTGGGCCTGCGGCCGCGCCGGACCATCCGCGTGGTGCTCTGGACCAACGAGGAAAACGGACTCCGGGGCGCGCTGGCCTACCGGGATCGCTATCGGGACGAACTGGACCGGCACGTGCTGGCCATCGAGTCGGACGCCGGGGTTTTCAAACCGGAAGGGTTTGGGTTTTCCGGATCGCCCGAAGCGCTCGCCATCGTACGCGCCGTTGCACGGCTTCTGGCGCCCATCGGGGCCGATCGGATCTGGGAAGGAGGCGGGGGCGCCGACATCTCGCCGCTTATGCGCGAAGGGGTGCCCGGCATGGGGCTTCGCGTGGACGGCACACGCTACTTCTGGTACCACCACACCGACGCCGACACGATCGACAAACTGGATCCCCACGAGTTGAACCTGTGCATCGCGGCACTGGCCGTCATGGCCTATGTGATCGCGGATCTGCCCGAGCCGCTCCCGCGTGCCGAGGGAGGATGAATTTTTCATTCGGGGCACGATGCTTGCTCCTGCGGCTTAATCCCCACCGATTCTGAACCGATACTTGAAGTAGCTTTCCGCGGAGTTCAAGCATCTATGCCGGTATGAAGTCCGTCAATCAGCAGGCGTCGGCCGGGAGCACCGCCGAAAAGGAGCCGATTCGGTCGTTTCTGAATGAATTGCTGGCCGTGATCCAGCAGCTGCAGGTGCAGCTGCAAAAAGTACCCTTTGTGGAAAAAAACGCCGAAACATTTCCGGTCGTGCAGCGGCTGCAGGTGGCCGATGCGCACTGGGTGGCTTCGCTCGTGGAGATTCACAGTGCGTTTTCCGGACGGCTGCTGGTGCTGGAGGCACGTCAGCCATATCCAGACTGGACGCGTCTGATGCAGCTGCGTCGGGAGTGGCCGCTGGCGGATGTGCCGCTCCTGGTCGTGCTTCAGGAAGACAATCCGCAGGTAGTGACCGAAGCCTATCAGATGGGGGCCGATGCCTGTCTGGTACGGCCGGTGAATCCGGCCCACCTACTCGGCATTGCGCTGTATCTGTTGCGCCAGGGGCGCCGCCGCGCCGCGTAACGGTCAGTGCTCCAGATAGGTGGAAGTCCGAAAGACGCGCCGATACAGCTCCAGCAATTCCACACCTTCCCGTGGCCGCAGTGCGCCGGTGCGCACTTTTTCCTGGATAAGGTGGTTCATGCGGCGCTCGAGGTCGTTCGGGTAGTACTGTACCTGGGCCAGCTCTTCTTCGACGGTCGCGCCCGGCAGGATCAGCTCGATGTAAAAGTTTCCCGGCTCGTCTTCGTCCAGATAGATGTGCGCTTCGGTGACGCGGCCGAAGAGGTTGTGCTGATCGCCCATGATGTCCTGATAGGCCCCCATCAGGAAAAAGCCCAGGTAGTAGGGCTCGCCGGGACGCAGCGGATGGAGTTCGAGCGTGTGCTTTTGGCCAACAGGTGTTACGAAATCGCTGACCTGGCCGTCGGAGTCGCAGGTCAGATCGATCAGGATGCCGTGGCGCGTGGGCGGTTCATCCAGGCGATGAATGGGCATGATCGGGAAGTGCTGGCCGATGGCCCAGTGGTCGATCAGCGAGCGGAAAACGGAGAAGTTGCACAGGTAGTGATCGGCCAACTGGGTGGGCAGCCGGCGCAGGTTTTCGGGGAGGGTCTCCAGCGCTTCGGGCGAGCGAGGCAGGCGCTCACACAGGCGGGCACAGGCGGCCCAGTAGAGCTGTTCGGCTTCTGCCTTCTGCTCCAGCGACAGGGCCCCTTCCTGAAACGAGCGGTTGACCTGCTGCCGTACGGCCTCCAGTTGTTCGTACGTTGCGGACAGCGGCTCGGAGGCGGCCGCGTCGTAGAGTCGGCGCAACGCCTCCAGCAGCGGGTGAAGGCCCCCGTTGGCCCAGGCAGGCAGTTCGTAGTGGCGGGAGCGCGTGTCGAGCACTTCCGTCACAAAGACCGAATGGTAGGCGGTCAGGGCCCGGCCACTTTCGGAGATGAGGACGGGCGGCGGGACGCCTTCGGCTTCGCAGACCTGCTGCACCGTCGTGACGACGGCCCGCGCGTATTCACCAAGCGAGTAGTCGATGCTGCCGGGGGCGTCCGGGTTGCCCGCTTCGTAGGTGACGCCCAGTCCTCCGCCGATGTCCAGGTAGGTGATCCCCAGCCCGCGCTTGCGCAGGCGGGCGTAAATCCGCGTGGCCTCGGTAACCGCCTCGCGGATGCGCGCCAGATGGGCAATCTGGCTGCCCATGTGGAAGTGCAGCAGTTGCAGCGACACCCCCGAATGGCCGTCGCCGATGCGATCGAGCAGGCCCAGCAGCTCCGATAGCGACAGGCCGAACTTGGACGTTTCGCCGCCGGACTCCGACCACAGGCCGGCCCCCGTCGCCGACAGCCGCAGGCGTACGCCAAAGACGGCCGGTAGGCCGGCCTGGGGTAGCGTGGGATCTTCCAGCGCTTCCAGCAACAGCCGGAATTCTTCCATGCGTTCGATCACCGGGATCACCTTCTTGCCCAGGCGCTGCCCCGCCAGAATGAGCTGCATCATGGCCCGGTCCTTACAGCCGTTGCAGATGAGCAGCATGTCGTCCCGATCCAGGTAGGGCAGCGTGGCCAGCAGCTCCGACTTGGAGCCGCATTCCAGCCCGAACGAGAAAGGCGCTCCGGCTTCAAGAATTTCTTCAACAACCTCGCGAAGCTGGTTCACCTTGATCGGATAGACGCCCCGGTAGGTGTTGGCGTAGCCCGTTTCGGCAATGGCGCGGCGAAACGCCCGGTTGAGTTGTTGGACGCGGGTGCGCAGCAGGTCCTGAAAGCGCAACAGAACAGGCGGGTGAACGTGCTGCGCACGCAGGCGCTCGACGACTTCCAGCAGGTCGATGGAAGGCCCTTCCGGTCCCAGTGGGCGGACGGCCACGTGCCCGGCCTCGTTGACGTGGAAAAAGCCCGCGCCCCATGCCGGGACGTGGTAGAGTGCTTCGGCTGCCCGGGGCGTCCAGGCTTCGACGTCGGTATCCAGCGGCTGGGCCGTCTCGTTCAAGGGCTACGGAAGGTTTGGTCGGCAGGAATCGCGGTCCGAACGCAATGGATTCGGGGATAGTTTCGTGGCGGGAGGGTGCCCGGATTTTTTCAAAACGGAGTGGATGAAAACACTTCTTCAGGCGTGCGTACCCGGCGGATCGGGCGGATGCCTCTGGCCGAGAAGCCGAACAGATCGTCCGGCGAGAAGATGCGCCGGAAGTCGGTCGGGGTGAAGAAGGGCTCAAACTTGCGGGCAAATTCATCCAGACGCCGCAGGTAGTAGGCCGCGTTTTCGTCCGGGTTGTTTGGATCCCATTCCTCGGCCAGGCGGCAGTTTTCATAGGCGGCCACGTTGGGATGCGTGCCTGTGATGTAGTAGGTGATCCGATCGCCCTTGCGTACGGGGCGTCCGGCCGCACGCAGCCGAAGGGCCAGTTCGTAAGCGGCCGCCCGCGGACGGCGACCGGCCGTCACCTCGGCCAGGTAGTTGTCCAGCGTGTCCTTCAGCGTCTCGGTGCGGGCAAAGTCGTGGACGCTTTCCCAGTCGTGCTGCAGAATGCGGGCACGGTAGCGCAGGTAGAGTTCATGCAGTCCCTGAATATCTTCCTCCAGCAGCAGCGCAATGGCCTCGCGCACAAACTGTCGGCCGAATCGCTCGACGGATCGGGAAATCAGCGAAGACCCTTTGAACTTCAGGCTGCCGTCGTAGCCCAGCAGCGCGTAATTCTTCTTTTTGTAAGAGAGCATTTTCTTGAAGCGTCCCTCGTAGCTCACGCGGATGCCGGACGGGAGCGCTTCGCCGAGCTGTTCGACGAAGGCGCGCTCGGCCGCTTCATCCCGGACGTCCGGCGGGGGGACGAAGAGCACGCCGTCGGTATCCACCTCGACGACCTGCCCGCCCGCCTGCTGGATGGCCTGAATAAGCCGGTGCAGCATTTCCTGGCCGGTGGCCGCCACGCGATCGGCCGCTTCGAAGTCGTTGAACACCGCCAGCGAAAAGCCCAGCATGCCGTAAAAGGAGTTGATCAGGATTTTGTAGGAGTGCTGCCGGGCGTCGAGTTCGCGGCGCAGCGCGTCGGACGCGGCTTCGCGCATCCGGCGTTTGGTCTCCAGGCGCAGCTCGGTCAGCCGGCGCAATAGCTGCTGAAACAGCCCCAGCCGATCGGTACGCGGCTGGATGCCGTAGGTGAGCATGATGGACGGGTAGAGGCTTTCGACGTCAGCGTAAACAATGGGGCCGACCACGCCGGTGACGAAGACGTCCGTGTAGCCACCCAGCGCCTGGCTGCCCCGTTGTGGACAGGGGATGCTGTGGCGACGCCGCAGGTACTCGCGCACCATGAGCGCTTCGATCTTGGCGGCCGGTCCTGTACGCGCCACCTGCCCGTAGGGCATGGGCACCATCTGGGTCAGGTAGAAGGCCGAGCCCGAAAGCAACCGGGCCAGCCGCTCGGTTTCGATGGCATCGTCGAGCACGTAGGCACGCACGCGATCGGGATCTTCGGCCCAGGTGCGGGACAGCTCGGTGCCGGCGATGTAGGTGCGATCGCGTGCCGAAAGGCCGAAGTAGCGAGCGACCGTCTTCAGCGTGTAGTCGGGCAGATCTCGCTTAAACACATCGAAGGCCAGCACCTGAAAGTACACGTCGATCACGTGCCGGCCGGCGATTTCGAAGGCCGTGTAGTCGACCGTGCGCTCGGCAAAGCGAATACTGGACGGGAACGTGCGGGGTTCGCTGCCATCACGGCCCAGTTGCAGGGGAATGCCGTAACGCTGACAACGCTGCTGCAGGTAGGGCAGGTCGAAGGCCAGCAGGTTGTAGCCCTCCAGCACATCCGGATCGCGCGTGCGCACGACGTCCAGAAACTGGCGCAGCAGGGCCGCTTCGGAGCCGGCCTCGCGTACGTCCAGCACGCGATGCCAGCCGCGGTTGTCGTGCAGTGCGATGAGCACAATCTGGTCTTCGGGGCGCTCCGCGTTCGGGAAGCCCGACTCGGTGTACACTTCGATGTCGAGCTGGAGGCGGTGCAGGTCGTCGAGCGTCATGCTCTTGAAGCAGGTGCGGCCCGACTGCATCAGGTATTGCTGGGCCGGTGCATTGACCAGATAGAGCGGGGGGCGTTCGGCACCGGCGGCCGCCTGCTCGACGTGCCGGATGGCTTCCCGGTAGGCCGTCCAGCTCTCGAAGACCACCAGGTAGCGGAAATGCTCAGAACCCGCCAGCGGGCGAAAACGGAAACGCCGCCGCGGATAGCCGCGGAGCAGCCGGATATCGGCGAGCAGAAAGAACGGATAGAACGGCTGTTCGTCGATGCGCAACGTGCCGTCCGCGCTGCGCCAGTAGAGGCGCACGCGCGCCGGCGTGTCGGCATCGCCGTCCAGCAGCGGCTGCACGTCCAGCAGGCCCGGTGCCGGATCCCGGCCGAACAGGGCGACGTCGTCGTAAGGGGTGCTCGCGTCCGTCACGGCTGAAGTAAAACTTGAGCAAAAGCGTATACCGCGCAGGTGCGCATGCGGTTCTGTCCGTTCGGGTTGTGTATCTTGAGCCTATGGACCGTCTTGAAGTGATCGCGCTCGGCAAGCGCTTCGGCTATCGGCGCCTGTTTGAAGGCCTATCGTTCACGCTTACGGCCGGGCAGACGCTGGCCGTGACGGGCCCGAACGGCTCGGGCAAGTCGACGCTTTTGCGCATGCTGGCGGGCGTGCTGCGTCCCTCGGA
>WFPM01000062.1 GCA_015487635.1 Rhodothermus sp.
CAATCACCAGTGCGCTCTTGACATTCTGGTGCTGTCCTACGCACTTCCTTACCCCTTCGGGTTTGTCGCCAAGGCGGAGCTGGAGCGGGTGCCCGTGCTGGGCTGGGCCATGCGGCATTCGGCCTCGCTGTTTATCGACCGGAACAATCCCCGTCGCTCGCTGAAAAGCCTGCAGCTGGCTGGCGAGCGCATCCGCCAGGGGCATCCCGTGCTGCTGTTTCCGGAAGGCACGCGCGGCTACCGGAAGGAATTGCGTCCCTTCAAGAAGGGAGCGTTCCTGCTGGCCGTTGAGGCTGGCGTGCCGCTGGTGCCCGTGGTCATCCTCGACAGCTACCGCCGGTTGGACGAGCGGCGGATGGTGTCGCGGCCGGGAACGATCCGGGTGGTGATCGGCGAACCCGTCCCGACGGCGGGACTCCGACGTCGGCATCTGACCACGCTGATGGAAACCGTGCAGGCCCGGATGCAGGCACTGCTCCGGGAGTCGGGGAACTCCGCATAGCGCTGCGCGGTAGCGGTCGCGCCCGGCATTTGCTATCTTGCAACACCCACAACCTGACGATCGGCAAGCGATGGCGATTTCCGTCGAAGAAGTCCGCTACATTGCCCGGCTGGCCCGCCTGGAGTTCTCGGAAGAAGAGGAGCGGATGCTGGCCGAACAGATGGGCGAGATCCTGGACTACGTGGCCAAGCTGAACGAACTGGACACGCGCGACGTCCCGCCCATGTCGCACGTGCTGGACCTGTACAACGTCTTCCGGGAGGACGTCGTCGAACAGCGCATTTCGCATGAAGATGCGCTGCGTAACGCACCCGACGCCGACAGCGACTACTTCCGGGTGCCCAAGGTGATCGAATAACCCGTCGCGTTGCGTTTATGGCTGCCTCGGCCCGCTCGTCCCGCTCCCGGAAGGCGTCGGCGTCCACGCTACCGGCCTGGCATGGTCTCTGGGAGCGCCTTCCGGAACGGCATCGCCATCTGATCTGCCTGCTGCTACTGCTGGCACTCTCGCTGGCTTTTTTTGCGCCGATTCATTTCGGAGGCAAACGGCTGATCGGCAGCGATACGGTTAACTGGCGCGCCATGGCCCAGTCGGTGATCGCCTACCGTGATTCGACAGGCACCGAACCGCTCTGGGCCACGAACGCCTTTGCGGGCATGCCGGCCTACATGATTTCCTATCCGGCAAAAGTGCCCCAGATCGACAGCCTGCTGGGCTGGCTTCGAGGCTTTCTGTGGCCGACCTCCCACTTCTTCATTCTGCTGGCCGGCACCTACTGGCTGGTGGTTTACCTGACGCGCCGACAATGGGCGGGCATGCTGGCGGCCGTGGCCTACGGACTGACCACTTACATTCCGATCATTCTGAAGGCGGGGCACAACTCGAAATTCATCGCGCTCTGTTTTGCACCCTGGCTGGTGCTGGCTTTTGTGCACGTGTTGCGACGCCCCCGGTTGCTCTCGGGCCTGTTGTTTGCCGTGGTGCTGGCCGCCAATTTGCGGGCCGGGCACGTGCAGATTACGTACTACGTGGCATTTCTGCTGGGACTCTGGTGGCTGGTGGAAGGCGTGGCCGCCTGGCGCGAAGGGCGTCTGGCCGTATTTGGACAGGCGACGGGCTGGCTTGCGCTGGGAAGCGTGCTGGCGCTGCTGATGATCGCTCAGCCCTACTGGCCGGTCTACGAATACAAGCAGTACACGATTCGAGGTGGGAGCGAAGCCACCGGAGGGGGCGATGGGCTGGACTGGGACTATGCGATGGGCTGGAGCCAGGCACCCGGCGAGCTCGTTACGCTGTTGATTGCCGACGCCTACGGGGGTGGCAGCCCCACCTACTGGGGGCCCAAGCCGTTTACCGAGGGGCCACACTACGTGGGCGGCATCGTGCTCTGGCTGGCCCTGCTGGCGCTCTGGCGCCGGCGGGAGCGCACCACCTGGATCCTGGGCGCCGGCACGCTGCTGATGATTCTGTTCTCGCTGGGCAGCTACTTTCCGCTGCTCAACCGCTTCATGTTTGAATACTTCCCACTGTTCGATGCCTTTCGGGTGCCGGAAACCTGGCTGAGCACGGCGGTCCTGGGACTGGCCCTGCTGGCCGCATTGGGCGGCGGCTGGCTGCTCGAGCAGCAGCCAGAGCGGTCGCGGACGCTGCGGCCGGCCTATCAGATGTGGCTGGGGCTGGTCGGGCTGGTGCTGGTGCTCTGGCTGGCGCGGGGCAGCCTGTTTTCCTTCGAGCGACCGGGCGAGGTGGAACAGATCGCCCGACAGGTGGCCGCCGCCAACAACGTGCCCCCGGACGATCCGCGCCTGCTGCAGGCGGTGCGACAATACGTGGCCGAACAGCGGACGGTGCGCTCCAACCTGTTCGGTCGCGATGCGCAGCGTACGCTGGTATTTCTGCTGCTGGCGGGTGGCCTGCTGTGGCTCTACGACCGGCAGCGGTTGCCTGCCTGGGGATTGATGGCCGGACTGTCCCTGCTGGTGACGATCGACCTGTGGGGCGTGGGACGACGCCACCTGAACGAAAAAGTGCTGACGGACGCCCGGGAAATTACCGCTCTGATTCCCACCTATTCGTTCGATCGCTTTTTGCTGGAGCGGCAACAGGAGGCCGGAGGGCCGGGCCACTTCCGGGTGCTGTCGCTCGAAAGCGGTAACCCCATGACGAACGCCCGTCCGTCCTACTACCACGAGTCGATCGGTGGCTACCACGGCGCCAAGTTACGGCTGTTTCAGGATTACATCGACCACCTGTTCGTCGATCCGGCGATCGGGCTGCCGCGGTCGCGGGCGCTGGATCTGTTGAGCGTGCGCTATGTGGTGGTACCGGCCGGCGCCTCATTGCCCGGCATGCGCGTGGTGTTCGAGGACGAGCGCTGGCGTGTGCTGGAGAACCTCTCGGCGCTACCCCGGGCGTTTCTGGTGGGGCAGTACGAGGTGGTGTCCGATCTGGCCGCACTCCGACAGCGACTGCTGGATCCGGCACTGGATCTGCGCCAGACCGTGCTGCTGCGCGAAGACCCCGGGATCGAAGTAACGCCCATCGATTCGGCCCGCACGGCTTCGGTTCGGCTGGTGCGCTTCGGTCCCCGCGAGATCGTCTGGGAGGTGACCACCGACGCGCCGCGACTGCTGGTGGTGAACGAGGTGTACTATCCGGCCGGATGGCAAGCCACGGTGGACGACCAGCCCGCTCCGATCCTGCAGGCCAACTATCTGCTGCGAGCCGTGCCGGTGCCGGCCGGCACGCACACTGTAGTGATGCGCTTCGATCCGGTCAGTCACATCTGGGGCCTGCGGATTACCGCACTGGCCACGCTGCTGACCTATGGAGGAGTCCTGTTGCTGCTGGGAATGGGGTGGTATCGAAAGCAACAGGGCGGATGAGTCGGCCGGCAATGCGATGGGTCTTGCTGGTGACCTACTACTTTCCCCCGGCAGGGGGAGCGGCCGTGCAGCGATTCCTGAAGTTTGCGCGTTATCTGCCGCAGCATGGCTGGCAGCCGGTGGTGCTGACCGTCCGTCCCGAAGACGCCGCCTATCCGGCCCGCGATCCGGAGTTGCTGGCCGAAGTGCCGGCCGACGTTCCGGTGATCCGAACGCGGGCCTGGGATCCGTATGCCGCTTACGCGCGCTTGCTGGGCCAGCGTAAGGAGGAAGCGGTGAGTGTGGGCTTTGCCGGACGTCCCCACCGGAGTTGGAAGGAGCGACTGGCCCGCTGGATCCGGGCGAATCTGTTCCTGCCGGACGCCCGTGTGGGCTGGGTGCCGTTTGCCCTGCGGGCGCTGCCCCGGCTGTTGCAGCAGTATCCGATCGAAGTCGTGGTAACGACCGGACCGCCACATTCGACGCATCTGATCGGCTACCGGGCATACCGACGCTACCGGCTACCCTGGGTGGTCGACCTGCGCGACCCCTGGACTGGCATCGATTATTACGAAATGCTTCCCATGACGCGCTGGGCACGGCGACTCGACGCCTGGCTGGAACGTCAGGTGCTACAGGCGGCATCCCAACGTGTCGTGGTAACACCGGCCATGCAACGGGCCCTGGGAGCACGCGGCCTGCCGGCCGTGCTGATCCCGAACGGCTTCGATCCGGCCGACTTCGAAGGGTTGCAGCCGCAGCCGTCCGAGCACTTCTGGGTAACCTACGCCGGCAGCATGAATCCGGCGCGCAATCCGGAGGCACTCTGGCAGGCGCTGCGAAGCCTGAACGACGCCACGCAGCTCCGGGTGCGGTTGATCGGAACGGTGGACGCTTCCGTTCATCAGGCTATTGCGCAGCACGGGCTGGCCGACAGGGTGGAGGTGCTGCCTTTCCTCCCGCATCGGCAGGTGCTCCAGTGCCTGCTCGACAGTGCTCTGCTGCTGCTTGTCATCAACCGTGTGGCCGGGAATGCCTGGATCGTTACGAGCAAGTTGTACGAATATCTCGGGGCCAGGCGGCCCGTGCTGGGCATCGGTCCGGTAGAGGGCGATGCGGCGGCCGTACTGCGCGAGACAAAGGCCGGGGAGATGTTCGACTACGATGACGTGGAAGGCATTGTCGCCTACCTGCGCCGGCATTACGAGGCGTGGGCGGCCGGGCGACCGTTGCCGGGCGCGCCGACCGAGCTGGCCCGCCACTACAGCCGTCCCCATCTGACGGGCGAGCTGGCCCGCCTGTTGGAAGAAGTAACCCGCGCCGAGCCATGCGTGTCTGCAGCATCGTAGGGGCCCGTCCCCAATTCATCAAGGCGGCCATGGTGAGTCGGGCGCTGGCCGAGGCCGGTATCGAAGAAGTGTTGATTCACACGGGCCAGCACTACGACGTGAACATG
>WFPM01000063.1 GCA_015487635.1 Rhodothermus sp.
AGTTTCCCGGACCAGCGCACGCCAGAGAACGCGTTCCCGAACCTCGATTCAGATCGGATCCCGACCGCTCCTCCCTGCGCCTCGGCCGGCGCCACACGGTGCGGCTTTACCGATCCTTCACCCACGCCCCACTTGACACGCCTGTCGCTATTTTTTATCATGATGGAAACTTAAAATACAATTTTAGTTTCTATGGTTTCATCCGAAGCAACCCCGACGGCCGTACGCGCGCGCATTCTGGAAACGGCGCAGCGACGCTTCTTCCGGGAAGGCTACGCACGGGTAACCATGGATGAACTCGCCCGTGAGCTGGGCATGAGCAAAAAAACGCTCTACCAGCACTTCCCCACCAAGGCGGCCCTGGCGGCGGCCGTTATGGAGCGCTTTCGCGCGCAGGTAGCCGAAAACCTCGGCCGCATCTTCGAAAATCGTACGCTATCACTGCCTGAACGCCTGGCCCGGGCCTTCGCCGAAGCGGCCCGCCACCTGCGTCAGCTCGAAAAGCCGTTTCTGGAAGACCTGGCCCGCTTCCTTCCCGACGTCTGGGCCGAAACCGAACGCTTCCGCGCCGAAACCATCGCGCGCTTTCTGGGCGGCGTGCTCCGGGAAGGCCAGGCGGCCGGATTCATCCGGACCGACATGTCCGTCGACGTCATGCTCCGAAGCTTCCAGGCCGTGGCCGAACGCCTGGTTACCCCGACGGCTCTCATAGAGCTGCCCTATTCACTCCCGGAGATGATCCATCTGATGATCCGGCTCCTGTTCGAGGGCATGCTGACCGACACCGCCCGCATCGACTTTCGGCAGGCGATCGAAACCATTGCAGCCGAAACCGACCCACCGGTTTAACCCGATCGTGCCATGCGTACGCTCTTGATCCCTGTGCTGCTAGGTGGCCTACTGCATGGATGTCAGGCCGCCCGCACCGACGTGCTCGAAGTCTCCGGCACCATCGAGGCCACCGAGATCCAACTGGCCGCCCGCACGACCGGCGAGATCGTGCGGTTCTTTGTGGACGAAGGCGATCGCGTCATGCGCGGCCAGCCGCTGGTGTGCCAGGACACCACGCAGCTCGCGCTGCAATTGCGCCAGGCCGAAGCGGATCTGGCAGCCGCCCGGGCCAGCCTGGCCCTGCTGAAGGCCGGTGCCCGCGATGAAGACCTCCGGCAGGCCGAAGCCCGTCTGGCCCAGGCGGCCACGCGGCTGGAGCAGGCCCGTCGCGACGCGGCCCGCATCGAGGCGCTCCACGCGCAGGGCAGCGCCACCGACCGCCAGCTCGAAGACGCCCGGCTCCAGCTCCGGCTCGCCGAGGCCGAATACCGGGCCGCACAGGCCCAGCTCGAAAAGCTCCGGCACCTGGCCCGTCCCGAAGAGCTGGCCGTGGCTCGCGCCCGCGTTGCGCAGGCCGAAGCCCGGCGCGACCTGCTCCGCCGCCAGCTCGACGACGCCTGCCTGGAAGCCCCTACCGACGGCGTCGTCAGCCGTCGCGTAGCCGATCCAGGCGAGCTGGCCGTTCCCGGATCGGTGCTGCTGACGCTGGTCCGGCTCGACACGGTCTACGTGCAGCTGTACATCCCCGAGCCGCTGATCGGGACCGTGCAGTACGGCCAGCCCGTCACGGTGCGCGTCGATACCTGGCCCGACCGCACCTTCGAGGGTCGCGTCACCTACATCGCACCCGAGGCCGAATTCACCCCCCGCAACGTGCAGACGAAGGAAGACCGTACGCGGCTGGTCTTCCGCATCAAAGTGACGCTGCCCAATCCGGACGGGCTGCTCAAACCCGGCATGCCCGCCGATGCCACGCTGCAACCCGCCGCCTGAGCCATGACGCCCCCGATCGAGCTGCGCGCCGTCACGAAACGCTTCGGGCCGATCACGGCCCTGGCCGGCGTGTCGCTGTCGGTCGGCGAAGGCGAGATGTTCGGGCTTGTCGGACCCGACGGCGCCGGCAAGACCACGCTGCTGCGCCTGGTGGCCGGCATCGCCCGCCCCGACGAGGGCGTCGTGCGCGTGCTCGGCCATGATCTGACCACCGAAGCCCGGCGCATTCGCTCGTTCATCGGCTACATGGCCCAGCGGTTTTCGCTCTACGGCGACCTGACCGTCGAGGAAAACCTCCGTTTTTTCGCACGCCTGCACGGCACCGGCACCGACCGGGCCTGGCAGGAACGCCTGCTGGAGATAACCGGCCTGGCACCGTTCCGCAACCGGCTGGCCGAGCACCTCTCGGGCGGCATGAAGCAGAAGCTGGCGCTCATCTGCACGCTCGTCTACCGCCCGCGGCTGCTGCTGCTCGACGAGCCCACCACGGGCGTCGATCCCGTCGCCCGACGCCAGTTCTGGGAACTGCTCGTGGAATTTCAGCAGGAAGGGCTGACGATCGTACTGGCCACGCCGTACCTGGACGAAGCCGAACGCTGCCGCCGCGTGGCCCTGCTCCATCAGGGGCGCATCCTGGCGCTCGACACGCCCGAGGCGCTCCGGGCATCGCTGCCCGGCCGCCTGTTTGAGCTGACGGCCACGCCCGTGCGCGAGGCGGCCCGCCGGCTTCGCACCTGGCTCGACGCGTACCGCGTGCAGCTCATCGGCAACCGCATCCACCTGCTGCTCGACCGCGACGACGAGCTGACGCCGTTGCTCGGCCGCCTCGAAGCCGACGGCACCGTCCGGGTCCACGACTGCCAGCCCATTGCGCCCACCCTGGAGAACGTTTTTCTCGCCTACCTGACCGAACAGTCCACCCCGCTAAAGTCAATCGACGATGTACGATGAAGCATAGACCTTCATCCCGGATGCTGCGCTGGTTGCCGGGCCTGCTGCTGGGATTCGGTCTGGCGCTCGGGCTCCAGGCGCAACCCGTACAACTGACGCTGGCCGAGGCGATCCGACGGGGGCTCCGGACGCATCCCGACCTGGCCGCTGCCGAAGCGGCCGTCGCGGCCGCCCGGGCCCGCATCGGTCAGGCCCGTGCGGCCTTTCAGCCTCGCGTGCAGTTTTCGGCCGGCTATCAGCGACTGAGCGAGATCACGCCGTTCACCATCACGATGCCGCTGCCGGGTGCCGAGCCCATCGAAATCACACCGAACATCCCCAATCAGTATCAACTGCAGCTTTCGCTGCAGCAGCCGCTGTTTCTGGGTGGACGGCTGCGGGCTCAACTCGAAGCCGCCCGTCAGGAAGCGGCAGCCGCCGTTGCCGAGCAGCGCAGCCGGCGTGAAGCGCTTGCCTACCGTATCGCTGCGGCCTACTGGCAGCACGTACAGGCCGTGGCGCTGGCCCGCGCCGCCGAGGAGAATGTCCGGCGTCTGGAAGCGCACCTGCAAGATGCCCGCAACCGGCAGACGCAGGGGCTCCTGCTCGAAAGCGAAGTACTCGACGTGGAGGTCGCGCTGGAGCAGGCCCGGCTCGAAGCGCTTGAGCGGCGCCAGGCCGTGCAGCTCACCGCCGTCACGCTGAACAGTCTGGTGGGCCTGCCGCCGGATACGCCGTTAGAACTGCCAGACCGGCCCGACACCGCCGCGCGGCCGGTGC
Source organism: Rhodothermus sp. (assembly GCA_015487635.1). GTDB lineage: Bacteria > Bacteroidota > Rhodothermia > Rhodothermales > Rhodothermaceae > Rhodothermus. Next base: position 3,535 of record WFPM01000063.1, read on the forward strand.
CATCGCTCGACAGCCTGCGGGCGCTGGCCCTGCGCCAGCGGCCCGATCTGGCCGCCCTCCGGCACACCATCGCCCGTGCCGATGCGCTGCGCTCCATAGCCCGGGCCAACTGGTGGCCCCAGGTAGCACTCGTCGGGCGCTATCTCTACGCACGGCCCAACCCACGCATTATTCCGCTGCAGGATCGCTTCGAGGGGACCTGGGAAGTCGGGCTGTCGCTAACGCTTGATCTGTGGAACGGCCTGCGCACGCACCATCAGGTGGCCGAGGCTGCGGCGCTGCGTCGCCAGGCCGAAGCGCAGGAGGCCGCCACGCTGCGCACGCTGGACGTTACGCTGGCGCAGGCGCGGCTCGGCGTCGAACAGGCCTACGAGCGGCTCCTACTGGCCCGGCTGGTGGTCCGGCAGGCCGAAGCCCGGTATGCGCTGGTGCGTGATCAGTTCGCCCAGGGGCTGCGTACCAGCCGCGACCTGCTCGACGCCGAAACGGCGCTGGCACAGGCCCACGCCCGGGAGATTCAGGCACAGACGGCCTGCGCGCTTGCCTGGCTGGCACTGTATCAGGCCACCGGTACGCTGACCAAACACCTGCCATGAACACGCCCGCCATCGACGTACGCGGCCTGACGCGTCGCTTCGGCAGCTTCACGGCCGTCGATCACGTGACGTTTCAGGTAGAAGCCGGCGAGATCTTCGGCTTTCTGGGAGCCAACGGCGCCGGCAAATCGACCACCATCCGCATGCTATGCGGCCTGCTGCCGCCGTCGGAGGGCACGGCCCGCGTGGCCGGATTTGACGTGGCCCGCGAGCCCTACCACGTGCGTCAGGCCATCGGCTACATGGCCCAGAAGTTCTCGCTCTATGAAGATCTGACCGGACTGGAAAACCTGCGCTTTTTCGGAACGGCCTACGGGCTAACAGGCCGCCGGCTCGAAACGCGCATCCGTGAGGTTATAGCCCGCGTGGGCCTGAGCGGACAGGAGCGCCGCCTGGTGCGCGAGCTGCCCACCGGCTGGCGGCAGCGGCTGGCGCTGGCCGGTGCGCTGCTGCACGAACCGTCCGTGGTGTTTCTGGACGAGCCCACCAGCGGTGTCGATCCGCTGGCCCGGCGGCGCTTCTGGGACCTGATCGCCGAGCTGGCCGCCGAAGGCACCACCGTGTTCGTGACCACGCACTACCTGGACGAAGCCGAATACTGCAACCGGCTGGGCCTCATCCACAACGGCCGACTCATCGCGCTGGGCGCACCCGAAGCGCTGAAGGCCCGCTACCTGACCCGCCCGCTGTACGAGCTGGAGGTCACCCCACTGCTGGCTGCGCTGGAGCAGCTACGCCGGATGCCCGAAGTGTTCGAGGCCGCCCCCTTCGG
>WFPM01000064.1 GCA_015487635.1 Rhodothermus sp.
AAGAATCTGGTGAGGCGTCAGGCCGGCCTCGGCCATCAGCTCAAATTCCCGAAAGATGGCCGGTCCGTGCAGGGTGCCGATATTGCCGGCATCGGTGCCGGCTGCAATGAGGACGCCGGCTTCCTGAAGGCGCTTCAGATTGTGCTGGGCCGTACGCAGCCGCTCTGTCCGTGCTTCAATCCATGCGGCCGAGGGGGGGCGGTAGCTGGTGTCCGCGTACAGGTCGAACAGCGTGGCCACCACGTAAGGATTGGCCCATTCCAGTTCGACCCGGGAGAGCTGTACCTGTCGGCTCAGCACTTCGCGATACCCTTCCCATACGATTAGCGTCGGAATGTAGAGGGTGCGGCGTGCTTTCAGCAGGCGAATGAAGTCTTCGTCAACCGGTCGGTCATAGACGCTGTGGACCAGGATGTCGGCTCCGGCCTGAACGGCCAGACGGGCCGTCTCCAGCTGGGTAGCATGTACGGCCACGCGCACGCCATGCGCATGGGCTTCGTCGATGGCTGCTTGGACGATCGGGAGGTGCTGCGCAGGGGTCTCGCCCGGCCGTACGATGTACCAGATCTTGATCAGGTCGGGCCGATAGGCCACTTCGCGCCGTACCAGCGCGCGTGCCTCTTCCGGGGAATTGACCTTGATGATGGGCGGATCGTCCGTGGTAAGTGCTCCCGGCTGATAGGTGGAAACCAACGGACCGGCCACGGCTACCCGGGGCGCGCGTAGCGTTTGGCGCGCTTGCGCGCGCACTTCAAAGTTCCAGAAAGGACCCCCTACATCGACCACGCCGGTGACGCCACAACGCAGGTAGCGCGCGAAGGTATCGGGCAGGCGCTGTCGGATTTGCTCCAGCTCCTGTTCGTAGGGAACGATGTGGCGTCGATCGATAATGTCCGGCCGTGTATACAGACCGCCGGACTGGAAGAAATGAATGTGGGTGTCGATCAGACCGGGAATGATCCATTTGCCCGTTACGTCAATGCGCCGGGCTTGCGGAGGAATGGTGATCTGGTGGCTGGGACCAACGGCTACAATGCGGTTGCCTTCGATGAGCACGGTGGCCTCTGCATAGGAAGGAAAGCCTTCCGGATTGATCACATGAGCGCCTATCAACGCTAAGGAAGGTTCCTGCGCGTAGGCAGGCGCTATCACGCAGAGAAGGCAGAGAAAAAGCCGCATACGCATGGCTGTGGCAGGGATTGTTAACGGATGGTGCTGGCGGCCGCAATTGCGGCCACCAGATGTTGCCGGACACGCTCCAGCGCAGCCGCCGTAGCTTCGGCCATGGCCTGAGCTTCAGCGGCATTGCCCTGTTCGATGGCTTCCCGAATGCCGGGCAGCGTCTTGACACCATAGCCAGTGTAAAGCCCGGGCGCGTAGAGCGTATGGCGGAACCAGGGGCGGCCGGGCAATCCTTCAGGATGCAGGAAGCCCTGCTCGGCCCGTTGCAGGTGTTCGTTGATGATCGCCAGCGTGCCACGATGGGCCGCCAGACGGGCAGCCGGCAATTGCAAAATCCGATCGCGCTCTGCCCGAAAAGCGACGGCCGTGGCTTCCAGCACACGGGCTGCCCGACGGACGGAGCTCAGGTCAACAGGCGTCTTCAGATGGCGGGTCTGCAGATCTTCCAGTTCATCCAGATAGTGCTGGATGGTTTCCGCCGTGATGGCATAGTCGAAGGGAAGAATGTCGGCGTTGGCCAGGCGCAGGAGAAAGCGGGCCACCAGGTCGGCCAGCCGTTCGCCGTAGCGAAAGCCCGGATCGCCATAGGTGATGAAAAACCAGTGGGTGTCGTAGCGGGAATGGTAGATCCCGTTGCCGGAATCGAATCCCAGATTGACCGACGGAATACCCAGATGATCCAGAAAAGCGGTATAATCGCTTCCCGAGCCCAGGGCGGTGATGCGGATGCGTTCACCAGCGTCGGTGCGTACAATGCGGCGGTCGGCGGTGCGGGCTTTCCAGAAGTTCCAGATCGTACCTAATCCTTCCGGAGCCGGCACCGCTCGCGTCACTTCGTTGATGAACGGCTCCAGCGCATGCGAGCCTCCGGCCTCAAAATCCCCGGCCGTATAGCTTTCACGGTTCAGGTAGAGAATAAGCTGTTGCCGGAGTTGCTCGGCAAATTCTTCGGCGTATTCCGTCGAGCCGATCAGGCCGTACTCTTCGGCATCCCAGGAGGCGATGGCAATGGTCCGGCGTGGCCGATGACCGTCGCGAGCCAGTTGCGCCAGGGCGCGGGCCGATTCGAGCAGCGAAACGGCTCCGCTGATCGGGTCGCGCCCACCGAAGGTCCAGGCATCCCGGTGCCCCCCGGCCATGATGATCTTGTCGCGTGCTTCGCTCCCCCACAGGTAGCCGATCACGTTGACGATGGGACGCACCGACCAGTCCTGGCGCACCGTCATGCGTACGCGGGCCGGACCGGGACCGATATGATAGGTAACGGGGAGACCGCCGCGCCATGATTCCGGCGCCACCGGACCTTTTAAATTGCGCAAAATGGGGAGGGCGTCGCCGTAGGAAATCGGAAGGACCGGGATTTTCTGGAGGGTGGGCACCTCGGACAGTGGCAGCCGTTGTGCCCCCGGCTTCGAGGGATAGCCCGGTGTCTGGGGATCGCCCGGATAGATCGGCATGTCCATGACCGAGCCACGCTGCACGCCCCATTCCGGGCGCCACTTGCCGTCGGGCATCACGTCGCCGCGCACATAGCCGTCATCGGCCGGATCGGAATAGAGCAGTACGGCTATCGCGCCATGTTCGGCGGCCACTTTGGGCTTGATCCCGCGCCAACTTCGGCCGTAGCGGGCCAGCACGATCTTGCCCTCGACGCTGATGCCCAGCGAGTCGAGCACCCGGTAATCTTCCGGAATGCCGTAGTTCACATAGACCACCTCGGCCTCAACGCTTCCGTCGGCCGAGTAGGCATTGAACGGCGGCAACACGCCGGACTTCCGTGTGTCCGGATCGGGCGGCAGCGGCGGTTCGCTCAGCCGAAGGCGGTAGCGCTCCGGGGCAACGAGCTCCACCCGACGCTCGACCGGCCGGGGGAGCAGCACTTCGTAGCGGTAGAACGCCACGCTGTCGAAACCGAATTCCCGCAACCGTTCGGCAAGGTATTCGGCCGTGCGTTCGTTGGCTTCCGTGCCGGCATGGTGTGGTTCGGCCGTCAGTGCCCGATGATAGAGGCGCATGCGTTCCGTCGAAATCAGCGACGGAATACGGGATTCAAGCTCCCATTGCCAGCGTGCCCGTTCCCGGGTGAAGCCGATCAACTGGGAGTCGGGCGATGCGGTTGGCGCAGGCGTCGCCTCCTGAACCGTCCGGGCAGACCAGCCCGACCAGAGAAGCAGGGCAATCAGAAGCACGCCAGGGCTTCGATACATGGCCGATCTTTTTAGTGGGTTGCATTTGATTGTGAATTTAAAATTTTAAAAATTTTCCGGAAAAGTGCCAGATGTTGAAGCAATCCGCATTTATGCCATGCGTCCGAATGCACAGTTATCGAGACAAACGCGACGCGCTTTTCTGCGCACAACCCTGACTGCTACCGGTGCGCTGGGGATTCTGGGAATGGGAAGCTGGATGAATCCACTGACGGACGCAAGTCCGTCCACGTTACGCATTAATGGCGACCGTCTGCTGGCTCACCTGAAGCAACTGGCGAGGTTCGGCCGTGGACCGGGGGGTACCAGTCGGGTAGCCTACAGCGAAGCAGACCGCCAGGGGCGGGCGCAGGTGATGCAGTGGATGCAGGAGGCCGGTCTGGAAGTCGAAATTGACGCAGCCGCCAACATTATCGGACGGCGGCCCGGACGGGAGCCGGACCGACCACCTCTGGTGATGGGGTCCCATATCGATACAGTGCCCGACGGGGGGAATTATGACGGCACGGTGGGCTCGCTGGGGGCCATTGAAGTGGCGCAGACCCTGCATGAACAGGGCCTTACCTTACGACATCCACTGGAAGTCGTTATCTTTCAAAACGAAGAGGGCGGGTTGATCGGCAGCCGGGCCTGGATTGGCGAGCTTCCTCCAGAAGAACTGGACCATGTCAGCCATAGCGGCAAAACCATTCGGGAGGGCATTCGCTTTCTTGGCGGCGATCCGGACCGCCTCGACGAGGTGATTCGTAAACCCGGCGACATTGCCGCTTATCTGGAACTGCATATCGAGCAGGGGCCGGTCCTCTACGAAGAGCAGATCGACATCGGCGTGGTGGAGGGGATTGTGGGCATTCGCTGGTGGCGGGTTACCTGGGAGGGCATGGCCAATCATGCCGGTACGACGCCGATGGACCGCCGACGGGATGCGCTGCTGGCGGCCGCCCGGTTCATTCAGGCCGTAAATCGTATTGTCACGGCAGAGCCGGGCCGTCAGGTCGGTACGGTCGGCCAGATCGAAGCATATCCCGGAGCGCCCAATGTCATTTCCGGGCGGGTGGTCTGCAGTCTGGAGCTCCGCGATCTGGACGATGCCAAGATTCGGCGTCTGTATGCAGCGATCGAAAAGGAAGCCCATGCCATTGCCCGGAGCAGTGGCGTGCAGGTGCGCTTCGAGCCGATCAACGTCAATAAACCGGCGCCGACGGATCCCCGGGTGCGCGCGGAGATCGAAGCGGCTGCTCAGACGCTGGGATTGTCCGCGAAGCGCATGCCCAGTGGGGCAGGGCATGACGCGCAGGACATGGCCCGTCTGGGTCCCGTCGGCATGATTTTCATCCCCAGCGTCGAGGGGATCAGCCATTCCCCAGAGGAATTCTCCCGACCCGAAGACATTGCCAACGGCGCCAACGTCCTGCTCCACACCCTGCTGCGCCTGGATGAAGCCCCATGGGTGCGGTGAAGTGGTTCAGAGAGCGCTCTGATCGTCCGGAAACAAGTTTCAAAAGATAGGTCTGTGGAAGAAAAAAGCAGCCTGCCTTATACAGCAGGCTGCTCAAGGTCAGGTTGTGGAGACAAGGGGTCCAAATCTCCAAAACCTTGGGCGACAACCGGTAACAACGAACACCCAAAATTGGCCATTCTGAGCGGTTTTTTGTGAACCATTGTCGCCGGTTGTGCGTGAAAGTCTGCAGGTTTCTTGCGGAAAGCTTGCGCACATGGGGGTTCGAGTCTATTTAGACCGTCCGGGGCCCGACGGCCGCGCACCGCTTCGGCTGGCCCTGCTTCGCGCGCGGCGCCAGTGCTGGCTGAGCCTGCCCGTGCGCGTGCGCCCTTCCGACTGGAACCGGCGCCGCCAGCGCCTGCGGCCCTCGGCACCGGGAGCCGCCGAACTCAACGCACGTCTGGAAAACATCGTGGCCCGGGCCGAGGCGCTGCTGCTCACCGGCCAGCCGCTGGAGACCGTGCGCGACCAGCTGAAAGCCGATCTGGGCCTCGTGCCGCAAGAGCACCGCCTGCTTCCACTCTTCGACGAATGGCTCGCCGTCAAGCGCCTCGTGCTCAGGCCCTCCTCGCTTCAAGTGCTCGATCGCGTGCGCAAGCACCTGGCCGCCTTCGCCCCCGACGTGACCATCGAGCGCGTCGATCGCGCCTTTCTGGAGCGCTTCCAGGCCTTTTTGACCGGCAAACAGGGCCTGTCGGCCGCCACGGCCAACCGTCTGGCCAAATACGTGCGCACGTTCTTCCTGTGGCTCGAGGAGCGCGGCCTGCTCGAAAAGGCCCCCAGGCCGCTTCCCCTTCCCGAGGCAAAACGTGAGATTGTCTTTCTGACGCCGGAAGAGCTGCGCGCCTTCCAGGAAGTCGATCTTTCCGACTTACCTGAAGGCTGCGAGCGTGCCCGCACGATCTTCCTGCTGGCCTGCTTCACGGGCCTGCGGGCTTCGGACCTGAAGGCGGGCATGCAGCCCAAGGCGTGGAAGACGATCGACCTGGAGGCGGGCGTGTGGCACCTTCGGGAGCGCAAGACCGGCATTTTCCGGCGCGTGCCGCTGGTCGAACCGGCACGCCGGATTCTCCGCGAGCGGCTGGAAGCCGGGGCACCGACGCCCGTCCCGAAGCTCTCCGATCAGAAGGTGAACGTCTATGTCAAGGAGATCGCCCGCCGCGCCGGGATTGCGGCGCCGGTGCGGCTGGGCGACGGCCGCGAAGTGCCCAAGCACCAGGTGCTGAGCTTGCACGCCGGCCGCCGGACGTTCGTCAGCCTGGTGGCGCACACTTCCGGCACGGCGCCGCTCGTGGGATTGACGCACGCCGACCTGGACACGCTGCAGAAGTACCTGGGCGCCTGGGA
>WFPM01000065.1 GCA_015487635.1 Rhodothermus sp.
CGCCACGGCCGTGGCGATATGTGCTGCTTCGTGCAGGATGGCCTCGGCACTGGCCTGCACCTGTGCCATTTCCTGGTCCAGGCGTTGCAGGCTCACGGTCACGGTCTGGGCCTTTTCCGCCTCGGCCACCGTCCGGGCCATCAGTTCCTCGACATCGCGGGCCACCGTCTGGATATGATCCTGAATGGTGCGCAGCGTATCCTTAATGCGATCGGCATTGTCGGCCGAATCGTGCGCCAGGTTGCGAATGTCGGCCGCTACCACGGCAAACCCTTTGCCGAACTCGCCTGCCCGCGCCGCCTCGATGGCCCCGCTGACGGCCAGCATGCTTGTCTGAATGGCAACCATTGTGATCGCATCCACAATCTTGTCGATGCGGCGCGAACGCAGCTCCAGTTGCTTGATGCGCTCCAGGCTCTGCTCGACGCGTCCGACGGCCTGTTCGATACTGGCGATCAGCGCCTCAACGGCCTGGCGGTTTTCCGCCAGCCGCTGCTGCTGTACCTCCAGTCGCTCTTTCCCTTCCTGCGCTTGCTGACGCGCCACTTCCAACCCCTGCTCGATTTCGGCGAGGGCGGCAGCCGACTCTTCGGTAGCGGCGGCCTGCGTCTGCGCGCCTTTTCGGATCTGCTCGATGGCCGCCGAGATCTGCGCGGCCGAACGGGTCATCTCGTCCAGCGCGGCCGAGAGCTCCTCGGCCGCCGCCGCTACATCGCCCGCACTTTTGCTCAACTCGGTTGAAAGCTTCAACTCCTCCGCAAGCTCCGACAGGTTTTCGGCCGACTGTTCACACTCGCTCAGCACCTGTACCTGTTCGCTAACGGTGCGACTCCACTCCTCTACAGCCGCCGACTGCTCTTCCGCCGCCGCCGCAATCTCGTCAAATCCGCGCAGCGCTTCGCGCACAGCCGCTTCGGAGCGTGTTGCTCCTTCGGCTACCTCCTGCGCTCCCTGCACAATGTGTTGGAATCCTTCCCCGATGACGACCAGCGCCTCTCCGATCTGCTGCCCTTTCTGCGACTCTTCCTGAATGGCTTCGGCGGCTGCCGTAATGCTCTGGACTACCTGCTGTACGTCGTCCTGAATCTGGGTAATCAGCTCCTGAATCTGTCGCGCGCTTTTTTCGGAGGTCTCGGCCAGCGTACGCACCTCACCGGCCACCACGGCAAAGCCCTTACCATGCTTGCCGGCCCGTGCGGCTTCAATGGCTGCGTTGAGGGCCAGCAGGTTGGTCTGGTTGGCGATCCGGCTCACTGCCTGGATAACCTCGCCAATCTGGGCGGCCTGTTGCTCCAGCTCGGCCACCCGTGCCACCGAACGCTGTTGCCGCTCGGCGGCGGTTACAACATTCTGGATTAATTGCTCTACCTGCCCACGCACCTGGGTAGCCAGCGCCTGCAACGCTTCGCTCTTTTCCCGGGCCTGCTCGGCCGCAACACGCTGACGCTCCACCGCCTTGCCCACCTCCCGAAATGCGGCCAGCGATTCCTGCGTAGCGCCCGAGGCTTCCGTCGCACCGGCAGCAATCTGATCGGCCGCACTCTTCAGTTCCTGCGCAGCCGAAGCGGCTTCGCTGATCCCCGAAGCCAGTTGCACGGCAGCGGCCGCAATGCGCTCGGCCAGTTGCTGCCGACGTGCCATGGTACGGGCCCGGCGACGTTGCTGGGCGGCTTCCCGCGAAGTTGGACGCGGGGCTACTTCGCTACCATCGGACGCAGCATGCGTTTTGCGTACGAGGGGCATAGGAGACTTCCCGGTGGTTGTTCTGGTTTATTCCCACAGGGAAGGGGAACCCAAAAGCATGCCGCTCCTGTCACCGAGCGACTTTCGCTGCTACGCATAATCAAATAGAACAGACAGGACTGTCCGGTCTGAAGCAATTCTTTCCAGCCGCCTGCAAACTTTTCCAGAAAGCCTTCTCAAGATGTCTATCCGAGCATAGCGAGGTCTACAGAAAGCCCAGGACCATGTCCGCGTCGCTGGAGCATTCATACAAACTGAGAAAAATAGAGCGAGCAACTGTGGGGCCTCGGCTTTGTGCCCCAGAGGATTGCGTTGAGATTTGTCGTGCGACTGTTCGGGCAAAACGGAAAGCGGAGGCACGATGCAGGTTCACCGGGTACCCATCGGCTTCAGAACGCGTGGGAGCGTTGTTCCCATCTCCCACTATTCTGAGCTAATATGATTTGCCGGGGATCATGGGGCATGTGCACGTCATCCCCCGCCCCCTGCCCTGTAGCTTCAGGGACAGGCCGCAAGACTTCAGGGGAGCCGTGGCCTATAGCCCCCTCTTCAGGGCCTTCGGGCCCGCTCCTCCTGAAAGAGGGGATTTCTGTGCCCCCCTTGTATCTTGATGGATAGCTAACAGGGCTTCATGAGGGTCGGTAGCCCCCTGGCTCCCCCACGGGTCCTTTGGGCCCGCTCCCTCTGAAAGAGGGGTATTTCTGTGAACCCCCTCAGCCGCTGCGCGGCAGCTCCCCCTGTAAGGGGGAGCGGAGTCTCCGGACGGTGGCTGGCGGTGGCAGCAGGCGTCTGTGCGGGTTTGTGCGTCGATTCCTTATGTACTTCCCCCTCTGGCGGGCAAGTTTGTAGCTGAAGTACCCGCTCCTATAACGGATGATACTTTCCCTTATGTACTGCCCCCTCCCTGCCAGGGAGGGGGTCAGGGGGAGGGTCCAATCCGGTGCTTTCCGCGCCGACGTGCGGAAAGCTGGCGGGGACGGTTGGCGCCGCTCATTTTCCGGGCGGAAAGCACAGGCACAATCGGGGTGCGCTCCGCCCGGCCAGACGGCGCGCTTCCCACCCCGCAGGGGTGGACTGCCGGATCCGCCCGGTCGCATCGGCCGGGGTAGGTCCGGCCCCCGGGGCATTGCGCCCTCATACACCGATAAATCGGCGTTCACATATCAGTTCCAGGTTTTACTGCCCCTTACCGGCCAGCATCGTATAGATGGTCCGGAAGAGGATTTTCAGGTCCATGCGCAGGCTCATGTTTTCGATGTAAAACAGGTCGAACTTGACCTTCTGGCGCACATCCTCGAGGCTGCTGTCGTACTTCCAGCGCACCTGGGCCCAGCCGGTGATGCCGGGTTTGACGCGGTGGCGTCGGTTGTAGAGCGGAATCTCCCGGGAGAATTTTTCGACAAAGTAGGGTCGCTCGGGTCGCGGACCCACCAGGCTCATGTCGCCCTTGAGCACGTTCCAGAACTGCGGCACCTCGTCCAGGCGCCAGCGACGAAGCCAGCGGCCGATGGGCGTCACGCGCGGGTCGTCCTTCGTGGCCCAGACAGGCCCGGTGCGCGCCTCGGCATCGACGTACATCGTGCGGAATTTGTACAGCGTAAAGATGCGGCCGTGCTGTCCCACCCGCTGCTGTTTGTAAATGGCCGGGCCTGGAGAGGTAAGTCGAATCAGCAGGCCGATCGCAAGCCAGAGCGGCAGCCCCAAGCCCAGTACCGCCAGCGAGACGGTCACGTCCATGACCCGCTTCATGCTCTGCTCCCAGGCGGGCATGGGCTCGGGCAGCACTTCGATGAGTGGCAGCCCGTACATGTGTTCGGTGCGGGCCATACCGCCGATGAGCGTGTAGAAGTCGGGCACCAGCTTGAGCTTGACCGGTTTGCCGTCGCACAGCCGGAGCACTTCGAGCAGCGCGTCGTGGTCGCGACCGTCCAGCGCGATCAGCACATCCTGCACGCCGAGCTCGTCGATCAGTCGCGGCAGGGCTTCGATCGTACAGGCCGACGTGCCAACCTGCGCAACGGCAACGGCCGCGCCATCCCCTTCACTTTCGGACACGCCGGGTTGTTCGCCCGGCCGGGTCAGTCGGATGGCTCCCACAATCTTCAACCCCGCCTCCGGGTAACGTGCCACCTCGCTGTAGAGCTGCGCCACCTTATCGCTCCACCCTACAATCAGCGCCTTGCGTACCCCGTAGCCGCGCAGCAGCAGGGCCTTCTGCGCGGTGCGCACCCCAAGTCGGCCCACCGAAACCAGTCCATAGACCGAAGCCCAGTAGAAAAAGATGGCCTCACGGCTTGTGCTGGGCTCCATCGTGTCGATAAAAATGGCAAATACCAGGATCAGCACGCCGACCGTGACCACCTTGAACAGCGAGACCAGTTCGTCGAAGCGGCTCTCGGCGTGCCGTTCCCGGTACATGCCCGAAAAGGCGAACAGCAACACCCAATAGGCCGTCATCAACAGCATGGGCAGCCAGAACATCATCGGGTACAGCTTCGGCTGCCCGAACCACTGCCACTCGAACCGTGCCAGGTACAACAGCACATAGGCCAGGCTGAACATCAGAGCGTCGATCGCCAGCAGGGCGATCCATTCGATACGGCGCGACACGGGAACGCGCTATGGTTTAAGCCATTGATTTCAAGCAAGAAGAAGTGGTAACAAACTGCGCGCCGTCGAGAGGCTTTGTTCCGGTTTCGTCTCACGTTCGTTCCGCTTTCAATATACAAAAGCCGCGGCAAAAATCCATCACCATGTCGCGTCCCTGGCCGTCCTATCTGGCCCTGAGCCACAAAGAATGGCAGCACCGCGTCGAGCAGGCCCGCGCCATGCTGGCCGACTGCCGGGCCTGTCCTCGCGACTGCGGCGTCAATCGCCTGGAAGACCGGTACGCCGCCTGCAAGACGGGCCGCTACGCGCTCGTGAGCAGCTACTTTCCGCACTTTGGCGAAGAGGACTGCCTGCGGGGCTGGAACGGCTCGGGCACGATCTTTTTCGCCCATTGCAACCTGCGTTGCGTCTTCTGCCAGAACTATGACATCAGCCAGGCCATCAAGCCGCACAAAGCGCCGCCGGGGCATCCGCCCGAAGCTATTGCGGCCATGATGCTGGAGTTGCAGGAGCTCGGCTGCCACAACATCAACCTGGTTACGCCCGAACACGTCGTGCCCCAGATCGTCGAGGCGCTGGCGATTGCCGTCGAACACGGCCTGCGCCTGCCCATTGTCTACAATACCAGCGCCTACGACTGCCTCGAAAGTCTGCGGCTGCTTGAAGGCATCGTCGATATCTACATGCCGGACTTCAAGTTCTGGAGCGCGGAGCGCAGCCGGCGCTACATGAAGGCGGCCGACTATTCCGAACATGCCCGGGCCGCCATCAAGGAAATGCACCGGCAGGTAGGCGATCTGGAACTGGACGACGAAGGGCTGGCGCGCCGCGGCCTGCTCATCCGGCACCTGGTCATGCCCGGTTGTCTGGATGAAACGCGGGCCATTCTGGAATGGATCGCCCGCGAACTCGGACCCGACACCTACATCAATCTGATGGACCAGTACTATCCGGCCGGACGCGTCAACAGCATGACCTTCCCAGAACTAAACCGCCGCCTGAGCCCTGAGGAGTATACCGAAGCGCTACACATCGCCGCCGAACTGGGCCTGCACCGACTGGACCGTCGCCGCCCCCATCCCCGCCTGCTCATGAAAAGCCCCTGGTTCTATTGAGCTACTCCATACTCGCTGATTTACCGGTGCATGAGACGCCACACGCCGTGGGGCGGACGTAACCAAGGGCAGACCCAGCGGTCCCCCCCTACCCGGTGGAAACGTCGTCGTTGAGCTGGTAGGGGCGTGCTTTCCGCCCAGCATGAGCGGCGCGAACCCCCAACGCCAGCTTCCCGAACGTCGGCGTCAGCAACCAGCAGGAGGACCCTACGGAAAGCACTTGAGGGAACGCCTTGACGCTGCAACACGCGCAGGCGCCTGCCTCCATCGCCAGCCGTAGTCCGTAGACACCGCTCCCCTTGTAGGGGGAGCTGGCCCGAAGGGCCGGAGGAGGGGGTCATGGGATGCCGCGCACAGGCACCATGATATCCCGGCAATCGTATTACGGCCGGCAAAACGTTGCCCTGTCTCCCGGTTTGTTGGAAGCCTCGTCCTGTCTCCGAGGAGACACGTTGCGATGTCTACGCAACCCGGTTCACCCGCATGCTCCCGCACATTCTCCGCCGAGCCGGGCCCTTCGCCCATCTGCTGTTTTCACCGGGTTCAGCCGATGCCGTATTGCTCACGAACGAAGGGCAACAGCCCGGCGGCTTCCAACTTGGACAGCGGTGCCAGGAACGTCACCTGAACCACGCCCGGATGCCGCCCGATTTCGATCGCTCCGGTGATCGTGGCCCGATTCCTAACCTCGGCTACACTCATATCCAGCAGGCGCGCGGCGCGTTGCAACCCGACCTCTGTAGCCGTATTCAGGTCGGGTCCGGTTCCGATCACCGAAATCGGCGCACTCTCTTCCAGGTCCGACAGCCCCCAGCGACGCGCCAGGACACGCGCCCGCGCCTTTTCCTCTTCGGTAAGCGGCCGTGCCAGTGGCGGCAAATCTTCGGGCAGCGGAAACAGGACCGGCCCTTCCAGGGTGCGGCCCTTCAGCACCTCCACCTGCAGCGTTACCGTCCCGGCAACATCCATGGTGTGCCCGGCAATCTCGCCATCGCCCTGCAACGCATGCATATCTCCCATGTAAACGCCGGCACCGGGAACCTTAACCGGCGCCAGCAGAATGGCTCCAGCCCGAACCGCATCGATGTCCATATGTCCGTCGGTACGCTTCTCCAGCTCTTCAGCACTCAGCGCATACTCATGGGGTGCACCGATCAGCGCCGATCCGAAGTCACCGGCGTTGTGGGAGTCGGGCATACGTACGGCGGGCGTTGTGCCCAGCTGTCCAAGAAAAGGCCGTAACCGCACGGAAACGCCGACCAGATCATGCGGCGCATACAGCACAATCGGATGCTGCACGGAACGATCAGGTAAAGCCATCACCTGCTCGGCTTGCCGGGCCAGTTGTTCGGCCACCTCGCGCGAGACGGTCACGCCCACCTGACGCGTCTCATCAAACACGACCGTGTAGCCATGCACAAACTGGAATGGAGTCACCGGCGTACCACACTGAGCGCATCGCACCGCCTCCGGACCGATGCCTTCCACGACCGTCTCGGGATAGAGCTGGCCACACTGCGGGCACCGCGCGGCTACGTATGGATCGCCCAGGTAATGGCCTTCCACCCAGCGGTCATGCCCCGAGGCCGTCGCCATTGATGTGACTGTAATGTCTCGAATGCGAATAACCACCGCATCGCCAGGCTCCGCTCCCTCCACATATACCGGCCGCGTCACCTCATGCGCTCCACGTAAACGCGGGGTGATCATCGGCCCCCAGCAACCCGGGGCCGTGTTCGCGATAATGGTGCCCCCATTGGCCACAGGTCCCAGCATGGGAGCTTCCGGATCCAGAATACCGTTCGTGAATTCGTTGACGACCACGGTACGGCGGGCAGCAGTTGTAGCTGCCTTCGGCTTTTCTGCAACCTGCATGGCTC
>WFPM01000066.1 GCA_015487635.1 Rhodothermus sp.
ATGGCGCGCTTTGTGCGCTGGGTGTTCGGCGGTATGCTGGTGCGCATGATCGGCGCGCTTTTGCTGCTGGCCGTGTGCGTCAGGGTATTCAACCTGCACACGACGGCGCTGCTGGGAGGATTTGGAGGGGTGTTTATTCTGGGATTGATTCTGGAAATCTGGAGCTGGCATCGAACGGCTTTGCAACGAACGCATGGGTGATCGTACGCAGATTCAGCAGGGGTGGCGTCGGACCGGCCTGTGGCTTGCCGTCGTCGCGTTGTTCGGATTGATGCCGCGTCCGCTGCTGGCCGCCGAAGAGGGCGAAGGGAGCGAGAACATCAGCGAAGTGCTCATTCATCATACAGCCGACGGCTACTACGTCACGCTGGAGCCCTTCGTGACCATCGAGTTGCCCCGGCTTTTCCTGGTGCGCACGCCCGAAGGCTCCTGGCGGTTGGACGTTTTCGGCAGCACAGCGTCGGCCTTGCATTCCGACCGTTATGTAGCTGACTATGAAGGACAACGTTACGAATCGCCCGCCGAACTGGAAGAGTTGATCGCGGCACATCATCACCTCTATGCCGAGTTGCATCCCCGCGAGGGCGAACTGGTGCTGGATTTATCCATCACGCGCCACTACATGTTCGGCCTGATCGCCGCTCTGCTGGTGTTGGCCCTGTTTATTCCGGTTGCGCAACGCTATCGCAAAGGAATCGGCCGCACCACGGCTCCCCGGGGTGTGCTGCAGAATCTGGCCGAGGTGTTCATCGTGTTCGTGCGGGATGAGATCGCTCGGCCCAACATCGGCGAGAAGGCCGATCGCTTTCTGCCTTACCTGCTGACGGCTTTCTTCTTTATCCTGTTCTGCAACCTGCTCGGTCTGGTGCCCAACCTGGGGGCCGCCACTTCGAACTTGGCCGTAACGGGTGTGCTGGCGCTTTTTACCTTCCTCATTGGCACGATCTACGCCTCGAAGGATCACTGGAAGCACATTTTCTGGCCGCCGGGTGTGCCGGTTTATGTCAAACCCATTCTGATCCCTGTGGAAATCATGGGGCTGTTTACCCGGCATGCGGCGCTGGCCATCCGTCTGTTTGCCAACATGACGGCCGGTACGCTGGTGATCCTGAGCCTGATCGGGCTGATCTTCATGATCAACGCGTTGTTCGGGGCGTTGGCGGCCTGGTTGAGCACGCTGCCGAGCGTGTTGCTGACCCTGTTTATCTCGGCCATCAAGCTGCTGGTGGCCTTCATTCAGGCGTACGTCTTTACGCTGCTTTCGGCGCTTTTCATCGGGATGTCGGTCGCCGAGCATGGCCATGAACATCACGAGCACGAGGAGGAGGGCAACGAGACGGTTGTGCATGCGGTGCCAACCTCCGATGAAGCGCAGGTGGCTGTCCATGGATAACGACAACCATCTTCTTCTACAACCAGCAACCCTGTAAAACCAACCATACGTAAGGAGCTATGGAACCAACTGCTCTGGCATTCCTTGCCGCCGGTATCGGCGCGGGCATCGTGGCCATCGGCGCGGGCGTGGGTATCGGGCGCCTGGCCGCTTCGGCCATGGAGGGTTCGGCCCGCCAGCCCGAGGCTTCCGGCGACATCCGGACGTCGATGATCATTGCCGCCGCCCTGATCGAAGGTGTGGCGCTGTTCGGTCTGGTGATCTGCTTCATGCTGGCGATCAAGTAAGATGCGCCCAGGGGGTGCCTGAAAGCAGGCTGCCCCCGGAGAGGTAGGCCGAGGCTGCCTCTCCGGGGGTATCGGTGTGTGCGATACAGACCAAGACCACAGGACAGCAATGAACCTGATACTGGCAGCCAGCCTGGTTTCGCTTGAACCGGGACTGATCTTCTGGAAGAGCCTGACCTTCCTGTTGCTGCTCTTCCTGCTCTATAAGTTCGCCTGGAAGCCGATTCTGCAGGCGCTCAAGGAGCGGGAGGAGAGTATCGACGCTTCGCTGCGCCGTGCGGAACGGGCACTGGCCGAGGCGCGGCAGATCCAGGCCGAAAACGAACGGATCCGCCGCGAAGCCGAGCAGGAAGCGCAGCGCATCCTGCGTGAGGCCCGCGAAGAGGCCGAACGCCTGCGTCAGGAGGAACTGCAGAAAACACGGGTGCAGATCCAGCAGATGCAGGCGCAGGCCCGGGCCGAAATCGAGCGCGAAAAACAGGGAGCGCTCGACGAACTGCGGGCCGTGGTGGCCGACCTGGCCATCCAGGCCGCCGAGAAGATCCTGCGCGAGAGCCTGGACGCCGACCGTCAGCGGCGGCTGGTGGAGCAGTTCCTGGAGTCGCTTCCGGCAAGCAAAAACTGAAGCGTGATGCAGGGAGTCAGCCATCCGGTAGCCCGACGTTACGCCCGGGCGTTGTTCGAAGAAGCGCGGGCGCGAGGCCAGGCCGAGCTCATCGATGCCGACGTGGCCACGCTGCACGAGGCCTTCACGGCCTCGCGGGAGCTGGCCCGCGTATTCGAAAGCCCGGTGATCCCGCGCGAAAAGAAGAAAAAAATCATCGAGACGCTTTTTGCCGGGCGGCTGCAGCCGCTGACCGTCCGCTTTCTGGAGTTGCTGGTAGAGAAGGAGCGGGAGAACCTGCTGCCGGCCATCGTGGCGGCCTACCGGGCGCTCCAGGACGAGGAGCAGGGCATTGTCGAAGCCCACGTCCGGACGGCCTTCCCGCTGGACGAAGCGGGCGCCCGGCCGCTTGTGGAAAAACTGGAGCGGCTGACGGGTAAAAAAATCCGTCTGCAACTTCAGCAGGATCCTTCGCTTATCGGCGGCGTGGTGGTCCGGGTGGGCGACACGGTCTACGACGGCAGCGTGCGCCAGCAACTGGCGGCGCTGCGCGAGCGCCTGCGGCGCAGGGCAACCTTTGTAAACGGCAGCAACGAATCGAAATAGAACCATGGCAACGATTCGACCGGACGAAATTACCGAGGTGCTCCGACGGGAGCTGGGCGGCTTCGAGGCCGAAGCTGACGTGTACGAGGTGGGCACCGTGTTGCAGGTGGGCGACGGGATCGCCCGTATTTACGGACTGCGCGGCGTGGGGGCCGGCGAGCTGATCGAGTTTCCACGCAGCGGCGTGACGGGCATGGCGCTCAACCTTGAAGAGGACAACGTGGGCGTCGTGCTCTTTGGCGAAGTCGACCAGGTCAAGGAAGGCGACGAAGCACGCCGGACGCGCCGCGTGGCCTCGATCCTGGTCTCCGAAGAGATGCTGGGCCGCGTGATCGACCCACTGGGCAATCCGCTCGACGGCAAAGGTCCCATCGGCGGCGAAAAGTACGAAATGCCGCTCGAGCGCAAGGCCCCGGGCGTGATCTACCGCGAGCCGGTGCGCGAGCCGCTGCAGACGGGCATCAAGGCCATCGACTCGATGATCCCGATCGGCCGCGGCCAGCGTGAGCTGATCATCGGCGACCGCCAGACCGGTAAGACGGCCATTCTCGTCGATACGATCATCAACCAGAAGTACACGCACCAGACCGACAAGCCGGTCTACTGCATCTACGTGGCCGTCGGGCAGAAGGCCTCGACGGTGGCCCAGGTGGTGCGGGCGCTCGAAGAACACGGCGCCATGGAGTACACGGTGGTGGTGAACGCTCCGGCTTCGGCGCCGGCCCCGATGCAGTTCATTGCACCGTTCGCGGGCGCCTGCATCGGCGAGTTCTTCCGCGACACGGGCCGCCACGCACTCGTCGTCTACGACGACCTGTCGAAGCAGGCCGTGGCCTATCGCGAGGTGTCGCTGCTGCTGCGCCGTCCGCCGGGCCGCGAAGCCTATCCGGGCGACATCTTCTACCTGCACAGCCGCCTGCTGGAGCGCGCGGCCAAGATCATCAGCGACGACGCGGTGGCCCGTCAGATGAACAACCTGCCGCCTTCGATCAAGCATATGGTCAAGGGGGGTGGCTCGCTGACGGCGCTGCCCGTCATCGAGACGCAGGCGGGCGACGTGTCGGCCTACATCCCGACGAACGTGATCTCGATCACGGACGGTCAGATCTACTTGGAGTCCAACCTGTTCAACGCGGGCATCCGACCGGCCATCAACGTGGGTATCTCGGTGAGCCGTGTGGGTGGTAGCGCCCAGATCAAGGCCATGAAGAAGGTGGCCGGTACGCTCCGTATCGAGCTGGCCCAGTATCGCGAGCTGGAGGCCTTCGCGAAGTTCGGCTCAGACCTGGACCCGGCCACGCAGCGGCAGCTCCGGCGCGGCGAGCGGCTCGTCGAGGTGCTCAAGCAGGGCCAGTACCAGCCGATGCCCGTCGAGGAGCAGATCGCGATCATCTACGTGGCCACGCAGGGCCTGCTCGACCGGCTGCCCGTCGAAAAGGTGCGGCCCTTCGAGCGGGAATTCCTGGAGCGGCTGCGCCTGCGCCACGCCGACAAGATGAAGGCGCTGGCCGAGACGGGCAATCTGACCGATGAGCTGACCGAGATCTTCCGCCAGGAAGCCGAGGCGCTTATCGAAGTGTACCTGAGCGGCGAAACCCAACCGGCCTGAGCTGACCGCACGCTATGGCAAGCCTTCGGGACATCCGCAATCGGATCAACTCGGTCAAGAGCACGCAGCAGGTCACGCGCGCCATGAAAATGGTGGCGGCGGCCAAGCTGCGTCGGGCGCAGGAGCGCATCTTCCATACGCGCCCCTATGCCTTCCAGCTGGCCGAGGTGATCAGCCACCTGCAGGGGCACGTCGATCCGAGCACGCACCCGCTCTTTCAGCCCCGCGCCGAACGGCAGGCCGCGCTGCTCGTGGTGGTCACGGCCGATCGCGGACTGGCCGGCGCCTTCAACGCGAACATTATCAAGCTGACCGAGCAGACGATCGAGCGCGAATACGCCGCGCTGCAGCAGGCCGGCCGCCTGTACCTCTACTGTGTGGGGCGGAAAGGCTACGACTATTTCCGCCGGCGAAACTACCAGATCGTGGCGAATCGGCAGGGCTTCTTCGACCGGCTCACCTTCGACATCGCCCGCGAGATTTCTGAAGACATCGTCAACGGCTATCTGGAAGGGCGGTGGGACGAAGTGTGGATCGTGTACAACGAATTTCGCAACACGATCGCACAGAACCGCATCGTGGAGCCGTTCCTGCCGATCCCGCCCGAACGCTTCCTGACGCCCATTATGGAACGGGAGCTGGGGCGGCGGCCGCAACTCCGACCCGGCTACCGGGTGGATTACATCTTCGAGCCGAGCCCGCAGGCCATCCTGGACGCGCTGGTGCCGCGCTATCTGAACTATCAGATCTGGCGCATTCTGCTGGAGTCGTATGCCTCCGAACAGGGCGCGCGCATGGTGGCCATGGACAACGCCACCACGAACGCCGAAGAGCTGCTGCACCAGCTCCGGCTCAAGTACAACCG
>WFPM01000067.1 GCA_015487635.1 Rhodothermus sp.
ACCTGGAAATCCAGCGGATCCCGCTCAGTGCGCAGGAGCGCACGCACTATTACCTGGGCATGTCCAACCGGGTGCTCTGGCCCATCTGCCATTACATGCTGCAGCATCTGGAGCTGGAGCGGGCGTATATGGAAGCCTACCGCACGGTCAACCAGCGCTTTGCCGAGGCCATCGTACACGCCTACCAGCCGGGTGATTTCATCTGGGTGCATGACTATCACCTGATGCTGGTGCCCCACCTGGTACGCCAGGCCATTCCCGACGCGAACATCTCGTTCTTCTGGCACATTCCCTGGCCTGCCATGGAGGTCTATCGCATCCTGCCCTGGTCGCGCGAGCTGCTGCAGGGCATGCTGGGGTGTGATCTGATCGGTTTCCATGTCGAGGAATATGTCGAAAACTTTCTGGAAAGCGCGCGCTATCTGCTCGGCGCCGAAATCGAGGGCAACCGGGTGCTCTGGGAAGGGCGTGAAGTGCGCGTCGAGGCGCATCCGATCGGCATCGCCGTGGCCCGCTTCGAACAGCTCTCGGAGCGGGAAGACGTGCGTCTCGCAGCCGAACGGCTTCGGGAAGAAATGCACGCCGAATGGCTGCTCCTCGGTATCGATCGGCTGGATTACACGAAAGGAATTCTTTCACGACTGCTGGCGTTCGAGCAGTTTTTGCAGGAGTATCCGGAGTATCACGGCCGTGTCACGTTTTATCAGGTTGCCACGCCGAGCCGCACGCAGCTGGGGTCCTACCGACAACTGAAGCGAGAGGTGGACGAGGCCGTAGGGCGTATCAATGGCTTTTTTGAACGGGATGGCTGGGTGCCCGTGCACTACCGTTACCGCACCTACACGCAGGAGGAGCTGTGCGTCTTCTACCGGGCGGCCGACGTGGCCCTGATTACCCCACTGCGCGACGGAATGAATCTCGTCACGCAGGAGTTTATCGCGGCCAGCCAGAGCGGCGTCCTGGTGCTGTCGGAGCTGACCGGTGCGGCCCATCTGCTCCGGGAGGCCGTGCTGGTCAACCCCTACGACCGGGACGGCATGGTGCAGGCCATCCGGACGGCCCTGGAGATGCCGGTCGAGGAGCGCATCGAGCGTTTTCGCTGTCTGAAGCGAACCGTGCGCGAACTGGATGTGCATCGCTGGGCCCGTCGATTTCTTGAGGCCATGCAGCAACGCCCTTCGGAAGTCTGAGCGACCATGACCTGTCCGCCACGCGTCGAAAAGCCCCTGTTTTTCCTGGATTACGACGGGACGCTGGCCCCGTTTGCGCCGGATCCGAAACAGGCGTGGCCACATCCTGAGGTTCCCGCGCTGTTGGAGGCGTTGCGCCGGCGCCATCCGGTCTGGATCGTCACGGGACGCCGGCTCGAAGATCTGGACAAACTGCTGCCGGTCCCGCTCCCGGCCATCGGACTTCACGGGCTGCAACGGGGGCAGATCGGCGGCCATAGGGAATTTGTCGTGCCTGAGGCAGTGCGGCAAGAGCTGGCCCGGCTGCGGGCGGCCGTCCCGCACGTCCCTGGCCTCTGGATCGAAGACAAAGGGCCGACGTTCGCGCTCCACTATCGCCAGGCGCCCGACGAAGCGGCGGTGCTCCGGGCCCTGGAGTCCTGGCTGGCGCAAGTGCCCGATACGCTCGAGGTGATTCGCGGTAAAAAGGTGATCGAACTGCGGCCGCGTAATGTCCACAAAGGTACGGCCGTGCGGGCCGTGGCCGCGCAGTGGCCGGATCGTACGCCCGTCTACATCGGAGACGATACGACCGACGAGGACGCGTTCCGGGCGCTGGCCGATCGGGGCCTTACGATCAAGGTGGGGGATGGGGTGACCGCCGCCCGCTATCGCCTGCCGGACGAGTCGGCCGTGGTGACCTACCTCCGGCAGTATCTCACCAGCCCTCCTGCACCCGCTTGAGCTCTTCCAACCGAAAAACGGCGTTGATCAAGCCCAGGTGACTAAAGCCCTGTGGAAAGTTACCCAGCAGGGCCAACGTCTCCGGGTGCACTTCTTCGGCATAGAGGCCGAGCGGGTTCATGCGTTCGATCAGACGGTCCAGGGCGGCCCGTGCCCGACGCAGGTCGCCGGCCAGGGCCAGCACCTCCACCAGCCAGAAGGAAGGCAGCAGAAAAGCTCCTTCGGGGCCGCCGACGCCGTCGTCGTTCAGGTAACGGTAGAGGAGCGGGAAGGGACCGGCTGCCAGCTGCTCCAGGCAGCGCTGGACGGTCTGCTGAAAGCGCTCGTCGGTGGCCGGCAGAAAACCGACCAGCGGCATGATCAGCACCGAAGCATCAAGCGCATCTGCACCGTAGTACTGTGTAAAGGCCCCCACGTTCGGATTCCAGGCCTTTTCGAGCACCTCTTCCCGGATCATGTGGGCTTCGCGCTCCCAGGCTTCGACCGGGGCGTCGGCGCCCAGGCGGCGTGCCAGTTGTGCTGCGCGCGTCAGCGCCACCCAGGCCCATACTTTGGAATAGGTGTAATGGAAGACGCCGTTGCGCGCCTCCCAGATGCCCGAGTCGGGCTCGCGCCAGCGGCGGCATACTTCTTCGGCCAGCGCCTGCAGCCGTTCCCATTCGGTAATCGTCAGCAACCCGCCATGCTGCTCATAGCGCAGTGCGGCGTCGAGCAGGCTACCGTAAATGTCGAGCTGAAACTGTTCGACCGCTTCGTTGCCGACGCGCACGGGACGCGAGTCGAGGTAGCCCCGGAGCGGCAGTGTGCGTTCGGGCATGCCATGCTCGCCGCGGATGCCGTAGAGCACGCGCAGCGGCTGGCCTTCGAGGCACTGGCCCAGCAGCCAGTCCAGATAGGCCGTCCCTTCCTCGACGTAGCCGGCCTGAAAAAGCGCGCGCAGAATGAAGGCCGAGTCGCGCACCCAGGAGAAGCGATAGTCCCAGTTGCGGGGGCCGCCCGGCCACTCGGGCAGCGAGGTGGTCGGCGCGGCCACAATGGCGCCGGTGGGTTCATAGACCAGCAGCTTGAGCGTCAGCAGGCTGCGTTCGACGACGTCCCGGTAGCGGCCGTGGTAATCCAGACGATCGATCCAGCTCCGCCAGAACGTGCGCACCTTCCACAGCCGCCGGTCTGGCTGATAGCTGCTGACCGGATGCACGCGGGCGGCGCCCCAGTCGGCCACCAGGAAGGTATCCTGGCCCGCCTCCATGTGCAGGTGCCCGACGGCCCGGCCGTCCTCCAGACGCAGCGGTATCTCGCAGGAGAGGGCCAGCGTCTCGTCGCCGTGGCGGGCCAGCACGCCATAAGGCGAGGCTTCAAACTCCGGCACCTGCAGCCCGTAGTCGAAGCGCGGCTCGAAGAGAACTTCCAGATCGACATGGCCCTCAACGCATTCGACGCGGCGATAGATTTCGGCTGTCGGGGTCCGACGGCGCGGCATGTAGGGCATGAAGTCCCGTACGCGCACCCGACCCTGCGCCGTAAGGAATTCCGTCACGAGCACGTTCGTACCCTGCTCGTAGCGCTGCCAGGCCCGAAACGGTGCCCGGGGACGAACGGCAAACCGCCCGGCCTTTGGATCGAGCAACGCGGCAAACTGAGCCGGACTGTCGAAGTCGGGCAGACAGGCCCAGTCGATTGAACCGTCGGCACCCACCAGGACGGCCGTCCGGCTGTCGCCGATGACGCCGTAGGCCTCCAGCGGCTTGTACTCCGGATACTGGCCGGGCTCGAAGCTGAACGATTGCATGCCGGGCTTTTTGTTGAACATCGACCGATTGAAGCCGGCCTGAAATGGCAATGCATGGAGACAGGTTTCCGGAATCTTCTTCATGGCGCGTTCGTTTTTAGCAGCACCGAACAGGAACAGACGTTCGGTCCCCATGCGCGCCTTCGGAATGTGTAGCGGCCGTTGCTGTTGTTACTGGTCGCCGAGGGCGACGGTGGGGATCTGTTGCACCGCGTAGCCCGTGTCGAATCATCGAAAATCCCCGCGCCCTTGGCTGTTGTCGAGGGCGCTTTTCTTTATGTAAGGTAAACACGTAATCAAACCGGTGGAGCAGGGCTATGGCCACGTATGCGCATCCCGAGGTGCTGGTATCAACCGACTGGGTGGCCGAGCATCTGAACGACATCGAGCACGTCCGAATCGTGGAGTCCGACGAGGACGTGCTGCTTTATGAGACGGGCCACATTCCCAATGCTGTCAAGATCGACTGGGTGCAGGACCTGCAGGACCCGGTCATCCGGGATTACATTTCGAAAGAAAAGTTCGAAGAACTCTGTGCCTCGCGGGGTATCGCGAACGACACGCTGGTCGTCTTCTACGGCGACAAGAACAACTGGTGGGCCTGCTACGCCTTCTGGGTTTTCAAGCTCTTCGGCCACGAAAAGTGTGCGATCATGGACGGCGGGCGCCAGAAGTGGATTGCCGAAGGACGGCCGCTGACCCGAGAGAGGCCGTCGTTCCCGCGAACAACCTACCGGGCCAAAGATCCGGACCTGTCGATCCGCGCATTCCGGGATGAAGTGCTGGCTCACGTGCAGGCCGGTAAGCCGCTGATCGATGTGCGAACGCCTGCCGAGTATCGGGGCGAGCTAGTCCATATGCCCGACTATCCGCAGGAGGGGGCGTTGCGGGCCGGACACATCCCCGGCGCGAAGAACGTCCCCTGGAGCATGGCCGTCCGGGAAGACGGCACGTTCAAGCCGCGAGAGGAGCTGGAGCGTATTTATCTGCAGGAGAAGGGCCTGAAGCCCGACGATGAAGTGATCACCTATTGCCGGATCGGGGAGCGCTCGAGCCATACCTGGTTCGTACTGAAGTACCTGCTCGGCTTCGAGCATGTCAAGAACTACGACGGCTCGTGGACCGAGTGGGGCAACCTGGTCGGCGTGCCCATCGAAAAGGGCGATCCCGAAGCGACGCAATCCTGAGCGCTATCCCAATTTGCCATCTGCAAAGAGCCCTGCGCCGAAGCATGCCGGTGCAGGGCTTTTCTGTTGGAGCAAAAACCGTCGACGATGCGTCTCTGTTAAAAAACAGAAAAGCTCATGCGAAAGCTGGACGCCCTGCTCGAACTGTTTCAGGATCTCGAGCCCGCCGAGCGGCTGGAGCTGTTGCTGGATTTTGCCGAGCGGTTGCCGCCGCTTCCTCCGGAGTACGTGCCGTTGCGCGATGCCGGGTTGGGGATGGTGCACGAGTGCCAGTCGCCGGTGTTCTTCCTGTCGGAGGTGCAGGATGGCCGCGTGCGCATCTATGCCGATGTGCCGCGCGAGGCGCCAACGCCCCGGGCTTTTACTGCAATGCTGGTCGAAGCCTTCGACGGCGAGCCGCCTGAAGCCGTGTTGGAGGCACCCGAAGAGCTGCTCTACCGTCTGGGCATCGCCCCACTGCTGGGCATGCAGCGCCTGCGGGGACTGACCGCCATCTATCAGAAGCTCCGGCGCGAGGTGGCCGAAAAGGCCGGTTTTTCGGCTAATCCGCGGTAAGCAGGGCCAGCAGCTCGGCCAGCATCATGGCCGTGGCGCCCCAGATGCGATGGGAGCCCACTTCGAAAAAAGGCACCATCACGTCCCGTCCGCGAATCGTCCAGCGCTCCCGGCGCCGGCTGGCCGGGTCCAGCAACGCGGCCAGCGGCACGCGCAGCACGGCTTCCACCTCTTCGGGGCAGGGACGCAGTTCTGGTAGCGGCGCGATGGCGCCGACGAACGGATGCACGCAGAAGTTGGAAACCGGAATGTAAAGCGGTGTCAGGGCGCCCAGCAGTTCAATCCGCTCCGGCGGCAGGCCCAGCTCTTCGTGGGCTTCGCGAAGGGCCGTGTCCTGAAGGGTTTCGCCCGGCTCACGTCGTCCGCCCGGAAAGCCGATCTGACCGCCGTGTTCTTTCAGGTGGGAGGGACGCACGACCAGTAGCAGGTGTGGGCGTTCCTGCTCGGGAAACAGCAGAGCCAGCACGCCGGCCTCCCGGCAGGGCTTCCCCTTGATGTGAAGCTGCTCGGGCGTCTGCCGGTACTCCGGCGCCATCTGAAGCTGGGCGGTGGTTCCGGGCAGGGGACCGGCCAGCCGTCGACGCAGCAGGGCAATGCACTCGGCGAACGTCGGCGTACGCATACCGACAGCGTACGCCGGGAATGCTCAGGGGATTCCGGCGGGTTCGAAGCGGTAGTCGAGATAAAAAAGCTCCTGCGTGATCAGCAGCGTGTAGCGACGCATGCGCTGGCGCACAGGATGCAACCAGGTGAACCGGCGGTGCACGGGCAGATCGCGCCCTTCGATGCACGCGAAACGGGTCTGGAGTCGGGCCGGAGTGGGCATTCGGGGGGCGCGCAGCAGCTGACTCTGCACCAGGCGGCCGTTATCGCGGGCAAACCAGAGCGTGATGCGCTCGATAGGTAGGCGGCCGGACGATTGCAGGTCGAAACGCCAGCAGGCCACCCGATCGACTGAGTCGCCGACGGCCGGTCCCCACGGACGCAGCCCGGCCAGCAGACGAAACGGAGGCCAGCGGTTCAGCAGCGGCTCCAGCCAGTGCGGCTTCGGGCCAAGATTGAGCCCACCCCGGGCGCGCCGCGCTACATCCGGACGGTCTGGAGCGTCGGCTACAAGTTTCAACCGAGCGAAGAGCCATAAACAATTGGCGTGGCTCGGTGTTCGGCCGCATGGCCGCACTCCTGATCGGCGCGCAGATGCTGGTGGCGCTGCTGGCCGTCGGGTTGAGTGCCTACTTTGCGCAGACGCGAAGTCGGGAGCTGGCCGCCCCGGGCATCCGGCTCCGGCTCGACGCCCTGGCCGAAGAGATCGAGCGCCGAGCAGATCTGACGACGGACGGCCTGACCACGCTGCCCCTTCCGCTGCAACTGGACTGAGCGCCCGCTTTCCGGGTCCGGTCTGGCTGGTCGATACGCTGGGGAGACCCGTCTTTGTGGCCCGTCCCGAACTCGGAATTGTCGGACCGTATCCGGAAATGCCCCGCGTGCTGCCGGCCGCACTGACTTTCTGGCTCCGGTGGGATACGCTTGTGGTGCATCTGGAAGGCGACGGCTGGGGGATGGCCCCGCTGTACGATCTGGGAGGAGAGCGGGTAGGGGCGGTGGTGGTGTATCCGCTCCGGCGGTCGCTGGCCCGCGAGCTGGCTGGTACGCAGCAGGCCTATTACCGGGCGCTGGCCGTTATGCTGGGCGCCGCCGTGCTGCTGCTGGGGGCGTTTTTCACCCGCCAGCTGGTGCGGCCGCTTCGCCGGGTGGTTGCCTAGGTACAGCGCATTCAGGCGGGCGACTGGGAGGCGCGACTTCCGGTGGAGCGCGACGATGAGTTCGGGCGTCTGGCCTGCGCGGTGAACGAAATGGCGCAGGCCGTGGCTCGGCGCATCCGGTCGCTGGAGGAGACCGACCGCATGCGCCGAGAGCTGATGGCCGGGATCGGACACGACCTGCGTACGCCGCTGGCCGCTCTGCTGGGTTATGCCGAAGAAGCCCGTCGGCTACTGCAACAGGGCAACCCTTCAGCCGCCGCCGAAGCGCTGGCCGTGGTGGAGGAGCGCGGACGCCATCTGCAGCGACTGGTCGAAGCACTTTTTGAACTCAGCCTGCTGGAGCGCCCCGAACTACCCCTTTAGCTGGAGCCCGTACCGCTGGGGGGAGCTCCTGGACGAAACCTTCCGGGCGCACCGACGCCTGTTTCAGAAGGCGGACCTGACGCTGCTGGCCGACTGGCTCCTGGCGTTGTCCGTGGTGGACGCCTACGGCGCCCGCCTGCGCCGCGTGCTCGACAACCTGCTCGACAACGCCCGGCGCCACACGCTCGTCGGCGGTGAAGTTCGACTGGGCGCCCAGGCGACCGACACCGAGCTCCGCATTCAAGTGCAGAACACCGGCCCCGGCCTCTCGCCCGCGCAGCAGGCCCGGTTGTTTGAGCCCTGCGGGCACCGGGAAGGCAGCACCTCCCGCGGGCTGGGGCTGCTCATCAGCCAGGCCATCGCCCGCGCGCATGGTGGCCGACTGGAAGTGGCCAGCGCGTCCGGCTAGGGTAGCACCTTCACGCTGATTCTGCCCCGGCGCGAGGTGCAGTTCGACGACCAGAAGTTATCCGAAAAATAGTTTTGAAGAAGTGCACGATTTCGTCCTGAAACCTTTATAGCGCTTCAGTGAGGTTTATAGCCTGCCGTTTGAAGCACGACCAACGCACCGTAGTCAGGTCCGAAGCGCAGCGAAGTGCCGTCTTGGGAAGCGTCACTACGGCTGACGCCTTCGTGGCTAACTACACAAACCCGTGCTTCTGTATGCAACGCAAAGCGCTGGCTTACCAGATCTTCCCTCGTTAATAAAAAAACGGGGCTACCAAATGTTCGGTAGCCCCGCCCTGCCGAAACTTCTGCGCCCTTAGCTGATCTCGATCCGACGCGCCTTGCTGCCTTCGGCCTTGGGCACGCGGATCGTCAGCACGCCATTCTCGTACTTGGCTTCGATGTTCTTTTCGTCGACCGCCTTCGGGAGCGTGAAGCTCCGATAGAAGCGGCCGTAGCTCCGCTCGACCCGGAGGTAATTCGGCTTCTCTTCCTTGGTCTCCGACTTCCGTTCACCGCTGACCGTGAGCGTGCCGTCGTGGTAAGTCACCGACAGCTCGTCCTTGTTCATGCCGGGCACGTCGAGCTGGATCAGGTAGGCATCGTCCGTTTCGGCCAGGTCGGCCCGCGGCACCCAGGTTACCGGCGCCGTCTCTTCGGCCGCTTCCACTTCACGCCCGAAGAACGTATCGAACAGGCGGTCCATCTCACGTTGCAGCCGACGCAGCTCCGTCATCGGCGAAAAGCGAACCAGGCTCGTCATGGCTCCCTCCTCCGTTTGGTTGTCATTTTCTTCCGAAGGCACCCTGCTATTTATCAACGGCCATGCCACGGCTGAAAATGCGTCAGATTGGCATACGTAGACGTAAAAAAGACAAATTCGTATGGCAGATGCGCCAGTCTTTCTGTCGAAAGAACCGCTTTCTCAAAAATGGGAGAATAGCGACAAGCGGTTGTGCCGGAGCCATTCTGTAGTTAATTTCCTCTTTTAGACAAAAAGCCATTAAGGCGCAGAGGTGATCTTCTGTCAACTGTAAAGCCGAGGGCAACATGAACATGATGCAATCTGCCTGGAAGCGTTCGCTCGGGGGGCTGCTGGCGATCGGACTGTTTCTGGTGCTGGCCGGTCCCGGTGGCTGCTCCGGCGACCCGAACATCGAAGGGGCCAAGCTGGACCTGCGCAATAAAGACTACGCGCGGGCGCTGGAGAACGTCGAAAAGGCACTGCAGCGCGATCCCCAGAATGCCGAAGCCTACGAGCTGAAGGGTCGCATCATTCTGGATATTCTGACCAACCAGCAGAACCTTGACCCTGAGGCGCGCCAGGACACGGTGCGGGCCATGGTTGCGGCCTTCCAGAAGGCCGTAGAATTGGACCCCAAGCTCCAGGAGAGCGTCCTCAACCAGCTGCGCTTTGCCTACGTGCGAGAGTTCCAGAACGGGGTGAACGCTTTCAACCGGGGGCGGGAGGACTCGACCTACTACTTGCACGCCGCCTCGTACTTCGAGAATGCCACGATCATCCAGCCCGATTCGGCCGGTGCTTATGTGAACCAGGCCTTTTCGTTGCTGAATGCCGGCCGCCAGGCCGAGGCGATTTCACCGCTGGAGACGGCCATCGCCAGGGGCGAAACCTCGAAGGATACCTACCTGATCCTGGCCGATCTCTATCGACTCCAGCAGCAGCCGGAGAAGGCGCTGGAAGTACTGGAAGAAGCACGGGCGCGTTATCCAAATGACCCGGAAGTTGAGTCGCAGTTGCTCAATGCCTATGTGCAGGCCGGTAAGGTGGAGGAGGCTATGCAGGTGTATAAGGAGGCAGTAGCGCGGGAGCCGGACAACAAGCTCTATCGCTACAATTACGGCTCGCTTCTGCTGGAGGGCGGCCGCTATGACGAGGCCATCGAGCATCTGAAGAAGGCCACCGAGCTGGATCCGGAATACGCCAACGCCTTCTACAATCTGGGAGCGGCTTATATCAACAAGGCGGTGGATGTGAACGAACGGGCCATTGCGCTGGATGACAGCCTGCGGACGCATCGCGACCAGCTTTCGGAAGTGCAGCGGAAACAGCTGGAAGAAGAAATCGCCCGACTCGTCGAAGAACGTCGTCAGCTTTTTGCGCAGGCGATTCCGCCGCTGGAGCGGGCACGCGAGTTGATGGAAGCACGAGGAGAAAACACCCAGCCCATCTGCCGGGCGCTCTTCCAGGCCTATGTGCAGACCGACCAGACCGAAAAGGCCAAGGAAGTTGAAGCCTGCGCCGGGCTGAACAGCAACTGATCGATTTTGCTCAAGCGCAAAACAAAAAGCCCGAACCATGCCGGTTCGGGCTTTTCTATTGACAGGCAGGCCGGTGATCAGTAGGCCAGAAGCGCTCGCGCCGCCTGCAGGATGTCTTCGTCCTGCGGCAGGACGGCGTTCTCCAGCGGCTCGGCAAACGGAATGGGCGTGAAGGCTCCGGCCACGCGCTGCACCGGCGCATCCAGGTATTCGAAGGCTTTGGCCGCAATCTGTGCAGCAATCTCGGCACCGAAACCGGCGAATTCGTGGTCTTCGTAGACCACCAGCACACGGTTGGTCTTGCGCACCGAATCCAGGATCGTCTCGATGTCCAGCGGAATGATTGTGCGAATGTCAATGATTTCGAGCGAGACGCCGTCTTCCTTGGCCAGCCGGCGGGCGACGTTGACCGACTTGTGCACCATCATTCCGTAGGTGACGATCGTCAGATCCGTGCCTTCCTGGACGATTCGGGCCTTGCCGAAGGGCAGCAGGTAGTCGGCGTCCGGTTCCGGGGTGCGGGCGGCGGCGGCCCGGTAGAGTGCCTTGTGCTCCAGGAAGAGTACCGGATCGCGCATGCGGATGGCCGTCTTCAGCAGCCCCTTGGCGTCGGCCGCGTTCGAGGGCAGGGCGATCTTGTAACCCGGCATGTGGCCGAAGATGCCTTCAATGTTCTGCGAGTGGCACAGGCCGCCATGGATGTACCCCCCACAGGGGACGCGAATGACGACGGGGCACTCCCAGGCGTTGTTCGAGCGATAGCGGAAGGGAGCTACCTGGTTGCGAAGCTGCTGCATGGCCGGCCAGATGTAGTCGGCAAACTGAATCTCCACGACCGGCTTGAAGCCGCAGGCGGCCAGTCCGACGGCCGTGCCGATGATGGAGGCTTCGGCCAGCGGCGAGTTGAAGCAGCGGTCGTAGCCGAAACGCTCGGAAAGCCCCCGCGTGGCTGTGAACACGCCGCCCTTCGGGTCGGCCACGTCCTCGCCGTAGACGATCACGCGTTCGTCGCGTTCCATCTCTTCGTGCAGCGCGTGGTTGATGGCGTCGACCATCACCACGGGCGGGCCAGAGGGTGTGCTCTTTTCGTATTCCAGCTCGAGCGTACCTTCGAAGTACACGTAGCGGGTGGCTGTGCTTGGCTCCGGGTCTGGCTGTGCTTCGGCCCAGCGGGCGGCCTCGTCAACCTGACGGCGCACCTCGCCCCGAATTTCTTCGATCTGCTCGGTATCGAGCAGGCCGGCTTCCTGGAGTGCCTGCTCCATGCGCAGGATGGGGTCGAGCTGGCGATCTTTTTCCAGCTCTTCGGGCAGGCGGTATTTGGCGTGGTTGTCGGAGGACGAGTGGGGGAGCAGACGAACTACGTCGGCCACCAGCAGTACCGGTCCCTTGCCGGCGCGGATGTGCTCGATGGCGGCCCGGGCGGCCGCGTAGGCTTTGAAGAAGTCCGTCCCGTCCACGTGAATGCGGGCCAGCCCTTCGTAGCCCGCGCCCAGTTTGAAGGGATTACCACCGGCCGTCTGCTGCTCAATCGGGACGGAGATTGCGTAACGGTTATTCTGGATAAAGTACAACACGGGCGCCTTGATGCGGGCGGCCCAGTTGAGCGCCTCGTGGAAGGCACCCTGAGAGGTGGCCCCTTCGCCGGCCGAGCAGTAGACGTAGGCGTCTTCGCCCCGGCGCTGGATGCCCATAGCTGTACCTAGGGCCGGTAGAAACTGCGCACCCACCGACGAAGAAGGCGTTACAATATGTCTGGCGCGGTCGCTGTAGTGGGAGGGCATCTGCCGGCCGCCCGAATTGGGATCGTTGGCCTTGGCCAGGTGTGCCAGCAGGGCATCCTCGGGCCGGTTGCCCAGCATCAGATACATGCACAGGTCCCGGTAGTACATCCAGAACCAGTCGAAACCCGGCTTCGAGAGCAGGCCGGCAGCTGCCTGGGCGGCTTCGTGGCCGGCGCCTCCGATGTGAAAGAAGCCTTTGCCCTGCTTGAGCAGCGTCAGCATTTTTTCATCGAGCCGCCGCGCCAGCAGCATCGTGCGATAGACGCGCAGCAGCGTGTCGGCGTCGAAGTCGGCCGGACCGACCGGGCGAATGTCCAGATCGCCGTCATAAGCCAGTACGGGAAGTTCTGCCACGTGGTGGCCATTGGCACCCGATACTGGAAGCGCTTTTTCAAATGTATGCGTAGCTTTCTTTTTTCGCGGCATAGGTCTCAAGGGTTGGTGCACCACTATCGGCTGCGAGGAGCAGCCGGTCCAGAAAGCAAACGTATGGGGTGTAATCCACGTTCCGGAGGGAAGCGTTTGCGTCCGATTTTGCCACGGTGCTAATTTACGAAGCGGACCGTGGCGGCGCAAAAGCTCAGGCGCTGACGGCCTCGTCCGCCTCGGCGTAGGGCAGTTCGAACCAGAAGCGGCTACCGCGTCCTACCGTACTCTCGACGTGAATCGCCTCGCCGTGAGCCTGCAGGATCTGCTTGACGATGCTCAGGCCCAGACCGGTGCCTCCGCTGCGCCGCGAACGGTCCGGATCGACCCGGTAGAAGCGCTCGAAGATGCGGTCCAGGTGCTCCTCGGGGATGCCCCGGCCGGTATCGACGACCTCCACATGCACCTTGTCGCGACGTCGCCGGATGCGGCACCGGATGTAGCCTTCGTCGGTATAGGAGATGGCATTGTCGATCAGATTGGTCAGCACCTGCCGGATGCGCTCACGATCGGCCCGCACGTAGACCGGATCGTTCTCCGCTTGAATGATCAGCCCTTTCTCTTCGGCCTTGGGTTGGAGCATGTCGACCACTTCCTCGACCAACTCCTGCAGGTTGAACACGGACGGATGAATCAGATCGGCCCGGTATTCCAGACGGGCAATTTCGATCAGGTCGTTGAACAGGTTGTTGAGGCGGTTCAGGTTCTGAAGGGCCTTTTCGACGTAGCGTTTGCGTGTTTCAGGGTCCATGGTGGGGGAGGCCAGCGCCTCCAGATACCCTCCGATGGAAAAGATCGGGTTGCGTACCTCGTGGGAGACGTTGCCGATGAACTCGGTCTGCAGGCGCGTCAACCGCTGTAGTTCGGCAATTTTTTCCCGGAAACTGTCGGACATCTTGTTGAGATGGTGGGCCAGGTCCTGGAACTCGGCCGCCCGCGTGTGCACCTGGATTTTTTCGTCGAAATGGCCTTCGATGATGTTGCGGGCGCTGTTGCGGATGGCGCGGAGCGGGCCGGTCACCTTTTCCGTGGCGATCCAGCTTCCCAGTAGGGCCAGTACGAGTGCCGCCAGCATGCCGATCACCAGCGTGAGTTCCATCTGGCGGGCCAGTCGAAACCAGAGCGGCGTCGGCTGGCCCACGCGCACGATCCAGTCCGTATCGGGATCATACAACACGAGGTAGAAGACCTGGCCGTTCGGGGTGAGGCGTTCGTAGAAACGGACGGGCATCTGTGCGCTGACCAGCGTGTCCAGGCGTGGCGTGGTGCTCTCGGTACTTGGCTGACCGGCTTGCCCGCTCCAGATCACCGAGTCGCTCCGGGCCAGCGTCAGATGCAGGCCGGTGACGCGGCTGAGCAATTGCAGGGTGGCAGGTAATTCTGAAGCAGGCGTTTCTGGAATGACCTGGTAGAGTAGCCGTTCCGCCTGTGTGCGCAGCGTCTGCTCCATGGTGTTGTGGAGCCGGCCGTGCAGCACCAGCCCCGTGTAGAGCGCGGTGCCCAGCACGGCCAGCCCCACAAACAACGCAAACGTCAGAAACATCCACGTGCGCACCGAGGCACGTGGCGGAAAGATCCAGCGCCAGACCTGGTGAAAAAAGCGAAGGGGTCCCCGAGGTCGACGGCGCAGCTTAGCTTTCGGAGGGTTCATCCTCTTCCACGAAGCGATAGCCTACGCCTCGCACCGTCTGGATATGCTTGGCAAAGTCGCCCAGCTTCTCACGCAGGTTCTTGATGTGGGCGTCGACGGTGCGTTCGGTGACCATCATCGCATCTTTCCAGATGCGCTCGAGCAGCTCCTGGCGCGTGAACGCCTTGCGCGGATGCCGGACCAGGTAGCGCAGCAGTTCGAACTCCGTTAGCGTCAGCCCCAGATCACGGCCGCGCAGCGAAGCCCGGTATTCGTCTTCGTAAATGGTCAGGTCCTTGACCTTCAACGTGCGGCTTTCCTCGACCCCCGCACGACGCAGCACGGCCTTGATGCGGGCCAGCAGCACCTGCGGCGAGACCGGCTTGGTCAGGTAGTCGTCGCCGCCCATCATGAGGCCTTTCACCTGATCCTCTTCCTCGCTTTTGGCCGTGAGGAAGATGATCGGGATGTGCTCGGTTTCAGCCCGTGAGCGCAGGCGCTTGCAGACCTCGTAGCCGTCCAGGCCCGGCAGCATGATGTCGAGCACGATCAGATCGATTTCCGGCGTGGCCTTTTCAAGCGCCTCCTCACCGTCGTAGGCTTTTTGCACCTGGTAGCCCTCCTGGCTCAGGAAGTGGCCGATTACCTCGACCACGTCTTCCTCGTCGTCCACGACCAGGATGTTGATCTCCGAGGGTTCAAGCGTCCGTGGCATGGTCATCGCTGTCAGCCTGTTGGTGGGAAATAAAAAGCCGGTCGCTTCAACGCTGGAGGATAAATATAAGTTTTCTCCAAATAAAAATAGAGAGAGGCCGGTCAACGTTGGGTCTCCTGATAATGACGCGGTACGCGCCGCGCTGTCGCACAGCTCAGCTCATAGGGGACGGTTTCGGCCCAGCGGGCCACTTCGGTAATGGAGGGGCCGCCTTCGCCAAAAAACACGACGGGCTCGCCTTCCTGCACGTCGGGAGCGGTTTCCGGATCGCCCAGGTCGATCAGGGTCATGTCCATACAGATGGTCCCCACGATGGGGAACCGGCGTCCGCGCAGGCCCACTTGGCCGCGGTTGGACAGCCGGCGCGGGATGCCGTCGCCATAGCCGGCCCCGACCACGGCGATGCGGCGTCGGCCGGGTGCCGTCCAGGTGCGGCCGTATGAAACGGTGGTGCCTGGCGGTACGGTGCGAACCTGCACAATGCGGGCCATAAAACGCATGACCGGCCGCAGGTCGTTCGCTTCGATCAGTTCCGGACAGGACAGGTAACCGTACAGCGCGGCACCGATACGGGCCTGCTGTCGAGGGCCGGTCCAATAGGAAACCGGCAGCGTAAACAGGGCGCTGCTGTTGGCCACATGCCGTACTGCGAAGGCGTCGCCCACCTGGCGCCAGAGCCGCTCAAAGCGTTCCAGCTGCTCCTGCATGAAGGGATCACCGGGCCGATCGGCCGTAGCCAGGTGCGTGCACAGCCCGACCAGCGTGATGCCCGGCGTCTGCTCCAGTCGGTGAATGATCGCAGGTGCTTCCTCCGGCCAGAGCCCCAGCCGTCCCATGCCCGTATCAACCTTGACATGCACCCGGAGTGGGCCATGACGCTGTGCCGTCGCGCACACCGCTTCGGCCAGCACCGGCGACGAAACGGTCACGTCGATGTCGTGCGCCACGCAGATTGCCAGCTCCTCGGAAAAAGCCGCGCCCAGCAGCAGAATCGAGCCCGTGATGCCGGCTTCCCGCAATGCCACCGCTTCGGCTAAGCGAACGACCGCAAAGTGCCGCACCCCGGCTTCCTGGAGCGTACGCGCGACCGGCACCAGACCGTGCCCGTACGCATCTTCTTTGACAACAGCAATCAGTTCGGCCGATCTCAGCCGTCGCCGCACCTGCTCCAGGTTGTGCCGGAGGTGCCCCAGATGGATTTCCACAAAAGCCGGATGCAACACGGTCGGATTTCCTGCTGCGGAATGACGCGCCGCTGACGCGGCAGCCTGAAAAAAAGATCCTCAAAAAATGAGCTGCCACTGGACGACCAGCAGCCGTTGGGCGATGCCGCGTTCGGTCGTGTAGGCCACGGTCAGGCGCTGCCGCTCATAGCCCTCGCCCCGGTAGGCACTTGGGCTGACGCTGAAGCCGACGGTCAGGATCGTTCGATCCGGTTCCGCACGGCCTTCATCGAACTGTTCGATCCGGGCGAAGGCTTCGGCGGCTCGGTGCAGCCGCACGGCACCCAGTACGGCACCACCCAGCAGACGATCGACCGGAACGGGCTCGGCG
>WFPM01000068.1 GCA_015487635.1 Rhodothermus sp.
CAGGTCTACGAAAACCTCAAGCGCTACGACGACGCGCTGCGCCTGATCGAATCGCGGCTGGATGCACGCGCGCCCAATCCAGCCCTGCTGGCCGAAAAAGGTCGCCTGCTCTACCTGAAAGGCGACGAAGCGGCTGCAAAGGCGGCCTGGGAGGCGGCCATCCAGTCAGCGCCGCAGCGCAGCGGCACCTACCGCGTGGTCTACCAGACGCTGCTCGAACTGCGTCGCTTCGACGCGGCCATTCGCGTGCTGGAGCGCGCCCGGCGTACGCTCTCCAACCCCTCGATATTCCTGCTGGACCTGGCCTACCTCTACAGCCTCGAGGGCCGCTACGAGGAGGCCATGGAATCTTACCGGGAATTTCTGCAGCAGGACGCCCGGCGTCTGGGCTTCGTGCAGACGCGCCTGGAGCCCTTCATGGACGAAGCAGCCGCCCGCGAGGCCGGCATCGCCGTCTTCGAGCGGGCCGTTCGCCGCGAGCCGCTGAATGCTGCCTTCCGCCAGATGCTGGCCTGGCTCTACCTGCGCAACGGCGACTACGCCCGGGCGCTGAATGTGTACCGGGCGCTGGATCGATTGCAGCAGGCGCAGGGGCAGCTCCTGCTGCAGTTCGCCCTGCAGGCCCGTGACGCGGGTGCCCTCGACGCAGCCCGCGCCGCGCTGGAGGACATCCTGCGCCAATCCGGTACCTCCGTGCGCCCCGAAGCGCACTACGAGCTGGGCCGCCTCTACGAGCAGCAGGCGCTCGGGGGCGACACGACGGCCGCCCGCCTGGCCCGGCGCATGTATCGGGATTTCCTGGCCGCCTTTCCCAACCATCCGCTCGTTCCGGACGCCCTCTACCGGCTGGCGCGGCTGGAACTGGACGTGCTGCACCATCCGCAGACCGCCGACTCGCTGCTCACGATGCTGCTGGACCGCTACGCCGACCACGAAGTGGCCTGGCAGGCCCGCTTCGACCGGGGACGGCTGGCGCTGCAGGCCGGCGACCTGAGCGCCGCGCGCCTGGCCTTCCTGCGCCTGCTCGATGAACGCCGTACCGGTCCGCTGGCCGAGGCCGCCCGCTACCAGCTCGCGCTGTTCGACTTCTACGACGGCGCCTTCGAGGCCGCACTTGCCCAGCTCGACATCCTCGTCGAAGACGCCGCCTCCGACGTGGCCAACGACGCGCTAACACTCCGGCTGCTCATCCAGGAAAACCGTGGCCCCGATTCGCTCGACACGCCGCTCCGTCGCTACGCGCAGGCCCGACTCTTGATGGACCGGAACCACCTCGAAGCGGCGCTCGATTCGCTGAACGCGCTGCAACAGGACGTGGGCATGCATCCGATCGCCGACGACGTGACACTGCTGCGGGCCCGCCTGCTTCGCCGGCTGGGACGCCCGACCGAGGCGCTGGCGCTCCTGCTCGAATTCCCCCTGCGCTACCCCCGGAGCCCGCTGCGCGACCAGAGCCTCTACGAAGCCGCCCGCATCCAGGAAGAGGACCTGCGCGACCATGCGGCCGCCCTCGACACCTACACGCGCCTGCTGACGGAATTTCCCGGATCACCCCTGATTCCGGAAGTACGTACGCGCATTCGCCACCTTCGTGGAGAAGACGCCTGAGCGCCATGCGAAGCCGGATGCTGCTGCTGGTCTGGTTGCTGGCCGCGCCCTCCGCGGCCCAGCAGATTCTCATTCCCATGGACGCCTACCAGACCGACCACCTGAAAGCCTACGGCGTGGCCTACTGGGCCCTGAGCCAGGGCGTCGACGTGGACTGGCTGCTCAACTACCGGGGCGGCGCCTTTCTGTTGCAGGACTTCCCCGGCCTGCAGGCCGAACTGCGCATTCGCGGCGTGGCTTTCGAGGCCATCGACGACGCCACGGCCGCCCGGATCCTGGCCGAAGTCGAGGCCGAAGACCGCAACACGGCCGTCGTCCGCCTCGAAAAAGCCCCGCGCATCGCCGTCTATGCGCCCCCGTATACGCAGCCCTGGGACGACGCCGTCATGCTGGCCCTCAATTACGCCGAGGTGCCCTACGATCAGATCTACGACGAAGAAGTGCTGGACGGCGAACTCGAAAAATACGACTGGCTCCACCTGCACCACGAGGACTTCACCGGGCAGTACGGCAAGTTCATTCAATACCGGCACATGCCCTGGTACGTCGAACAACAGCGCCAGGACGAGGCCACCGCCCGCAAACACGGATTTCGCAAGGTCAGCCGGCTCAAACTGGCCGTAGCGCAGGCCATCCGCGAGTACGTGCGGCGCGGCGGTTTTCTGTTCGCCATGTGCTCGGGCACCGATACGTTCGACATCGCGCTGGCCGCCCACAATACCGACATCGTGCCGGCCGAGTACGACGGCGATCCCGTCGATCCCGACGCCCTGCAGAAACTCGACTACAGCCAGACGCTCGCGTTCACGAACTTCACACCTGTGTTCAACCCCTACGAGTACGAGCACTCCGACATCGACGTCGGCCCGCCCCCTCCCCAGTTGCGCGACCCAGCGCTCGACTATTTCACGCTGCACGAGTTCAGCGCCAAGTGGGACCCCGTCCCCACCATGCTCACGCAAAACCACGTGGCCACGATCAAAGGCTTCATCGGTCAGACGACCGCCTTCCGGAAGTCGCTGATCAAGCCCGAAGTAGTCATCCTAGCCGAGGCACCCGGACGCGACGAGGTCAAGTACCTGTACGGCCCCTTCGGACAGGGCTTTTTCACCTTCTATGCGGGCCACGATCCGGAAGACTACCAGCACTTCGTGGGGGATCCGCCCACCGATCTGAGCTTGCACAAGAACTCGCCCGGCTACCGGCTCATTCTGAACAACATTCTGTTTCCGGCCGCCCGCAAGCAGAAACGAAAGACCTGATTTTTCCGCGCGTTTCAAACGCGCCCCCTTGTGCAACCGGTCCGGGAATGCGGAACTTTGCGCGTCCCGACCACAAACGCGGAGCACCGACCATGGAAGCGCGGCCTGTGCGCCTTTCGCGCTGCGTGATGACGGAGATCGTCATCCCGAACGACCTGAACGGCCTGGGCAACCTGCTCGGCGGTCGCCTGCTGCACTGGATGGACCTGTGCGCGGCGATCTCGGCGCAGCGCCACACGAACCGTGTGTGCGTGACGGCCGCTGTGGACTTTGTGGAGTTTCGCTCACCGATCAAGCAGGGTGAGATCGTCGTGCTCGAAAGCCAGGTAAATCGCGCCTTTCGAAGCTCCATGGAAGTCGAGGTGAACGTCTGGGCCGAAGATCCGCTGACCCGGTCAAAACGTTTCTGCAACCGGGCTTTTTATACCTTCGTGGCCGTCAACGAAGAAGGACGACCGGTGCCGGTTCCGCCGGTACTGCCCGAAACGCCTGAGGAGCAGGAGCGCTACGAGCAGGCTGCCCGGCGGCGGGAGCTGCGGCTGTTGCTCTCCGGCCGCCTGCCCGCCGAAAAAGCCCGGCGGCTGCAGGCTGCCCTGACCGAACTGGCTGCCACTGCGTCCGAACCGCCAAAAACCAACCCCTGAAACCGCTCATGCGACGCCTGCTGACCTGTCTGGTACTGCTCGGCGCGTTATCGCTGCCGGCCCGGGCCCAGTCCTATTCGCATACGCCCCCGAGCCAGACCGGCCTGGGCGGCGTCATCGGCAATCCCAGCGGCCTGACGCTCAAAGTCTACGGCACCGACCGGTCTTCGTTTACCGCCTACGACTTTCTGCTGGCCTACGACCTGGACCGGTTCTTCTTTTTCAACCTGCATGGTCTGTACGAGCGGCCGCTGCCCGACTCGCCGCTGAACTACTTTCTGGGTCCCGGCGTGTTGCTGGGCGTGCGCGAGCGCCCGCGCGACGACAACGAGATGGTGCTGGGGCTGAGTGCCAATGTCGGGATCAATTTCTTCGTGGAACGCTTCGAGGTATTTCTGCAACTGACGCCTCGCCTGCATCTGCTGCCCGCAACGGAAGGCGACCTGGGCGGCGGCATCGGACTGCGTTACTATTTTGGCGGACGTTAGAACGAAAGCGCGCGCTGCGTGTATCTCTGAGACGATTTCCGGGTATCATGGTGCAGCGGGTTTCCATAACCCCCTCAGTCGCTGCGCGACAGCTCCCCCTGGCAGGGGGAGTTGTGTTTACGGGCTACGGCCGGCGGTGGAGCCGGGCGCCTGCGCGTGTTGCAGCGTCGAGGCTTTCTCTCTTGTGCTTCCCTCTCCCTGCCAGGGAGAGGGCCAGGGGGAGGGTGGCTCTGATGGTTCCGAGCGTCGCTCATTCCGGGCTGGAAGCACACGGCGGTGCGCCCGTGCTTTCTCACATGCACTATGATTTCTCAGAAATCGTATGAGACCACACGCCGACACCCCACCGTCATGCTGTATCAGCGCATTCTGATTACCGGTGCCAACGGCCTGCTGGGCCAGGAGCTGGTCGCCCAGCTCAGCCGGCACGCCGAGTACGACGTGCTGGCCACGGCTCGCGACCCGGAGCCCCGCTTCCGCGGCGGCTCGTGCGGGTACGTGCCGCTCGACATCACCGACGCCCGGGCCGTGCGCCGAATCTTTCAGGACTTCACACCGACGGTGGTGATCAACTGCGCGGCAATGACGCAGGTGGACCGCTGCGAGCTCGAAAAAGAAGCCTGCTGGCGCGTCAACGTCGAGGCCGTCGAAACGCTGGCCCGCCTGTGCCGTCAGTTCGGCGCGCGGCTGATTCAGGTGTCCACCGACTTCGTCTTCGACGGTACGGCCGGCCCCTATCGGGAAACCGACCGCCCCAACCCGATCAACTTCTACGGCCGCTCGAAGCTGGCCAGCGAAAACGTGGTGCGCGAGGCCGGGATCGACCGCTGGGCCATCGCCCGCACCGTGCTCGTCTACGGCACGGGCGAGCAACTCAGCCGCTCGAACATCGCGCTCTGGGTGATCGAACAGCTCTCGCAGGGGCGACGCATCCGCGTCGTCACCGACCAGTGGCGCACCCCCACCTACGTGGCCGACCTGGCCGCCGGCATCGAGCGGATCGTCCGCTACAACAAGCACGGCATCTACCACATTTCGGGCCGGGAATTTCTCTCGGTCTACGACTTCGCCTGCCTGATTGCGGACGTGTTCGACCTGGACCGTTCGCTCATCGAACCGGTCGACAGCGCCACGCTCAACCAGGTGGCCCCGCGGCCGCCACGCACCGGCTTCATCATCCTGAAGGCCGAAACCGAACTGGGCTACCGCCCGCGCTCGATCCCCGAGGCGCTTCGCCACCTGGGCCAGCGCCTCGGCCTGCCGGTCACACTCTCCTGAAGTTGTCTGTCGTACCCCGAAACCGACCATGCTGGATCTGCAACGCATTCGCCAGGAGCCCGATCGCGTCCGTGAAGCCATTCGCACGAAAGGCATCGGCGATCCGGAGATGGTCGATCGCGTGCTCGAACGCGACGCCGAACATCGCCGCATCCTGACTGAACTGCAGGAAATACGCCACCGACAGAACACACTCGCCCGCCAGATCGGCCAGCTCATGCGCGAAGGGCGCCGCGACGAGGCGCAGGCCCTCATCGAAGAAAACACCCGGCTCAAGGAGCAGATCAAGACGCTGGAAGCCCGCGCGCGTGAGCTCGGCGAGGAGCTCGAAGCGCTGCTGCTGGAGATCCCCAACATTCCCCACCCGTCGGTGCCCGTCGGACGCGGCCCCGAAGACAACGTGGTGCTGCACGAGGAAGGGGGGGCGCCCACGTTCGACTTCGAGCCGCTGCCCCACTGGGAGCTGGCCACGCGCCACGGGCTGATCGACTTCGAGCGCGGCGCCAAGGTTACCGGAAGTGGTTTCCCGTTCTACGTGGGCAAAGGGGCCCGGCTGCAGCGTGCGCTCATCCAGTTCTTTCTGGACCTGGCCGTGCAGCAGGGCGGCTATACCGAAATCCAGCCACCGCTGCTTGTCAACGCCGACAGCGCCCGCGGCACCGGCCAGCTTCCGGACAAGGAAGACCTGATGTACGTGATCGAACGGGACGAACTCTACCCGATCCCCACGGCCGAGGTGCCCGTCACGAACTACTTCCGCGACGAAATTCTGGAGGAAAGCCAACTCCCGATCAAGTTCTGCGCCTACTCGCCCTGCTTCCGGCGCGAGGCCGGCTCCTACGGCAGGGACGTGCGCGGCCTGAACCGCCTGCACCAGTTCGACAAGGTGGAGCTGGTGCAGTTCATCCACCCGGACACCAGCTACGACGCGCTCGAGCAGCTCCGCGAAGACGCCGAGCGCCCGCTCCGGCTGCTGGGCCTGCCCTATCGCCGCGTGCTGATGTGCACGGCCGAGACGGGTTTCACTCAGGCGAAAAAGTACGACCTGGAGGTATGGAGCCCGGGCCAGCAACGCTGGCTGGAGGTGTCGTCCATCTCCAACTTCGAGGACTTCCAAGCACGGCGGGCCCG
The DNA here is from genome assembly GCA_015487635.1 of Rhodothermus sp. Classification (GTDB taxonomy): domain Bacteria; phylum Bacteroidota; class Rhodothermia; order Rhodothermales; family Rhodothermaceae; genus Rhodothermus. Next base: position 6,412 of record WFPM01000068.1, read on the forward strand.
CATCCGCTTCCGTCCGGCCGACGGCGGCAAGCCCCGCTTCGTGCACACGCTCAACGGCAGCGGTCTGGCGCTGCCGCGCGTGGTGGCCGCCCTGCTGGAACACTACCAGCAGGCGGACGGCTCTATCGTGATCCCCGAGGCACTTCGACCCTATACCGGCTTCGACCGGATCGGCTGAGCGTCAGTCTTCGGCCCGCAGGATCCGGTGATCCGGGTCGATGACGGGCTCGGCCTCGAGTTCGCCCAGGGGCACGACGGCCTCGCCGTCCGGCATGGGAATGCGGCGCCGGATGTCGCCGATCTGCACCTCGACGGGCATCGGGAACGGCAGTTCGTCCGGCGTCTCCCAGCGCAGGAGGAGGCGGTCCGGCTCGCGCGTCACGACCAGCCGGGGCAGTTCGGCGCGGCGCACGTACACCTCGAAGAACCAGTCCAGCTCCCGGCCGGTGAGCTCCTCCACCAGCGTGATGAAGTCGTCCGTGGTGGCGAAGCGGCACTGGCGGCCGTCGGTGACGCGCTCCAGCGCCGGATCGGGATAGGCCATGCGGCGCAGCGCCCTGAAGAAGGCCGTGTCGCCGATCAAGTAGCGCAGCGTGTGGAGCACCCAGGCGCCCTTGTAATAGATGTCGTTGTCCGTCTGACCTGTAGCAGGATCGGCAAAGTACATCTCGGTCGTGGTCTTCGAGGTGCGGGGTGCGATGGGTCGCCGGTTTCGGATGGCGGATCGGTAGCGCATCAGCTCGGCCCGGTAGGCCTCCGGTCCGAAGCGCTGCTCGGCATAGAGCGCCTGCATGTAGGTGCAGAAGCCCTCGTGTAGCCAGAAGTCCTTCCAGTCGTAGGCTGTCACCAGGTTGCCCCACCACTCATGGCCCAGCTCGTGGTGGTGCAGCCAGTCGTAGCCGTAGGGCCGGTCCGAAAAGTCGCTGCCGTAGGCGATGATCGTCTGGTGCTCCATGCCCAGGAAGGGCGTATGCGCAATGCCGTACTTGTCGGCCCGAAACGGATAGGGTCCCAGCAGGCGCTCGTAGAAGGCCAGGTGGTCGAGAAATTCCGGCAGCATACGGCGGGCGTCGGCCTCGCGCTCGGGCAGAACCCAGAAAGTGACCGGAATCGTATCGCCGGCCACGCTGACGTAAGTGGTATCGACGGTCCGGTAGGGCGCGATGTTCAGCGCCACGCCGTAGTTGTTGATGGGGGTCGAGACGAACCAGTGATAGGTGCGGGTGCCGTCGGCGTGCCGTTCGACGCGGCGCAGGCGGCCGTTGCTGGCCACCACGAGTGGCTCGGGCACCGTGATGTGCAGCGCCATCGAATCGGGTTCGTCCGAGGGATGATCTTTACAGGGCCACCAGAGGTCGGCTCCTTCGCCCTGGTTGGAGGTGGCGATCCAGGGCCGTCCGTCGGCCGTGCGGGCCCAGGTGAAACCGCCGATCCACGGCGGATAGGGTGCCTCGCGGGGCACGCCGCCGTAGTGCACGCGGAGCACGAGCTGCTGGCCCGGTTGGCGGGTGTGGGACAGGTGCGTCCAGATGCGTCCATCCGATCGGTGCTCGAACGAGCGCGGCACCCACCGTCCCGCCACCCGTTCTTCGACACGTCGGACGGTCAGCACCGTGTCGAGGTCGAGCACGAACCAGATGAGCGGATGCACGACGCGGGCCCGCACCGTCAGCGTACCGTCGATGCGGTGGGCGTCCGGGTCGACACGCAGCGCCAGATCGTAGAACGTCACGTCGTAGGCGGCCTGCTCGGGGAGCAGCGGTCCGCCGGAGTGGTTCGTCACGCGCACGCCCGGCTGTCGCTGCGCACAGGCGGTCTGGGCGGCCAGCAGCAACACCCAGCAGATCAGGCCTGGCAGGGCGACCCGGGAGCGTCTCGGTCGTTTTCTGTCTGGCGTCAGCATGAATGTTGTCGATAATATGATTTTCCGGGAATGGTGCCTGTGCGCAGCATCCCATGATCCCTTCAGGCCTTTCGGCCAGCTCCCCCTTCCAGGAGGAACATTTTTGTGGACCCCCTCAGTCGCTTCGCGACAGCTCCCCCTGCAAGGGGGAGCTGTGTCTACGGGCTATGGCTGGCGGTGGAAACAGGCACCTGTGCGTGTTACAGCGTCGCGGCTTTCTGCTTCTGGGCTTCCCCCCTCCCTTGAAAAAGGGAGAGGGGCAGGGGGAGGGTTGTTCCTGCGGGCTTCTGGCGCCGACGTTCGGGAAGCTGACGTTGGTGGCTGGCGCCGCCCATTCTGGGCTGAAAGCACGGGCGCACCCTCGGGTGCGCCCCTACCGGACAAACGACCGCATACCCACCACGTAGGGGCGGACCACTGTGTCCGCCCTATCAGACCTGCCGGATCACGTCCGGCACACAGTGGGGGCGCCATGGCGCCATCATGCACCGGTAAATCAGCGATTATAAGCTGCGATATGATAAGACATCCCCCGGATTCTTTCAATCTGTCCCGGCACATGTGGCCGCGCGCCCATAGTCGGGCACGAAGCGCGTCGCCCGCGTCACGCCATTCCGGCTAACGCCTCCGTGGCGCACTACCAACGCGCTTGTAGTCAGGCACGAAGCGAAGCGGCGTGCCGTTACCAACCCGCTCGTCGTCAGGCACAGAACGCAGCGAAAGGCCGTTATCACCTGACAGGAAATCCGAGACGCCGACAGGCCGCCCTCTTCAAGAATCTACAGGGCAGGGTGCCCCGCCCCTTCCCCTATCGCAGCAGCGCCAGCAGTGCCGCAATCACCCCGATCTGCCCCACCCAGAAAATGAACATCCACCGCACCAGACTCGCATAGCGCTCGCTGAGCGTCACCTGCAACTGCGCCGATACCTCGACCATCTGCTTTTCCAGTCGCGACACCTCCTCCGTGATCCGGTGATCCAGCCGCTTCTCCAACTCCGCCATCTGCTTTTCCAGTCGCGACACCTCCTCCGTGATCCGATGATCCAGCCGCTTCTCCAACTCCGCCATCTGGACCTCCAGCCGTTTCCCCTCCTCCGTCACCCGCCGCTCGAAACGCTCGGCCAGAATCCCCAGCAGGTTATCCCGCTCGTGATGGGCCGCCTCGTTGAGCAACGCAATGAGCGCCTCGACGCCCTCGTCGCCAAGTTTCTCACGCAAGATTTTCGGTACCGTCAGAATCGCCATGGGCGGAAAAGGATGGCGCTGAACGAAAAGGCGAACGCTAAGGAGCACGCGACAGGTTCCCGAACTGGACCACTCCACGGCCGCCGCCTCCAGAACACGCTCTCCCGCCAGCGGAAACTGTCGCAAAACGACCGAGCGGGCCACAATGCCCCCTCCCCCTGAGCCCCGCCCTGGTAAGGGAAAGCCTGTAAGCAGAAAGCCTCAGCGCCGAAACACGCGCAGGCGCCTGCCTCCACCGCCAGCCATAGCTCGTAGAAACCGCTCCCCCTTGTAGGGGGAGCTGCTGCGAAGCAGCTGAGGGGGCAACAATGCAACCCTCCCCTGATCCATCCCTGGACAGAGAGGGGAAAAGTTCAGAAAGAGTTTGTGGTGAATAAGAGGTAGCGCTATCCCGAACACCATTCAAAAGAACCCAACGTGCAGAACAGCCGGCACCTCCAGGTCCACCGCCAGCTCTGGTTCACAGAACACTGCTCCCCTGCCAGGGGGAGCTGCTGCGAAGCATCTGAGGGGGTCTATTCCGCCGCCAGCACGAGGCCCGTCCAGCACCTCCGTATCACCCACGAAATGCCTGACGGATTGCTTCCAGCACCATATCCAGTTGCTCCAGCACCTGCTGATTCTCAAAATGCAACACCCGAAGCCCCCGTGCCCGCAAATACGCTTCGCGTCGAGCATCATAGCGCGCTCGGGCCACATCTTCATGCACAGCACCATCCAGCTCAATCACCAGTCGCTCCGATGGACAGTAAAAATCCACCACGTAAGGTCCGATGCTGTGCTGACGGCGAAAACGGCGTCCTTCCAGTTGCCGTTTACGCAAGCAGGCCCAGAGCCGCCGCTCGGCCGGCGTGGCCTGTCGGCGAAGCCAGCGACGGTATTGTACGCGCGCGCGATTGACCGACATAATCCAGCAATTGTTTGAGACTCACGTCGGTTGTACCAAGATAAAAAACCGCGACCTGTTTGCGGGGCTTCTCCATGAAAGAACAGGGTAGAGCATAACCATAGAAAGTGCCAACGATAAAACGGGCACATGTGCCTCTACGAACGCCAATGCTGAAAATAACAGGGGCACCCTCCCCTTTCCTCTCCCTGACAGGGAGAGGAAAACGTAAAAAAACAGAAGCATTGGCGCTGTAAGACGCTTACCTCCACCGTCAACCGCAGCCCGTAAACACCGCTCCTCCTCCCAGGGGAAGCTGTTGCAAAGCAGTTGAGGGACAACAATGCAACCCTCCCCCTGTCCCCCTCCCTTGGAAAGGGAGGGGGAAATCCAACTTCACAGCAAGCGGTGGCAACCCCAGCGTATGCGCTACACAAACCCTCTTCAACCCGCCCCGGTCGCTGACACGCGCAGACGCTTACCTTTACCGTCAACCGCAGCCCGTAAACACCGCTCCTCCTCCCAGGGGGAGCTGCTGCGAAGCAGCTGAGCAACGGTCTTAAAAGTCAACAAGCCAGCGCCTCCTGCCAGGGCCGCCCTGTCTTCATGATCGCATGCAACCAGCGCAACAACTTCCGCATGCACGCCACCAACGCCACCTTCTTTGCCTTGCCCCGCGCCAAAAGACGCCGATAAAAGGCCCGCAGTCGCCGGTTATACCGCACCCCCACC
>WFPM01000069.1 GCA_015487635.1 Rhodothermus sp.
CGGGCGACGGCGTAGCGTCCGGCCCGCATGAGCGTGCGCTCCACCTCGTCCTGGATTTCTTCGACGGACACCTCGGCGCGGTCCCGGCACCAGCGCACCACGGCGCCGGTGAGCGCTTCGATCTCTTCGGCCAGTTCGGCCGAAAGGGGCGCGTTGGCAGGTAGTTCGAGCGTGGCGCGGAAGGCTTTTTCGAGGGCGCGCCGGATGCGTTCGGCGTCGAACGACACGCGTCGGCCGTCCCGCTTGATGACGGTGGGCAGCGTGTCGGTGGCGAGGGTGTGCAGGGTGGCCATGGCGGTACCTCGGGTTGGTGGAACGTTCAGGATCGAGGTCCCCCGCGGCCAGAAGGTGGAGAAGGGCAGCAGCAGCCGATGCGAACGGCGACGGCAGGTCGCCCGAGCGGCAGAGCCAGAACGCAGCAGCCACTTGCAGCCGATCACCACCCTGTGACGCGCAGGGTGTGCCGGGTCGCCCGCGGTGGGCGCCGGCCGTGATCGCACTTCCGGGCGGGCATTCGGGCTTTTACCGTTGCGCGACAGCGCCGGAATTCCACCGGCTTCCCCCGTGACGCCGGCGCCGCCTCGGGCGACACCGGCCGCCGTGCCACGACAGCACGGCCCCGGAAGTGGCAGGGCCTTGTGGCGGCAAGTATAGCACGCCTGCAAAGCGACGGCAAGGGGTGTGGAAAAAATCTGAATTCAATATCCGTTATTCGTCATAGAGCTTCGTTTTGCCAGGACGTTGTGGAAAAGTGGCGGCAGGTTTGATTCCGTTATTCCTGAAGACGGAAATGCGATGGCCGTTATTGAAGGGGCCGGGCAGTGATTCGCGTGGTAGCGCCTGTCGTTGCGTGCAGGCCGCTGTTGGGTATGTAGGAGTTTTCCCGACATCCCCATAGGAGGTTGCCTGTCATCGGGTTGCAGACAGTGCCTACGTAACCGATCAAGCTTTGCCCTCAGCGCACGCGCCCGCCTGTTCGTTGCTTACGTGTGCAAGGTGCAGCCATCAGGGAGGCGGTCATGCGCAGAAAAAACCGGGCGGTCTGGGTGCTGGCGCTGGGGCTGCTACTGCCGCCTGGCGTAGGTGCACAGCCGGTGGTGCTGACCTTCCGGACGGAAGCCGGCACCTTCCGGGTGACGGGTACCTCGACGCTGCACGACTGGGAGTGCGTGGTGACGGACTGGCGGGGCACGATTGAACTGGGACAGGGCCGTTCGCTGGCTTCGCTGCAGGCGACGGAGGTGGTGGTGCCGGTGGCGGCCATCTCGTGTGGAAACGGTACGATGGACCGCAAGATGCGCAAGGCGCTGAAGGCGGAAGCGCATCCGGAGCTTCGCTTTGTGCTGACGCGGGTCGATTCGGTGATCGCCGTGGCAGAAGGATACCGGCTGCAGGTACAGGGGCGGCTGACGATCGCCGGTGTGGAGCAGCCGGTGCAGTTGCAGGTGCTGGCCCGTCCGGAAGACGGCGGCTGGCGCTTTCAGGGAGCGCAGTCCCTTTCGATGAAGGCGTTCGGCATCAAGCCGCCGACGGCCATGCTGGGCGTGTTGCGGACGGGCGACGAGGTGGTCGTCCACTTCGATGTGGTGGCGCGTCCGGCATCCGGTACGCCATAAACCAGGGGGATGCCATGCGTGCGATCGGTCTGCTGAGTGCGGTGTTGCTGGTGCCCGGGTTCCGGGACGCGTCCTGCTACGTGCCCGATCCGGCGGAAAGTCGGGTCTGGATCGAGGGGCGCACGACGGTGAGCCGCTTCACCTGCAGGGCCACCCGGGTGGAAGGGGTGGGGGAGGTGGTGCCGGAAGGGACGGTGCAGGCCTGGCTTGCCGTGCCGGTACGTGCTTTCGACTGTGGCAGGCCGGCCATGAACCGGGACCTGCAGGAAGCGCTCCAGGCCGATCGCTTTCCGGCGATCCGCTTTGTGCTGGGCGAGGTGGCCGTGCTGGAGGCGCCGACGGCCGACTCGGCCCGGCTGGAAGTGGCCGGGGCGCTGACGATTGCCGGGACGATGCGCACCGTGCGCTTTGTGGCCGGTGGGCGGCTGCTGGCGTCCGGGCGCGCCCGGCTGGTCGGCTCACTCCCGCTGCAACTGACCGACTTCAACGTGAAGCCGCCCACCGCGCTGCTGGGATTGATCCGGGTGCACGATCAGATCACGGTACACTTCGACCTGGTCGTGCATCCCGTGGCGTGGCGTCCGTGCGCGGTGGCCGCGGCCGATTCCCTGAACGACCCCTGAACAACCAACCAGGAGGAAACCGCCATGCGTACACGGTTCACCAGTGGCATCCTGGCGCTGATCGCATTGCTGTTGTGGGCACTGCCGGCCGCAGGCCAGGATCAGGAAAAACCCAAAAACGAGGGGCCGGTGGTGCATGGCTTCATCCGTCCCGACTGGGTCATCCAACGCGTAGACGATCCGTTCCGGGATGACCTGCGGATCTATCACTTTCTGACGCGGACCCGCGTCTACCTGAAGGGGACCTACGAGGGCGTGCGGTATCGGGTCGAGCTGGGGCTCTCAGGGCCGGAGGCCGAGATTCCGGTCTCACGGGCGGGCTTCTGGGGCATGCCGCAGATCCTGCAGGACTTTTATGCGGACGTGCCCTTCCCGGGCACTGAGAACCTCTATGTCCGGCTGGGCCAGTTCAAAGTGCCGGCCGGGGCCGAAGGGCTGACCTACTCAGCCTACTTGCCCTTCGTGGAGCGCTCGATCGTGCAGCAGTTCGTGGGACTGCTGCGGGACTACGGCGCAGCGCTGCATGCCTATCCAGGCAAGGACGTCTCGCTGGCGCTGGCCGTGCAGACCGGGCTGGGACGGAGCATCCCGAACCGGTATCTGCCCGAGGTGTTCGGCTTTCCAATGGTAACGGCGCGCGTGCAGTTCGGCCCGAACCAGGGGCATGACCTCTTCCGACTCAAACCAGTGCCTTCTGGCGACGAGCTGGAAGTGCGGCTGGGCGCCAACATTACCTATTACAAAGATGTACTTGCCGGGCATTCGACGGCACTGCGCGTCTGGAACAAAGAAAAGCCCATCCTGCTGCAGAGCGGATGGAATCCCTACATTGACCGGCGCGAAGATGGCCGTCTGAAGGCCGGGGAGCTGCTCATCGGGGGCGGCGACATCGCGTTGGGCTATCCGACCGCGCAGGGCGTGCTCTGGATGGAGGGCCAGGTTACCTACGGGCAGTATAAGAACGACTTCGGCGATGTGGCCGTGACGGCCGTCCGCGCGCAGGCTACCTATAGCTTGGAGGCCGTCGCCTTCGGGCTGCGCTATGCGCTGGTGCAGCTTGACGAGCTGGGCGGCGATGCCGTGGACGACGATCCGATCCACGAAGTGACCCCCATGCTGACCTACCGGCTGCAGAAGAACGTCAAAATCATCTTGGACGGTAGCATTCTGCTGGATGTGCCGGTAGCTGTGGAAGATGGCGTGGGCGTCTATGTGCTGACGGATCACCCTGAACAGATCGGGATGGAGACGATTGAGCGGCAGAACGTGATCAACCTGCGGGCGGCTGTGCAGATCAACTTCTGAGGGGCCCGACCGCGGAGGGGAGTGGCAGGGCCCCGGCATCGATAGCCGGGGCCCTGTTATTTTCCGGCCACAAAAAAACCCCGGCGATCACGGGGGAAATCGCCGGGGAAGGAGCACGTCCCGGGGGTGAGGCGCGCCTTCAACGATACGGAGGCAGTAGGCCTTCGTCAAGATGAAAAGCAAATTGGCGCTATCAAAACGCGCCGGTTCCGCCGATTATTGCAGCAGCAGAAGCGCAATTCTACAGGAAGATCTGGCTTATAGCCGCGTCTGAACGGTCAGATGATGGAGCGTGCCCAGCGAGGACCAGGAGCTGAAGGCATAGTCGAAGTGCAGGCCTGCAAGGCGTAGCCCGAAGCCCGCGTTGAAGCCGGCCAGGTCCAGTCGGGGGCGCATCTTGAGCATTTCATGGCGACGATAGCTGTAGCCAAAGCGTAGCTGAAACGAACGGGTGGCGCCCAGTTCGGCCCCGAAGTTCAGGTGGTAGAACAGGCGGCCGAGCCAGGTCTGATTTTCCGGGCTCTTCCAGAAATGGGGCAGATCGTAGGCGGTCAGGGTCAGCTGCAGGGGGAGGTAGCGCAGGCGCTTGCGCAGGCCCAGGCGAATGTCGAAGGGCAGGCGATCGGGAGTGGTTCCCAGTGTCTGGAGTGTAACACCCAGGTGATGCAGGCTGGCGCCGATCGTCAGCAGGCGCTCGGGCACTTCGTAGCGGACGCCGGCGTCCAGCGCTAAGGCCGTTGCCCGTCGGTCGGCCAGTGTCGTGTGGATCAGGTGCAGGCTGGCGCCGTAGTGCAGCGACGGGCCAGCGGCACGTCCCAGGCCCACCGTCAGGGCCAGGTCGATGGGCCGAAAGGTGCCGTTGCGGTTGCCTTCAAGATCGGTCTTGTCGATGGGGCCCCAGTCCAGGAAGCGAAGGGCCAGACCGAGCGTTCCGAGTCCGCCCCGATGCCAGCCGTAGGCTATCGTACCGGCGCGGATGTCGCCCACGTGGTTCAGGTAGCTCACCTGCAACTGGCGGTGCTGCGCGGGTTGTAGCAGGGCTGGATTCAACAGAAACAGCACCACGTCGTCGTCGGCGACAGTTGTGGGCGTGCCGCCCAGCGCAGCCACACGGGCCGAGGGCGAAAGGCGCAGAAAGGCAAAGCCGTCCAGCGGGGCCTCCTGCGCCCGGACCGGTAGGGTCAGAGACAACCAGAGCACCGGCAGGAATCGCCAGCTCTTCATGGCGCCGTTTACCTGCTTACTGATCGAAAACTCACGCTTGTAGCAATCGGGACGCTTTCCTGCCGGGCTGGTGAGATCGGTAATTCCTTTCCAATATAGCACAGCCTGTGCACAAAAGCGAGTTCCGGCGGATGTATCTAGAAGTGCCATCAGAAATGCGCCAGAGATGCCATGGCCGATGCGGAGAAGCTGCTACGGTTTGTGCCGCCGGAGGGCTAATCTACTAATGAATGGTTATTATGGTACCGGATACTTGTATTCCATGCGTCGGTGGCAGGTAGTCGGATTGCTGCTCGGGCTGCATCTCGGATTCGTTACCGGGATGGTCGCGCTTCTGAGCCGTCTGCTGGGCACCGGCCTGCCGCCGGCCGAAAGTCTGCTCGTGGCCATCTGGACGCTTCCACTTTCCGTTTTCATCGCTTGGTTTATCGGGAACGACCTGCTGCAGCTCATGCGTCGGCGCCCGATTCTTCGACCTGCACTGGCCCATTTGCTGTTGCTGGTGTTGCTGTTGCTGGTGTGGGCGGTCGTTCCCACCGGCGCATGAGAAAGCAACCCCGCTCTGCAATTTGGATACATAGGATTGGTCCTATATGCTTTTATCGTTCGGGAAAGGTGGGCTGAGGGAACGCGTATCCGGCGTTGCATATCTGAGGCGAAAAGTCTATCGGATGAAGACCGGGTAGCTTTCCCGAACACATGTTAAACCGGATCTCGAACGGCATCGGGCAGGCCGAATGTTACTGTTGGGCTTTGACATTGGCAGCTCGTTCATCAAAGGGGCGCTGGTTGAAGCGGAGTCCGGGCGCGTGCTGGCAGCCGTGACGGTGCCCGAGCAGGAGTTACAGATTGCATCGCCCCGTCCCGGCTGGGCCGAACAGGATCCGGAGAAGTGGTGGCAGTGCGTGCAGCAGGCCGTGGCCGCATTGCGTCGGCGCCATCCGTTCGATCCCGAAGCGGTCGGCGGCATCGGCATCTCTTACCAGATGCACGGGCTGGTACTGATCGACCGAGAGGGACGCGTGCTGCGCCCGGCCATCATCTGGTGCGACAGCCGGGCCGTGCCCGTCGGCGAACGCACCTTTCAGGAGCTGGGGCCGGAACGCTGCCTGCGCCACCTGCTCAACAGTCCCGGCAACTTTACGGCTGCCAGGCTGCGCTGGGTGCTTGAAAACGAGCCGGACCTCTACCGCCGGGCCTACCGGTGGCTGCTTCCGGGCGACTATGTGGTCTTTCGCATGACCGGCGAACCGACCACCACCGTCTCGGGCCTTTCAGAAGGGATTTTCTGGGACTTCCTGGAAGAAAAGCCTGCCTACTGGCTGCTGGACCACCTGGAGATCGACCGGGCGCTCATGCCGCGCCTGGTGCCCATCTTCGGCCGACAGGGGGAGCTGACGCGGGAAGCGGCCGCGGCGCTGGGCCTCCGGCCCGGCACGCCGGTCACCTACCGGGCCGGCGATCAGCCGAACAACGCCTTCTCGCTGGGCGTGCTGCATCCGGGCGAGGCGGCCACGACGGCCGGCACCTCGGGCGTCATCTATGCCGTGGACGACACGCCGCGCTACGATCCCCAGACGCGCGTCAACACGTTCGTGCACGTTAACCACACGCCCGAGCGGCGCCGCTACGGCATTCTGCTGTGTCTGAACGGCACGGGCATCCTCTACCGCTGGCTCCGACAGGACCTGCTGGGCGGCACGTTGAGCTACGAAGCGATGAACGAACAGGCCGCTGCGGTGCCGGTCGGCGCCGACGGCGTGCGCGTGCTGCCCTTCGGCAACGGGGCCGAGCGCATGCTCCGCAACCGAAACCCTGGCGCTTCGGTGCACGGCCTCGACTTCAACCGCCACGGCCGGGCGCATCTGCTCCGGGCGGCCAAGGAAGGGATTGTGTTCGCGTTGGCCTACGGCCTCGAAGTGATTCGCGGCATGGGACTGGCCGTCGAGAAGGTCCGGGCCGGACGCGCCAACCTGTTTCTGAGTCCGCTTTTCGGTCGGATCTACGCCACCGTCAACCGGACGGTCGTGGAGCTGTACGACACGGACGGAGCGGCCGGTGCGGCCCGGGGGGCGGGCGTCGGAGCCGGCGTGTACGCCTCGCCCGAAGCGGCTTTCCAGGGCGTGCCACCGGTGACCACGATTGAGCCCGATCCGTCCTGGCAGGAACCCTATGCGGAAGCCTACCACCACTGGTCTGAAATCCTTTCCCGTCAACTTCAAACGGCTGACTGAACAATGGCAAACGCACAGACCTTCCATAGCATCTGTCGCTGGACGTTCAATGCGGGCAAGGGCGGCTTCGTCCCGGCCAACATTCGTCCGGCCTGGGCGGTCGATCGTTTCGACACGGTCGCATTCATTTATCTGGTCAGAGAAAAGATTGCGCCGCGTCTGCCTGACACGATCACGCTGGGCGTCGAGCTGCACTACGACAACGAGATCAACGAGCAGAACGCCGAGGCGGTCGCGAAGGCGCTGGCCGAGACCGGGCTGCATCTGGCGATGATCACGCCGGGCGCCCATATTCACTTTGCCTATGGCGGCATCTGCGCGCTCGATCCGAAGGAGCGGGCGGCCGCCGAAGAACTGGGCCGGCGCACGGTGGAGCTGGCCTACGGTCCGCTGCGCAAGGTCTGGCACCCGGACCCCGACAGAGCCCCCACGCTGGTCATCTGGAACGGCTCGTTCGGCTACGACCTGGCTACGGTGGGGGTGCGCCAGATGTACCGCAACCTGAAGGAAAGCCTGGCGCGTCTCTGCCGGTTCGAACAGGAGAAAGGCGGGCTCATGTATATCGGCATCGAGCCCAAGCCGAACGAAGGGCACCCGGCCATGCTGTTGCCGACCGTGGCCAGCGCGCTGCTCCTCTGGCGCCAGCTCGCCGACGAGTATGGCATCGATCGGTCGAAGAAGGGGGTCAACATGGAAATCGGCCACTCGGAGATGATCGGTCTCGACGCCGTCTACGATGTGGTGGAGCAGCTCGAAGAACGGGCCATGGTCCACTTCCACCTGAACAGCCAGGGCTACAACGATGGCATCATCTTGGGCGGTCCAGGCCGCTACGACATCGACCACGGCGCGCGCGTTAACGGCATGAACATCGCACTGGCCGGGCTGCTGGCGCAGGATGGATACAGCCGCTGGCTCGGGCACGACATGCAGCCCCGGCCCTACGACAGCGAAGAACAGGCCATCGATCGCGTGGTGCGCAGCATTCTGAGCTGGGAAGCCTGCCGTCGCGCCGCGCAGCAGCTCGATGTGTCGGAGCTACTGAACCGGCTGGCCCGGCGGGAGACGGCCCGTGCCGAAGATCTGATGCGGGCGGCGCTGGTCGAAGCACAGCGTCAGTTCGACGCGCTCTATGAGCCAACCGTCAGCGCCTGAGCACACACCTGTTGGCAGGGCGAAGTCCCGTTCAGGCTCCTTCCGAAGAAGGAGCCTTTTTTTCGAGGGATTTCAGGAGACGGGTGGCCTCGCGGTGGTCGTGGAGCGTCTGGACGGGGTCGGGAGACGTCGGGGCGTAGCAGGCGGCCTCGCAGGCGGCCAGCAATCGGGCCAAGCGGGCTACTTCCGCTTCGGGCAGGCCGCGTCGGCGCAGGCGTTCGCACAGGCGGATGCGCGTCAGGCCGCGCACGTCTTCGCCCAGGTAGCGTCCGGCCGCCTGCCGTAGCGTTTCCTCCAGCCGCCGGTAGAAGAGCCGGGGCTCCAGCGTGGATGGTGGAAGGGCATCGGGTTGCACGGGCGAAGGCCGCGGGCGACGGACAGCGCGCCGTCGATGTGCCAGCCACAGCAGCAGGACGAGCGCCAGAAGCCCTCCGCCGGCATAGGGCAGCCACCGGAGCCAGGAGAACGCGCGCGAACGGGCGGCTGCCGGGGAAGCGGTCGCCACCGGAGCAGCGGGCGTGGCCGAGGCCGGATGCACGACAAGCTCTGGCAGCGGGGCCGTCAGCGTGCGATAGACGCCGCCTTCCGGATCGAAGTAAGCGAGGCGCACAGGTGGCAGTGCGAAATGCCCGGCCCGGCCGGGCACGAGCACATAGGACAGCGTGCGCGTGCCGGTCAGCCGGGCACCGCGGCGGTCGAGCGTCAGCGCATCGTCGGCGGGATAGACGGCGAAGCTGGTGTCCACGTCCGGCCGGGGTGGCGTCAGCGTGGGTAGGTTTCCCGAGCCGGTCAGGCGGACCGTGACGGTTACCGGCTCGCCGACGCCAACCTCGGTCGGCGAGGCCCCGGCCTCCAGCCGAAAGCGTCCCACGGCATCGACAAAGTCCAGGGGGGCTCCGTCCGGCAACGGGCGCACCCGTACGGTGAGCGCCGGCGCCATGATGCGCTGCGGCTCACTCGGACTCTGACGCAGTAGCGTGGCGAACGGATCGAGTGGATCCGGTTGCAGCGAGATTTCGCTTTCGATGGTGAGCGGATCGATGTGCAGCGTGCCGCTGCGCGTGGGAAACAGTGCAATGCGCTGGAGCACGAACGTGTAATAGGGCGCGCCGTTGCGAAGTACCCGCTCGGGCAGCGGCCGGTCTTCTACCTCAAGTTCCTCGCGCCAGAACCCTTCCGTTTCCCAGGAACCCACCAGGCGGCTGCGCCAGACCTGCAGCCCTTCCCGGAAGAACAGCCGGTATTCCAGCACGGTCTGTTGCCCTTCGTAGGGCATGGTGGGCTCCAAGGTGGCCTCGATAAACAGGTCGGGCGCAGCGGATGCGTTCGGAGCCACTTCGGCAGGTGGGGCCGTGGGCGCATCGTAGATGGTCAGTTCGATCGGCTCGGTGGCCAGCGTCTGATCGCCCACTTGCAGCCGAAAGGCGCCGATGCGGGCTTTGCCGGGCCGCACCGGCCGAAACCGCCAACTGTAGCGGATGCGTTGCTGGATGCGCCCGCCGATCAGCGAGTACTGGCGGTGGACGGTAGGCGTCGGATAGACGAGCGCCAGTCCTTCGGTCGGAGGTGGCTCCGGCATGCGCAATCCGTTAGGCAGGGCACCGATGATGTCGACGGTGTAGAGAACCGTCTCGCGCATGCCTACCTGCGTGCGACTGACGCGGGCCTGGACTTCTACCGTCCAGCGTTGCGCGGCAACCGGGATGGCCCCCACGCTCAGGAACAGCATCGAAAGCAGCCAGCGCCGCATGCCCTGTTACCAGTCTTTTTTGACCTTACGGGGATGGGTGGGCAGCCGAAGGGCACGCCGGAGCGCTTCCTGCTCCTGGCGCTGTAATGCCTCAAGCAGGCGAGCGGCTGCTTCGGGCGAAAGTTGAGCAGACGACAAAGGCTGCTCAGCACGGGCGTTGGACGAAGCTGAATCGGAGGCGTCCTGCTGCGAAGGTGATGCGTCGGCCTCTTTTTGCCGGTCGCCGTCGGCGGGGTGTGGGCCCGGCGTATTCTGGGCATCTGCGCCGTTCGGATCGTTCTGATCCGAACGGCCGGCCGATGGCGGAGGCGGGCTGGCGGGCGGCAGGTGGCGCAGGATGTATTCGTAATTGAAGCGGGCGTCTTCGAAGTCGGGGTCGGCCAGCAGCGCCATGCGGTAGTAGTGCAACGCTACCTGCAGATCACCCTCGGCGAAGGTGGCGTTGCCGGCGTTGTAGGCGGCGCGGGCCCGGGCGGCCGCGTCAGGTGCCATGCGAAGTGCCGCATCGAAGGCGGCGCGGGCGGCACCCGTTTCGCCCAGGCGTAGCAGCGCCGCGCCCAGGTTGTGCTGCAGCCCGAAGCGCGTGGCCGGATCCTGCGTCAGCAGCAATCCCTGGCGGTAATGCTCGGCCGCCTCGGCGTAGCGTTCGGCCCGGTAGGCTGCATTGCCCCGACGGCCCTGGCGGGCGCCGTCGTCGGCAAGCAGCAACAGCAACAGCGCAAGTCCGATCAGCAGGCGCATCGTCTCAGACGGTCTGAAGCGTTCGGCGGCGTTCGGGTAGCAGCGCTTCGAGCACCAGCAACAGCAGCGCCAGCGCCAGCGGCCACTGATAACGCTCGGCGTAGGTTTCGAACGTCTCGGTCGCGATCGGGGTCCGGGCGAAGCCGTCCAGCCGCTTCAGCAGGGCCGGCACGACCTCTCCGGTGCGTCCCAGATGGAAGTAGCCTTCCGGCCCGGCCAGCGCCTGCAGCGTGGCCGGTTCCAGGCGCGTGTGCACGACGTTTCCTTCCGCATCGCGACGGACGCCCACGCGGCGGCCGTCGCGGTACACGGGAATCGGCGCGCCTGCGGTTCCGCCCACGCCAACGGCCAGCCGCTCGATGCCGGCCTCCTGGAGCTGTCGGAGCGCCTGTTCGAGACCCTCTGCGTGGTTTTCGCCGTCGGAGACGACCAGTAGCACCCGGCTACGTGGTGCTTCGTCTGGTTGCGGTGCCTCGAAGGCCTGCAGGGCCACCTGGATCATACGGACGTAGTCGGTGCCCGGTGTGGGGATCAGCGACGGGTCGGCCACGTCCAGAAACAGCCGCACGGCGCTGTAGTCCGTGGTAAACGGACACTGCAGAAAGGCATCGCCGGCGAACAGAATCAGGCCTACGCGATCGCCTTCCAGGCGCTCGAGCAGGCGGTAGAGTTCGTAGCGGGCGCGGACCAGCCGGCTGGGCGCTACGTCCTCGGCCAGCATGGAGTTCGACACGTCCAGCGCGATGAGCAGGTCGAGTCCTTGCCGTTCGGCCTGGCGTGGTTGCAGGCCGATGCGGGGGCCGGCCAGTGCCAGCGCGAGCAGGGCCACGGCGCTCAGAAGCAACGCGGCCCGCAGCCGGGCGCGCCCGGGAGCCGGCGCGGCCAGTTGTGCGATCAGCACGGGATCGCCCAGCCGCTCCAGATCACGCCGGCGCCGACGCGCCGCCCACCCCAGCAGCAGCGCCGTGCCCGGCACAGCGGCCAGCGCCCAGAGCCATTCCGGATGAAGCCAGTGCAGGTTCATGTGACGACCAGGCGGCGGAGTCGGGTGTTGCGCAGGATCACTTCCAGCAGAAGCAACAGCAGGGCCGGCCCCAGAAAGATGGCGTACCGCTCCCGGGCGGTTTCATAGCGGGTGACGGCCACCGGACTTTTCTCCAGGCGGTCGATCTCGGCGTAGATGGCCTCCAGCGTGCGCGCATCGGTGGCGCGAAAGTAGCGGCCGCCGGTTTTTTCGGCCACCTCGCGCATCATGGCCTCGTCGATTTCGACCGGTACGGGTTGCGGGCGGGTGCCGAAAGGCGTCTGCACCGGGTAGGGCGCCTCGCCCCGACCGCTGAGGCCGATCGTGTAGATGCGAATGCCTACCTGACGAGCCAGCTCGGCGGCCGTCAGCGGATCGATTTCACCCCGGTTGTTCTGGCCGTCGGTCAGCAGAATGATCACCTTACTGCGGGCTTCGGAGTTTTTCAGCCGGTTGATAGCCGTGGCAATGGCCGTACCGATGGCCGTCCCGTCTTCGAGGCGACCCACCTGCAGACGTCGGAGCATGGTCAGCAGAAAACGATAGTCCAGCGTGGGCGGCACCTGCGTGAAGGCCTGTCCGGCAAAGACCACGAGCCCGATCCGGTCGGCCTGGCGGCCCTGGACAAACTGCATGGCCGTGCGGCGTGCCACCTCGAAGCGGCTGGGTGAAAAATCCTGCGCGAGCATCGACGACGACAGGTCGAGCACGAGCATCAGGTCGCGTCCCTCGACCGTGCGTTTTTCAAAGACGTGCCGTTCCTGTGGACGGGCCAGTGCCAGGATACCCAGCGTCAGCACAGTCAGCCGGAGCACGAACGGCAACCCGCGCAGGCGACTCCAGAGCGTGGCCGGTGCCGCCTCGACCAGCGCCGCACTGCTGAAGAGCAGGTCCCCACCGCGACGACGCGCACGCCACCAGCGCACGAGGGCCAGCATCGGCACCAGCGCCAACAACCAGAGCCACTGTGGCTGCGCAAACGTCATGGACGAAAGCTTTTAGTGTGTGGTCTCACGAGGAGCGGGCGATGGGGTTTCAACCGGAGCCATCAGCAAGCTGCAGAGGCGTCCCAAAGCAGCGGGATACGGGGTTGCACGCTGCTTCATTCATGCCTGACCAGAACTTATCCAGAAAACAAGGGGAGATCTGGTAAGCCGGCGCTTTGCGCTGCGTCTCAGAAGCACGGGCTTGTAGTAAGCCACGAAGGCGCCAGCCGTAGTGGCGTAAACAGAACCGACGCCAAGCGCACCGATTGCCTTCCGGATGCTGCCCTGTTGAATGCACGGTGATTCCAGCCCCGCGTGAAACAGGCCCGCCCCTTTTTGAGAAAGTAGGATGAGGAACTTTCCTGAAAATACGTGAATTTCCCCTGAAGCAGCACTTTCCGCTACGGGCTTATGGCGATTCTGACCGTTCCGAAAGTTCTGCGTGAGAAGCTCGGCGACGAGGGCGTCGAGGCGCTCATCGCGCTTTTGAACGAAGCAGCCCATCACGAGCGGGACAACCTGCTGGGCATTCTGGAAGAACGCTTCGAGCGGCGGGTCATGGAAGAGGGCAAGCGGCTGGAGGTGCTGATCGGAGAGACGGAGAAACAGCTGGACCGCCGCATTACCGAAGAAGTCGCTCGCCTGGAGGTGCTGATCGGGGAGACGGAGAGACGGTTGGACCGCCGCATCACCGAAGAAGTCGCTCGCCTGGAGGTGAAGTTGAGCACCCAGATGGCCGGAATGCGCGCCGACCTGATTCGGTGGATGTTCATTTTCTGGGTGGGGCAGCTCGGCACGCTTCTCGCCATTCTGTTTGCCTTTTTCAGATAAGCCGGGGCGGCGTCAGCCGGTGTTGCGTGTCTGGCGGACGGCTTCAACCAGCGCGGGCAGGATCTCGCCGGCCTTGCCCAGCAGCAGCGCGTCGACCTGATCTGCAATGGCACTGGGCTGCAGGTTGATTTCGGCCACGTAGGCGCCGGCCCTTTTCGCTTCGAGTGGCAGCCCGGCGGCCGGGTAGACCACGGCGCTGGTGCCGATGCTCAGAAACACCTCGGCCCGCTCGCAGGCGGCATAGGCTTCGGTCAGGGCTTCTTCAGGCAGCAGTTCGCCGAACCAGACCACATCTGGCCGGATCAGCCCGCCGCAGGCCGGACAACGGGCGGGCTTGCCTTCGGCGGCCGCTTCCAGATTCACTTCCTCGGCCGGGCGTCCGCAGTCGATGCAGTAGCTGCGCAGCAGGTTACCGTGCAGTTCCACGACGCGCCGGCTACCGGCTCGGCGGTGCAGGTTGTCCACGTTCTGGGTAATGAGCGTAAAGTCCGGTACCATGCGCTCCAGTTCCACGAGCGCGTAGTGGCCCGGGTTGGGTTCCACCTCGCGCACGAGCTTGCGGCGGTAGGCGTACCAGCGCTGTACGAGATCGGGATTGCGCAGGAAAGCCTGCACATTGGCCAGCTCTTCCGGTCGAAAGCGTTCCCAGAGGCCGCCAGGATCGCGGAAGGTCGGTACCCCGCTTTCGGCGCTGATGCCGGCACCCGTCAGCACGGCCACCGAGCGTGCCCGCGCCAGGCGTTCGATCAGTTCCGGAGGAAAGGCAAAGGTCGTGCTGCTCATGGGGTTGGGGTGTGTGTTGACTGCACGGGGAGCGCGTTGGCCTGAATCGAAGCGCCGATCCGGACGCTCAGTTCCAGCTGTTCGATCAGGGAGCGGGTGATGGTCAGCACCTGGCGGTTGTACTCGGGCGGGTAGGTGCGACCGGCGAATTTGGCCAGGTCGGCCGTTTCGAGCACCTGGCGGATCGGTGTGGCCAGACCGGCCACGTGTCGGGAGGGATGCCGCTCGAGGTGTGCGGTGAGTTCGCGTGTGGTCAGGCAGCGGGCCGGCAGCGCTAAGCGATTTTCCAGGTAGCCGCGCAGCACGTCGGCCAGCGCCACATAGAAGGGCTTGACGGGTGTCTGGGTGGCCAGCGGCTCCAGCGCCGCCAGTTGCTCCAGGGCGACCCGGTAGGGATCGGGACGGGGTGCCGGTGGCGGTGGAGGCGGAACGACCGGCCGACGTCGCCGCAGCCAGAGGTAGGCGGTCAGGCCGAGCAGCAGTGCCAGCAGGGCGGCGCCCGCCAGCCAGGGCCACCGGGCCGCCGGAAACTCCACGAGCGGCGCCAGATCGCGAATGCCTTCGGCGTTCGGCGGGACGATGGACCGGACGGCCACCCGGAGCGGCGGCGTGCTCAGCCGGTACCGTTCGGTCTCGGTGTGGAGCACGAGCGGCAGGGGAGGCACCCGCGCCGAATCGAGCGCGAACGTGGTGACCACGTAAACGATGCTGTCGCGCAGGCGACCCGCGCCGAGCGGGCGGCTGTAGCGCAACGGTCCTTCGATCACGTACAGGTCACCCAGCAGGCTGTCGGTGGGCACTTCCAGCCGGGCGGTGGCCGGGCGCTCGACGCGCAGTGTCAGCGTGAAGCGTTCGCCGATGGCCACCGTGTCGGCCGACAGGTAGGCTTCCGGTCGCGCCTGGCCGCGTGCGGCCGCGGCCAAGCCCAGCAGGAGCAGCAGTCCGAGCAGCAGGCAGCGCATCAGCGACGGCGGTTGCGACGGTGAAAAAAGGCGAGCAGCGGCTCCACGTAATCGGCGTCGGTGCGCAGGCACACGTGGTCGATCTGCAGGCGGCGGAAACGAGCTTCCAGCTCGGCCTGTTGCCGGCGGGCCTGTTCGGCCAGGTAGGCCCGTACCCGGGCGCTGCGCGTGTCGAGCCAGCGGCGTCGGCCGGTTTCGGCGTCGACGAGTTCAACCAGCCCCACGTCGGGCCAGGTCTGTTCGACGGGATCCTGGAGCTGGAGCGCCACCACGTCGTGGCGTCGGGCCAGGGCCCGCAGCGGTCGTTCGAAGTCCGGCATGTCCAGAAAGTCGCTCAGGATCAGGAGGATGGCGCGGCGGTGCAGCACGCGCATCAGGTAGTCGAGCGCCACGCGCAGGTCTGTGCGCGTCGAGCCGGGCCGGCAGGCGTAGAGGTCGCGTACGAGCCGGAGCACATGCCGGCGGCCCTTGCGGGGCGGCACGAACGCTTCGATGCGATCCGTGAAGAGCAATAGCCCCACGCGGTCGTGGTTGCGCAGCGCGCTGAAGCCGAGCACGGCGCAGATCTCGGCGGCCAGCTCGCGCTTCGTACGGCCGCGCACGCCGAAGCCCTGCGAGCCCGACACATCGACGACGAGCAGCAGCGTCTGCTCACGTTCTTCTTCGAAGAGCTTCACGTAGGGGGCGCCCATGCGGGCCGAGACGTTCCAGTCGATCGTGCGCACGTCGTCGCCGATCTGGTAGGGCCGCACTTCGGCGAAGGTGATCCCCTGTCCTTTGAAGGCCGTGTGGTACTCGCCGCCGAAGAGGCTGTCGACCAGCCCGCGCGTGCGCACCTCCAGGCGCCGGATCTTCTGAAACAGCTCGCGGGGAATCATGCCCGGGTTCTGTTTTGCCAGAGGCAACGCCCCGCCCGCCGTCCTGTTCACGGGCCAGATGGTCCGCGTGCGCTGAGGTGGGCGATCCATAGATGGCCTCAACCCGTGGCGGCCGGTCGTTCGGCGGCCGCCACGGGTTGTTTTTTGGCTCAGGGTGTTCCGGCAATTGGAAGTGAGCGAATACGTATGCGCTGTTCTTCGAACACAACCACGCTACCCTGCGCTAAAGCTTCTCGAATAGCTGCAAGGTTGTTAAGCAGCAGCATGAGCTGCTCTTCGGGACGGCGCCCGGAGGTGCGATGAAACAAAATGACAGAAGGACGAGATGTCCCGGATTGGGCCAGCAGCAAACCAAAATCTGTATCAGCCGAGATCAGAATTCTGTCTTCTCGAGCTGCGCATTCAAAAATAACGCGATCTGACGCATGCTGCAGGCCATAATCTCGCACATGCCGGGCATCATATCCGGACGATCGCAGTCCTTCTGCAATACGTGGAGACAGTGCGTTATCGACCAGAAACTTCACGGAGATAGAAGGGGCAGTTCACGTTCGCGGACCGCTTCGGCGGCATACAACAGCGCTTCACGAATATCTTCAGGCTCCAGGTCAGGATAAGCGGCCAGAATTTCGTCGACGCTCAAGCCATCGGCTACCATCGCAACGATCGTGGCCACCGGGATGCGCAGGCCACGGATGCAGGGCACTCCGCCCATCTGCTCCGGGTCTACTGTAATGCGAGAGAACTTCATAGTGTGCCGGCTTTTTGTGCAAAAAGTTCTACTTCAAAGGTCTTCTGCGGTGCCCGAAAGGGCGTTGCGCCGGGGGACGGTCTGCAGGACCTGAAGGAAGGCGCGCGCGGTGGCTTCGAGGCGGTCGGCGGCTTCCAGTTCGCGGCGCCAGGCTTCGGGAAAGGCCTGCCAGCCGTGCCGGGCGCCGAGCAGGGCCCCTACCATAGCGCCCACGGTGTCGGCGTCGCCCCCGACGTTGATGGCCGACAGCAGCGTGGCTTCGAGCAGGTCGGGGTTGCGGGCGAACATCGCCGCGGCGAAGGGCCAGCTCTCGTCGGCCCGGGCGCTCGTGCCGTGGCAGCGGTCCTGCAGATCCAGCGGAAAGTCGCGCAGGTGATCGGTCAGCAACGCCAGGCGCCGGGAGCAGGCGGCCGACGTATCGCCGAGTTCGGCTTCGGCGCGCCGTACGGCTTCGAGGAGACGGCTCCAGAATGTCGGCGGGGCGAACGTCTCCGGCGGCGTGCGTAGCACCTCGGCCACGGCGAAGGCCTGTCCGAAGCCTGCCACCAGCGCCGTGGGGTGGCGGTGCGTGACTTCCAGCACGGCCCGGATGAACGCCAGTGCCTGCGCGAAGGGTACCTCGAGCGCCGCCCACCAGACGCCCAGCGGGGCGGCCCGCATGGCGGCGCCGTTGGACGGGTGTGCGGCATCGCCTGCTTCAGACCAGGGCATGCCTGCAGCCAGGCGCTCGACGGCCGCCCGGCTCGTGGGCCCCCAGCGCCGGGCTTCGGGCAGCAGTGCCACGTAGGCGGCGGTGAGGCGCTCGGCAAGCGCCGCGTCGAAGCGGTCAGGGTGGGCGGTCGCCTGCAGCCAGTCGGTCAGTGCGGAGGCAAGCGCAAAGGTGAACTGCGTGTCGTCGGTCCACTGACCGGCCGCCAAGTCGCGGCGGTGTCGGTCCGGCTCGTACTGCTTGATCCCTCGGTAGTAGGTGCGGACGTTCGTGTGGCTGAGGCCCTCGACGGGCATGCCCAGCGCGTCGCCCACGGCCGTGCCCATCAGGGCCCCGAGCATACGATCTTCGGTCATTTCTTCGGCGGATTTTCTTCTGCGGTCCTGTATCTTTGAATGATTCGTATGGAAGGTACGAAACGGCTGCTTGTATGAAGGCCTGGCTGCGCGGATTCTGGGCCGTCTTCGAAAAGGACATTAAGCTGGAACTGCGGGCCCGCTACGCGATCAACATGCTGCTGCTGTTCGCGCTGGGGGCGCTCGTGGTGATGGCCTTTGCGGTGGGACCGACGCCGCTGAGCGCGCGCGTGCAGGCGGCCCTGTTGTGGACGGTGCTGCTGTTTGCCGCGGCAGTCGGGCTGGGCCGGGCCTTCATCAGCGAGGAAGAGCGGGGCACGATGCTGCTGCTGCAGCTCAACCTGCGGCCGGGCGCCGTCTATGCCGGCAAATTGCTGGTGAATTTCGTGCTGTTGCTGGCGCTGAACCTGGTGGCGGTGGGGGCGTTTGCCGTGTTGTTGCGAGTGCAGGTGGCCTGGCCAGGCCTGCTGGCCCTGACGCTCGTGCTGGGATCGATCGGGCTGGCGGGCGCCACCACGCTGCTGAGCGCCCTGATCGCGCGGGCGGCCGGCGGACGCGGGGCCCTGTTGTCCGTGTTGCTGTTTCCGGTGCTCGTGCCGCTGCTGCTGTCGGCCGTCGAGGCCACGCGCAGCGCGCTGCTGGTGGCCGAGGGCTGGGCGGCCGCCACAGACGAGTTGCTGACGCTTGTGGGCTTCGGGGGGGCCGTCATCACGGCGGCCGTGCTCCTGTTCGATTACATCTGGCTGGACTGACCATGGCCGAATCGGCATCCATCGTGAACCTGAGGCGCTACCGGCTGATCCGGAACGCCGTCTTCGTATGGCTGACGCTTGTCGTGTTGGGGGCCTTCCTGCTGCGCATTCCCCGGATTCACATCCTGGAGCACACGGCGCGCAACCTGTATTTCCACGTGCCGATGTGGTTCACGCTGATGGCCGCCGCGCTGGTGTCGGCCTACCACTCGCTGCGCTACCTGCAATCAGGCGATCCCATTCGAGATCTGCGGGCGCGGGAGGCGGCGCGGGTGGGTATCGTCTTCGGATTGCTCGGCCTGGCCACCGGGATCGTCTGGGCGCGCTTCACTTGGTATCTGGGCACGTCGCTCTGGTGGAATTTCGACCCGAAGCAATCCTTCGTGGTCATTCAGTTGCTGATCTACGGCGCCTATTTCGTGCTCCGAAGCGCCGTCGAGGATCCCGAAAAGCGCGGGCGTGTAGCGGCCGTCTACAACCTGTTCGCCTTTGTTACCATGCCGTTTCTGCTGTACGTACTGCCGCGCCAGATGGAAAGCCTGCATCCGGGCGCCGAGGGCAACCCGGCCTTCAGCGACATCACGCATCCGATCATGCGGCTGGTGTTCTATCCGGCCGTGCTCGGGTTCATCGGGCTGTTCTGGGTGCTCTACACGCAGCGGGTGCGGCTGGCGTTGCTGGAGCGGCGACTGGAAATGCGCAAAGCCACCATGCTGGAGGCAAAGTCATGAAGTTGCAGGCGCTGACCGACACGACGGGCATAGCCACGCCCTACGATACGCTCTGGGCCACGGCGGCCGTCCCCACGAAGCCCCCGCAGGGCATCGAGCGCGTCATGCTGGCCGAAGACAAGCTCTACGTGGTGCTGGCCGTCGTGCTGATCATCTGGTTCGGATTGATTTTGTTCATTTTCCGAACCGATCGGAAACTTAACCGCCTGGAACGCACGTTGCAGGAACGTCTCCCGGAAGCCAACACGGAGTTGTCGTCATGAATAAGCGGTTGATGAAAACGGTTGTCGGTGTCGTTCTGCTGGGCGGCTTTTTCGCCCTGGTCATGCTGAGCTTTGGTGAAAAGGTGGGCGGGTACATGAATTTTGAAGAAGCGGCAGCCAGCGGGTCTGAGGCGCACGTGGTGGGCCAGTGGGTGCGCGAGCAGCCCGTGCGTTACGATCCGGCACGGAACGTGTTCACGTTCTACATGCGGGATGCAGAGGGCACGGTGCGACGTGTCGAGTATCCGAACCCCAAGCCGGCCAACTTCGAGGATGCCGAGCAGCTTGTGGTGATGGGTCGGATGGAAGGCGAGGTGTTCCACGCCCGCGAGATCCTGATGAAATGCCCTTCGAAGTACAACGACATGCGGGCCCTGCAGCAGCAGTCCCGACCGCCTTCGGATGCCGCCCGTATGCCGGCTATGCCCAACGAGTAAACACCGGCCCTCGGGCTATGAAAACAGACGCGGACTCTCCAGGGAGTCCGCGTTTTTTGTACTGGCGCTTGTTTTCGGAAGGGCTTACATTATGCCGGAAGCGTTCACCAGATTTTGATCCGGCCATGCGCTACGGTTTTCTGCTCCTGCTGGCGTTTCTGCTGTTGCCTGAGCCAGGTGTGTGGGCGCAGCAACAGATTCCGCAGCCTCCCCATGGCTACGATCCGGCTCTGTTCGACACGCTGCACTTTCGCATGATCGGTCCCTTCCGGGGCGGCCGCTCGACGGCCGTCACGGGTGTGCGCGGTCAGCCGCTCGTACACTACTTCGGCGGAACGGGCGGCGGCGTCTGGAAAAGCACCGACGGCGGCCAGTCGTGGCAGAACATCTCGGACGGCTATTTCGGCGGCTCGATCGGCGCCATTGCCGTGAGCGAGTGGGACCCGAACGTGATCTACGTGGGCGGTGGGGAGGAGTCGATCCGCGGCAACGTCTCGCACGGCTACGGCATGTGGAAATCGACCGACGCCGGCAAGACGTGGACGTTCATCGGGCTGCCGGACAGCCGGCACATCGGCGACATCGTAATCCATCCGCGCAACCCCGATCTGGTCTACGTGGCCGTTATGGGCCATGCCTTTGGACCGAATAAAGAGCGGGGCGTTTATCGAAGCAAGGATGGCGGCAAGACCTGGGAGCAGATTCTGTTCGTAAGCGAAGATGCGGGCGCGGTGGACCTGGCAATGGATCCCACGAACCCGCGCATCCTTTACGCTACGTTCTGGCGCTTCCGGCGCACGCCCTACAGCTTCGAGAGCGGCGGCGAAGGCTCCAGCCTCTGGAAGAGCACCGACGGGGGCGACACCTGGGTGGAACTGACGCGCAACCCAGGCATGCCCGAGCCGCCCATCGGAAAGATCGGCATCACCGTGTCGGCCGATCCCGACCGGCTCTACGCGATCGTCGAGGCGCACGAAGGCGGCGTGTTTCGGTCCGATGACGGTGGTAAGACCTGGCGGCGCGTCAACGACGACCGCAATCTCCGCCAGCGGGCCTGGTACTACAGCCACATCGTGGCCGACCCGAAAGACCCGGACGTCGTCTATGTGCTGAATGTGGGCTTCTGGAAGTCGAAAGACGGCGGCCGCACCTTCACGCGCATCCGTACGCCACACGGCGATCACCACGACCTGTGGATCGATCCGGACAACCCGCAGCACATGATCATCGCCGACGACGGCGGTGCGCAGGTGACCTACGACGGCGGCGAGAACTGGACCACCTACTACAACCAGCCCACGGCGCAGTTCTACCGCGTTACGACCGACAACGTCTTCCCCTACCGCATCTACGGGGCGCAGCAGGACAACTCGACCGTGCGCATCTACAGCCGCTCGGACGGCCCCGGCATTTCCGAACGTGACTGGGAGCCGACGGCCGGCGGTGAAAGCGGCTGGCTCGCCCCCGATCCTAAGGATCCGGAAATCGTCTATGGCGGATCGTATGGCGGATACCTGGAACGTTATGACCACCGGACTCGCCAGCGTCGCCGGATTGACATCTGGCCCGACAACCCCATGGGCCACGGTGCCAAAGACTTGAAATACCGTTTCAACTGGAACTTTCCCATTCTTTTCTCGCGGCACGATCCCAACGTGCTCTACGCGGCCGCCAACGTGCTCTTCAAAACCACCAACGAGGGCCAGAGCTGGGAGCAGATCAGCCCGGACTTGACCCGCAACGACACAACCAAGATGGGGCCCTCGGGCGGACCCATCACGAAGGACAATACCAGTGTGGAGTACTACGGGACGATCTTCGCGCTGGCCGAGTCGGTGCATGAACCCGGCGTGATCTGGACCGGCTCGGACGACGGGCTCATCTACCTGACACGCGACGGCGGCAAAACCTGGCAGAACGTTACGCCGCCTCCCTCGATCATGCCTGAATGGATCCAGATCAATAGCATCGAGCCCGATCCGTTCAACCCGGGTGGTCTCTACGTGGCGGCCACCATGTATAAGTGGGACGACTTCCGACCCTATCTCTACAAAACCAAGGACTACGGTCGCACCTGGCAGAAGATCACCAACGGAATTGCCGAAGATCATTTCACGCGCGTCATCCGGGCCGACCCGGAGCGTCCGGGCCTGCTCTACGCCGGGACCGAGAGCGGCCTGTATATCTCCTTCGACGACGGAGAGCACTGGCAGCCGTTCCAGCTCAATCTGCCGATCGTGCCCATCACGGATCTGGCCGTTAAGGGCACCGACCTGATCGTGGCCACGCAGGGACGGAGCTTCTGGGTGCTCGATCACCTGGAGGTGCTTCGCCAGCTCACCCCCGAGCTGGCCCGCCAGGATGTCATTCTCTTCAAACCCAAAGACACCTACCGATTGCGGGGGGGATTCGGGCGTCGGCCGCCAGGCGGGCTGGGAGAAAATCCGCCGGCAGGCGTGGCGATCTTCTTCTATCTGAAAGAAAAGCCGGATACTGCCACGGTCGTAAAACTGGAAATTCTGGAGGAAGACGGCGACGTGATCCGCACATTCGCCACCAATGCAAAAGAGCGACGCGACCGGCTGGAGGTACGGGCCGGCAGCAACAAGTTCGTCTGGGATATGCGCTACCCGAATGCCGAAGGATTTGAGGGGTTGATCATGTGGGCGGCCAGCCTCCGGGGACCGCTGGCCCCGCCGGGTACCTACCGGGTGCGGCTGACCGTGGGCGATCAGGTGCAGGAACAGACGTTCCGGCTGCTCAAGGATCCACGCAGCACGGCCACCGACGAGGACCTGCAGGCGCAGTTCGCCTTCCTGATGGAGGTGCGCGACAAGCTCTCGGAAGTGCACCGCACGATCAAACACATCCGGGAAATCCGGCAGGATCTCCGGGAGGTGATCGGGCGGTTGCCGAACGACTCGACGGGTGCGGCGCTGCGCCGACAGGGACGCTCCATTATCCAGAAGCTCACCCGGGTGGAAGAAGCTTTGTACCAGACGAAGAATCGGGCGCCGCAGGACCCGCTGAACTTCCCGATCCGGCTGAACAATAAGCTGGCCGCGCTGATGGGCGTGGTGGGCACAGGCGACTTCCGACCCACGGATCAGGCCGTGGCCGTCAAAAACGAGCTGGTGGCGCAGATTGACAGCTGGCTGGCCCGCTACCGGGAGGTGGTCGAGCGTGAACTGCCGGCCTTCAACGAAGCCGTGCTGGCGTTGCGGCTGCCGCCCGTGGCCGTGCCCGCCGCGACGGAGTAAGGCGGCGCACCTCAACGAAAACGAGGGAAACATGAAAGCCGTTTTGCAGTCGGACAGAATGTATTACAGCGCAATACATTCTTCCGAAGTAAGCGATGAGCACCATCCTGACATTGCGCATTGATGAGGAGCTGGCGCAGAAGCTCCGGGAGGCCAGCGAATGGTCCGGACGGCGGCGCAGTGATATTGTACGTGAGGCGCTCCGGCGTTACCTGGCTTTGCTTGAGTTCGAGGCGCTCCGCAGCCGGATTCTTCCAGAGGCAGAAAAGCGCGGCTATCTGACCGACGACGATGTTTTTGCCGAGGTGTCGTGAAAGTCTTCCTCGACACAAACGTACTGGTCAGTGCGCTGGCAACCCGGGGGCTATGCGCCGACCTGGTGCGTCTGGTACTTACTCGACACGAACTGATCGTGGCCGAGGTCGTGCTTGAAGAATTGCGGCGCGTGCTGCGGGAGAAGTTTGACATTTCAGAAGAAGAGGTGCAAAAGGTCGAGGCGTTGCTTCGGGGTTATCCGGTAGTCTCAGCGCCGGAAGCATTGCCGGACCTGCCCCTGGATGCAAATGACCGCAGGGTACTGGCAGCAGCGATTGCGGGGAATGCCGATGTGCTGGTGACCGGAGATCGTGAGTTGCTTGATCTTGCCGGCCGTGTAAAGCGACCTCGTATTCTTGATCCGCGAGGCTTCTGGGAGCTCCTGCATGCCTCGGAAGGGTCGGCAGAAGTTTGAGGCGCATTCGGGCAAGACACGGACTTAAACAAAGAACATGCGCAGTCAGCCCGGCATATGGTGGGTGTTTGGAGCGCTGAGTTTGTTGCCGAGCGGATGTCTGGTGAGAGTGGAGGAGCGTCCGCATTCGCTGGCAACGGAGATCGACACGATCTGGGGGTGCCAAGCCGGTGCATGTGGGGAAAGAGGCCACGCTGCTGGTGGTGCACTGCGGCATGCTTCAGCCCCTCGAATGCCCGATCCAGGCCATGCGGGAGCCGGAAGAGCCCAGGTGATGGTATCTATGGAGCTTGCCGGGTCGGGCAGTAAGCACCTACGACGTGCCGTGTTTTCGGTGGGAGGGGATGTGGAGTCGGGCGCGTATATGCTTTCAGTGCTGATTGAGCGTTTGGACATGGCGGCCGAACCGGTGGGCGGCGGTTTCTTTGTGACGGTGGCGGGCAGCCTTTCGCCATAAAACATCTGCCAATCAGAATGTGCGTGCATCATACAGAGGTGAGATAGTTGACACGCGGTTCACAGCAACCGGGCGCCGGGATGCGTATCTTGTCGCATCCCGGCGTTTTTTTGCAAAGTCAATTCGGCAACCATCATGTCTGAGCGAGAACTCGAGGTGGCGCTGGCGGCCGTACGTGAGGCGGCCATGCTGTGCCGCAACGTCCAGGCGGCCATCGGACCCGATGTGCTGGAGAAAAAAGACCGGAGTCCAGTCACGGTGGCCGACTTCGGCAGCCAGGCGCTCATCTGCCGGCGATTGGCCGAGGCGTTTCCAGACGATCCGGTCATGGCCGAAGAGGACAGCGCGGCGCTGCGGGAGCCCGCCCAGGCGGCGCTGCTGGACCGCGTTGTGACCGAGGTGCGGCGCCTGGTGCCCGACGCCACAGCCGAAGCGGTGTGCGCCTGGATCGACCGTGGCAACCTGACGGCCTACCGCCCGCGCTTCTGGACACTGGATCCGATCGACGGCACCAAAGGCTTCCTGCGCGGCGACCAGTACGCCATCGCGCTGGCGCTCGTCGTGGAGGGACAGGTGCAGGTAGCTGCGCTGGCCTGCCCGAACCTGCCGCTTGTGCCCGGCGCGGAGACACCCCGGGGCGTGGTCTTTACGGCCGTGCGAGGCGAAGGCGCTCGGGCCTGGCCGCTGGACGGC